>JAFYQR010000048.1 GCA_017559825.1 Thermoguttaceae bacterium | reverse complement strand
GAAGAAAAAGGCAGATTTACCCTGAGTTTATCGAAGGGCTGCCGCCGCGACTTGGTTCCATTCGACTGGACTCATGGTAAACAGGCTCACCATAAATTATGATTTACCCTGAGTTAATCGAAGGGTGCAGCGCGCCCCCCAGCGCCAGACCGGGGCCGATGGACTGCCCATCCCCCCTTATGCCGTGTATAACATTGGCGGCGGCCAGCCCGAACCGACGAACGAGCGAGTTTAAGGAAACAAAGGAAACGGCGCGGTTCGCAACGATCGCAAAGTTGTCGCAAACCGCGCGAGTCGGCGAAAATTTGCTCAACCGCCGCGATAAAAACCGGAGTCGAGGAGACGCGGCTCTTGCGCCGGAACGGCGTTCTGCGGCCGCGCTTGTTGCGGAAGCCCGACCGCGGCGGCGTCTTGGAGACCTTCGTTCAGTCGAGCGTAAGTCCAAAGAACGATTTCACCGCCGGAAACGGCGAGGTCGCGCTCGTTGGCGCTCGGAAGCGCGTACACGAGAACGAAGCCGCTATTGATTTCCGCGACGTAAACGAAGGACTTCGAGAGGGCTCCGCGCGCGCCGACGTTGCGAACGTCCGCTTCGCCGGTCGTCATCAAGAATTTCGGCGTCGTCGGAACCGAAACGCCGAGTTGATTCGCCGCTTCGACAAGGTCGTTTTTAACGTTGCGAACGAAGGTCTTTTGGAATTCGGGCGCGCTGCGGGAAAGGAGCGCCGCCGAGAGCCGACCGCTTTGCGAATCGAGATAATACATCGCTTCGACGTTCGAACTGAACGAGCCGGTCGCGAGAACGACGCCGTCGCTTTCGCTCGACGACGCGGCGAAAACCGGGAGCGCGGCCGGCGCCGGCTCTTGTCGAGCGACGCGGCCCGTCAAGTAACCGCCGACGGCTAAGCCCAACGAAAGGAGGGCGGTTCCGAATCCGAATAAGATCGACTGTTTCATCATGATGTTAGTTCTCGTTAATGGAAAAGTTGCGTCGACGGAACGCGGCGCGAGAGCGAGGTCGCGTCGAGCGAACCGAAACGGCGAGCCGTTGCAATCGGTTTTAGCGTTAATACCGGAAACGCGAGACGGCGCAAAGGCGTTAAAATCGTTAAAAGCCTCAAAGCAAACTCGCGACGCGGGGAGGATAACCGTTTTTCGCTTCGACGTCCAGACGTTTTTTGCTCCTTCGCGGCGTTTGTCAAGTTTTTTTTCCGTTTTTTTCGAATTTCGTGAAAAATTAGGGAAAACGCGAGAAGAGATTGGAAAAATGGAGAAAGAGGGGAAGGTGGGGGAGGAAAGGGACGTCGTCGGCGAAGCGGAAAGAAAGATAAGCGGCAAACGGTGCGGCGTTTTTTTCGTTATTATCGAAATAACCCGAACTCGCGGCGATGGTTTTATAAGTTTTGCTTATACTAGAACGGAAAAGAATGCGTTTTTTTTAAGGAAAGAGCGGTTTAAGTCTTTTCAAAGAGCGATTCGTCGTTTATAATGTAAAAGCTATCGTCGAACGAACGGGCGTTTTCGTCGCGCGTCGGTTCGCCGAGCGAGCGGCTTCGCGGATTTTTCCCTTTATTGTTTTAAGGGCGATCAACGGCGGCGAACGTTTTCGACTCGGCGGCGCGAAGACTCGGCGGCGAGTCGAAGCGACCGAGCGGCGAGCGAGGGACAATTAGGAAGAGACTTATTTGCGAAGAAGGAGAAGTTATGTCGGATTTGCAGGACAAGGCGAAACTTCTGATCGACGGGAAAGAAATCGATTTGAACGTTTACACCGGGGTCGAGGGGGAACGCGCCGTCGACGTTACGTCGTTGCATAAAGACCACGGTTTGACGACTTACGACCCTTCGCTCGGGAACACGGCGATCTGCCGCAGTTCGATCACTTACATCGACGGCGAACGCGGCGTCCTCCGTTATCGCGGGATTCCGATCGAGCAGTTCGACCGTCCGAGCCCGAACTTTATCGAGGTCGCGTGGGCGCTGATTTTCGGCCGCTTGCCCGATAAAGACGAATTGGCGCAATTCAGCGACATGCTGACGGAGCACGAGCTTCTGCACGAAGGGCTTCGCAGTCAGTTTCAGTCGCTTCCGGTCGACGCGCCGCCGATGGCGATTTTGTCGGCGATGATCGGGATGATGTCGTGCTATCATAAAGAATTTTTGTTCTTTGAGGACGAGGCGACGCTGATGGAAGCCGCCGCTCGCGTCATCAGCAAAGTGCGCACCATCGCCGCCTTCACGCACCGCCGCGCGTCCGGCTTGCCGTTCATTTATCCGGATCCGAGCCTGCGTTACTGCGCGAACTTCCTGCACATGATGTTCTCGATTCCGTACCGACAATACGAAGTCGCGCCGGAAATCGAAGACGCGTTGAACTTGGTCTTCATTTTGCACGCCGACCACGAGCAAAACTGCAGCGCGAACGCCGTCCGCGTCGTTTGCTCGGCGCAGGCGAACCTGTTCGCGTCGTGCAGCGCCGGGGTCAACGCGCTTTGGGGGCCGCTGCACGGCGGCGCCAACGTTAAAGTAATGGAGATGCTCGAGCGGATTCACAAGGGCGGGATGCGGCCGGAAGACTGCCTCGAAGCGGCGAAAGACAAAACGAATCCGTTCCGGTTGTTCGGGTTCGGGCACCGCGTTTATCGCAATTACGACCCGCGCGCTAAAATCCTTAAAACCGCTTGCGACCGTGTTTTCGACAAACTCAAGCTCTCCGACCCGTTGCTCGACGTCGCTCGGAAGTTGGAGGAAAAGGCTCTCAAAGATCCGTACTTCGTCGACCGCAAACTTTACCCGAACGTCGACTTCTACAGCGGTATTTTGTTAAGAGCGATGGGGATTCCGACCGATATGTTCACCGTGATGTTCGCGATCGGCCGTTTGCCCGGTTGGATCGCGCAGTGGAAGGAACAGCACTTCGCCGAGGGCGCGAAGATTATGCGGCCGCGCCAGTTGTACGTCGGGAACCCGAAAACCGACTACATCGAAATGGAGATGCGCTAAATCGTCGTCGCGTCGTTCGATTTGTTAAGCGAATGCGTTCGAAGCGCGACTCGAACGCCGTCGCGTCGGGAAACGACGAAGGAAAACGGAAATGAACGACGCGAAAAACGGCGGCGAGTTTAACGATTTCGACGGTTCGACGGGCTCGGTCGACGAACGCGATTCGAACGATTGGGACGGCGCGGATTTTTCGGAAGATCGGCGAAGCGGAGAAAGTCGGCAAGATTTTCGTCCGCAAACGTCGAACGTCGAGGAGCCGCGTCGCGTCGTCGTTCCGCCGATTATCGTCGGCGAGGACGATTTCGACGAAGCGGAGCTCGCGCGACGCGGCGTTTCGAGCGACTCTTTTTCGCCGGAAGCGCGCCGACGTCGTCGTTTGGGTAAAAAAAATAAAACGCGCAAACTTTTGGGGCTCTTTCCCGTGCCGGCGCGTTGGCGGGCGCTTTCGACGGCGCAAATTCTTTGGCGTTGGGCGACGGCGCGGCGGAATTTGGGCGCGTTCGTCAGCGTTTTCTTGCATTTGATTCTTGCGCTGATTTTAGCGTCGATCGCGCTGCAGGTTCGCGTCGGAACGCTCGGTTGGACGGAGGGCGGATTCGCGCCGGAGCCGGGCGAGCTCGATATCGTCGACGAAGCCGGAGATTCCGCGACCGCCGAAACGACCCTCGAAACCCTTCCCGACGCAAGCGAGTTGTCGGACGACGCGGTTCAAGAGATGGAGCAGGCGCTCGCCGAGGAGACTTTGCGGTCTTTAACGGATTTGACGGCGCAAACGGACGGCGCGACGGAGGCGGCTCCCCTTGCGGAAATCGGCGAGTCCGCGCCGAGCGAAACCGGGGGCGGCGTTCCGTTTTATTCGGCGACCGGAACGACGAAGGCGCGAACGGCGGCGGCGCGACGGCGAGGGGCGCCCGGGCGAGAAGGGGACGTTACCGACGAGAGCGAGGACGCCGTCGAACGCGGGCTCGACTGGTTGGCGCGGCACCAACTCCCGGACGGCGGCTGGGCCTTCGACTTGACGGCGGAGGACGCGAACGGGCGCGGCGGCTCTTGCGAAGGTTGCTCGAACTCGACCGCGACGTCGGCGTCGGTCGGCGGCCCGACGTACCGAGCGGCGCTTCATCCGAGTCGCAACGCGGCGACTGCGATCGCGCTTCTCCCGTTTTTGGGCGCCGGGTACGACCACGTTAAAAAGAACAAATATCAAAAAACGGTCGCGTCCGGCCTGCGTTTCTTGACGTATCGCGCGAAAAAAACGGAAAACGGGGTCGACTTTCGCGATTTTGCGCCCGGCGCCGACTTGGTCGCGGCCGGCTCGTCTTACGTTCAAGCGCTCGCGGTTATTACGATCTGCGAAGCGTTCGAAATGACGCGCGACGAAGCGTTGCGACCG
Source organism: Thermoguttaceae bacterium (assembly GCA_017559825.1). Classification (GTDB taxonomy): domain Bacteria; phylum Planctomycetota; class Planctomycetia; order Pirellulales; family Thermoguttaceae; genus RUG369. The sequence goes on along the minus strand of JAFYQR010000048.1, from coordinate 8,145 downwards.
TTGGCCGAAGGCGGGCTCGAACTGATCGTCGCCGGGCAGTTGAACGACGGCGGGTGGCGGTATCTTTATCCGGGCGACGTCGGGTTCCATCCGAACGTTCCGGGGGACGCGTCGGTTCTCGGTTGGCAGCTGATGGCGTTGAAGTCGGGCGTTTCGGCCGGTTTCGCGCTCAAACCGTCGATCGCGTACCGCGTCGGCGGCTTTCTCGATTCGGTGATGGAGAAAAACGGGCGTTCGTATCGCTACATGAAGGCGACCGACGAGGACGTCGCGAAGCGTTGGGGAACGACCGCCGTCGGCGTCTTGGCGCGAGAGTACGTCGGCGCGACGCCGGGAACGCCGGTTTTAGACGCCGGAGCCGAACAGATCGCCGATTGGATCGACGACGCGAACTCGATTTGGAAAAAAGCCGCCAAAGGTTCGCGGGGCGAGCGCGGGAAGACGTATTTTCGCGGCGATCGGTTTGTCCATAATCTCTATTTTTCCTATTACGCCGCGCTTGCGCTCCACCACTACGGCGGAAAACTGTGGAGCGAGCGATTCGCGAAACTGCGCGATTTTTTGGTCGCGACGCAAGTTCGAGGCGGCGGGCTCTCCGCGGCGGTCGGCGGCGATGATTGCGAGCGCGGCAGCTGGCTCTTTTACGACGTTTACATGAACGACGGCGGACGGCTCCTCAACACCGCGCTCGCCGTGTTGATTCTCGAAACGCCGTACCGTTATCTTCCGATGTATCGTTAATCGAAGAGCGCGGTCGTAGGGAAAATATCGGTCGCGCCGTTTATTTCGACTTTTCTCCACAGAATTCCGGAAATTGCGAAAATTGTCGGCGAAAAAGTTAAAGAAACAAAGGTCTAGCGCCGATTTAACACAAGGCGGCTTGTTGTTTCGACGCGCCGACCTTTTTTTATGACAAAAGTAACGAATATAACTTTTTTATCGGGAATATTGAGACGATGAAGCGTTTTTTGACGTTAAAATGGGCGACGATCGCGGTTTGCGCTTGGGCGTTGGGGACGGCGGCGGTTTTTTCGAGCGTCGCTCGCGCCGCCGAGGAAAAAATCGACGTTAAAAACGCTTGGAACGAAGGACGTTACGAAGCGCTTCAGGAAACGTCGGTTTCTTACGTCGAATCGTATAATCGCTCGGTGTTGGCGCGGACGCAAACGCGAGCGACGTTCGACTGGTTCGTCGAGGCGACGCCGCTTCGCGCCGATGGGGTTCGCGTCTTGAAATTGAAGGCGGCGCGCGTCATGATTCGTTTGCAAAGCGACGGCGCCGACCTCGCCTATTACGACAGCGACAATCTGCTGCGCGGCGACGCGTTGATGAAAAACGTTTTCGATAATTTGAAAAAAAGCGAGTTTCTCGTCGAACTTAAAGGCGGCAAAGTCGTTAAAGTCGTCGGTTGCGAAGCCTTTGCGAAGACGTTGCCGACGGGCGAAAGCGACGACGAAAAGAATTTTGTCGCGCATATCGCGACGATCGCGACGCCGGAAAATATCGCGCAAATTTTCGAGCCGCTTTCGTATCCGCTTCCGAGCGAGCCGGTCGGCGTCGGCGACAAATGGACGACCGAAACGCCCTTCGCGCTCCCGGTCGTCGGCGAGAAAAAGCTGGTTCTGGACTGCTCGCTGAAAACGCTCGGTCGTCGCGAACCGAAAGCGAACGTCGTCGCCGAATCGATTCTCGACGTCGATTTGACCGGCGGGGCGAGCGCGACGATCAAAATTGAAATCGACGGAAAATACAATTTGACCTCCGGCGTCGCGAGCGAATTTATCTCGCGAGCGACCGCTAATTTCGAGCTGCCGAAAAAGAATGCCGCCGGCGAGGAAATCGTCGTCGAAGCGATCGGGCTGATAAGAAATAAATTGACGGTTGCCAAACGCTAAATTTGCGGTAAAATAATAAACGTGAACGTCGTTGCGAGGACGAAGGTTCTCGTCGCCGGCGCGCGCCCGTCGCGGTCGCGCGCCTTCGCGCTATTAATAAACGAGAGAAAGGAAGTAACAAGGTAGTCATGAACGATCCGATTCCGATGACTCGCGAAGGATACGCTCGTCTTAAAAAAGAGATCGAACGTCTTGAAAACGAAGAGATGCCGCCGATTTTGGAACGTCTCGCCGCCGCGCGAGCCGAAGGCGACTTGAAGGAAAACGCCGAATACCACGGCGCTCGCGAGAGCCAAGGACTGCTCCAAGCGAAAATTAACGACTTGAAAAGCCGCGTCGGGCGAGCGCAAATCATCGACCCGTCGACGATTCCTCAAGACGAAATTCGTTTTGGCGCGACGATCGTCGTCAAGCGCTTGAAGGACGGGCGCACGCTGAAATACACGCTTGTCGGCGCGGGGGAAGAGGACTTCGACTCCGGGAAGATTCTCTGCACTTGCCCGTTGGCGCAAGGTTTCCTCGGTAAGAAAGTCGGCGACGTGGCCGAAGTGAAAGTGCCGGTCGGCTTGATTAAGTTTGAGATTAAAGAAATTAGTTACGATTTCTGATTTCGCGAGAACGTAAACTCGCCGCGACCGACGACAAAACCCCGACGTTTGCGCAGCGTCGGGGTTTTTTTGTCGATCGTTCAGCGTTGAAACCGTTAAAAACGTTAAGTTTTAACGTTCGCGTTCGTCAAGTTGCGGCGAACGCGAGATTGCGACGGCGTTAAAATCGATTTAAACGATCAGACTTCCCAACCCGGGCGACAATATTGTTTGATGTATTGATCCGCCTTCGGGCAGTTCGTCGCTTTCGTGTTTTCGGCGTCGTAAATCAATTTTTGACCGCAACGGTACGAGAAGCAGCCAAGAAGCACCGTTTCGGCGATACGACCGGAGTAACCGAAATCGCACGTCGTCGAGCCGGCTCCGGCGCCGTCTTTGATCGCTTTAATCCATTCGGCGTGGTGTCCGAGCGACTTCGGAATCGATTGCGCCGGACGTTCAAAACCTTCGAATTTTTCCTTCGGAAGAAGGGCGTGTTCGTAATACGTCGAGAAGAGAATCCCGTCGGTTCCGAAGAAGAGAACGCCGGCGCCGTGTTTTTCGAGACCGAATTCCTTCAAGCATTCCGGACGCGCTTGGCCGTCTTGCCAAGAGAGCGTCAGCGGTTCGGAGCCGCCGTCGAGCGCCGCGAACTCGTATTTCGCGGTCAAGTCCCAACCGCAAAGTTCCGGGTCGAGCGGATTCGGCGACGTCGTTTCGACCGAAAGCGGATAGCCGAGTCCGAGCGCCCAGAACGGCAGGTCGAGGTAGTGGCAACCCATGTCGCCCATCGCGCCGTTTCCGAAATCCCAGTAATGACGCCAAGTTCCCGGAAGGTAACGCGGATCGTAATCGCGTTCGGCGGCCGGGCCGAGCCAAGCGTCCCAGTTCAGCGTTTTCGGGCATTCGACCTTTTCGGCGGCTTTCGGTTTTCCAATGTAACGGTTTTGGCACCAGACTTTAACGTCTTTAACGGTTCCGATGGCGCCCGCTTGGATCAGCTCGACGACGCGGCGGTAGTTATCCTCCGCGTGAATCTGCGTTCCCATTTGCGTAACGAGATTCTTGTCCTTCGCGACTTTTTGCATTGCGCGGACTTGGTAAATATCGTGCGCGAGCGGTTTTTCGGAATAGCAGTGGAGGCCGAGTTTCATCCCGGCGATCGCGGGCGCGGCGTGCGTGTGGTCCGGCGTGCAGACGACGATCGCGTCGAGTTGGTCGCCCATTTCGGCGAGCATATCGCGGAAATCTTGGAACATTTTCGCTTTCGGATACGTCGCTTTCGCCGCGTCGAGGTGCTTCGAGTCCGCGTCGCAGAGGGCGATTTGGTTTTCGCCTTTGCAACCGTTGACGCTGTACGCGCCTTGGCGGGTGATGCCGACGTGCGCGATGTTCAGTTTCGAATTGACGCCGATTTCGCGAGCGACCGCCGGAGCGGGGAAGTTCGCGAGACCGAGCGCGCCGACGCCTGCGGCGAGGGTCGTCGTTTTGAGGAAATCGCGGCGAGTAGAACGGGCGTTGCGCAATGTCATGGGACGCTCCTTTCCGGCTTGAGAAACCGATATTAAAACGTTAATTAATAAATGCGGATAAATAATCGGGACGTTTCGCGTTCGTTTCGACGCGGCGTTCGCCGACCGTTTGCGGCGATTTTACCAAACGGCGGCGGCGATTGCAAGTTTTTTTTGCGGCGGCGACCGATTTTTTTCAAATTTTTCTCGAAACGATCGCGCCGAGCGGCGCGGCGGAGGCCTCGACGTTTTTTATCGAAAAAGCGGTCTTGTTTCGAAAGGAAAATCTTGCTATCTTTCCCGCGTCGACGACGAAAAATCCCCGTCGACGCGGAAAAGCGTTATCGTCGCCGCGTCGCGCAAAGTTACACTATTTTACGCCTTTTGAGTTTCGCATGAAGTCGTTTAACGAATTTTCTCGATTCGGTTCGCGCCGCGACGATCTCTTTTCGTCGAGTCCGTTTTTCTCGAACGCTCGACGGGAGAGCGAGTCGACGGACGAGGCCCCGAGCGTTTTCGCGTCGTTTTTGGACGCTTTCGAATCGCGTTGGAACGCGAAAATCGACGGCGCCGAGCGAAAGAGCGAGAAACGCGGCGAAGCGGGCGAGTTTGACGCGGCGGAAGGTTCGCGTCGCGCCGGGCGCTCCGAAGTCGTCGGTTCGAGCGACCGCGACGACGCCGAAGATCGCGCCGAATTCGAACGTTTGCGCCGCTTGGCGGGCGACCTTGTCGGACGAGAAAACGGCGAGCGGGAACGCGCCGAACGGGAAACCGAGCGTCGCAAGAACGTCGCGAAAGCGTTCGCCGAGCCGTCGATACGAAACGTCGCGAAACGGAACGCTCGCTCGAACCGCGTCGACGCCGAGCGCGAAAGCGTCGAGAACGCGTTTCGACTCGACGGCCCGCCGGACGCGACGGCGACGATCGACGGCAAAACTTACGTTTATTTCGGCGGCGACGGGTATCTTGGACTGCAAGCCGATCCGGAGATGCTCGCGACCGCTTGCGAAGCGGCGATGAAGTACGGGCTCGCGTCGGCGACGTCGCGGCGCTGCTTCGTTCCGGCGCCGGCTCGCGACGTCGAGCGAAACGCGGCGGAATTTTTCGGCGTCGAGCGCGCTTTTTACTCGTTGAGCGAAACGGCGACGGCGGAGGCGACGCTCCGTTTGCTCGACGGCTCGTTCGATCGCGTCTTCGTCGACGAAGCGTCGGCGGCGTTTTGGCGGCCGCTTTTGGAAAAACTCGGCTGCGGACGGCGCGGCGAGTCGGCGGCGAGCGTTTGGACGCCGATTTTGTTTCGGCGTTGCGACGCGGTCGACTTGGCGGAAAAACTGCGAAATAATTTGCCGAACGGCGCGCGTCCGCTCGTCGTCGTCGACGGCGTTTTCGCCGACTGCGGCTCGATTTCGCCGCTCGATCGATACGAACGCGCCTTGCGACGCCACTCCGGCGCCGCGCTTCTCGTCGACGACTCGCACGGCGTCGGAGTTTTGGGCGAGCGAGGACGCGGAACGCTCGAGCATTGCGGGCTCGATTTGAGCCGCGTCAACGCGACGCGCTGCGAAACCGAGTTCGAGCCGGAAGCGTTCGACGACGACCCGTTCGCCGAGTTCGAGCAGGCGTCGAGCGCGAAACAAGAAGGCGTTCGACTTTACATGTTCGCTTCGTTGGCGAAGGCGGTCGGCGGGTTTGGCTGCGTCGCGCCCGGGAGCGAGTCGTTCGTCGAGAAGTTGGGCGAAGTTTGCGAGGAGATTTGCGGCGCGATTCCGTCGAACCCGATCGCCGCGGCGACCGCTCGAGGATTGCGGATATTAACGACGACGCCGGATTTGCGGACGCGTTTGCGCGAAAACGCCGATCGCTTGCGCTCCGGGTTGCGCGCGTTGGGGTTCGACGTCGAGGCGTCGCCGTCGCCGGTCGTTTCGCTGCGCGTCGGAACGCCTCAGAACATGCGCCGGATTCAGCGGACGCTGGCGAACGAGCGGATTTTAATTTCGTTTTTGCCGACTTGCGGGGACGGGCGGCGCGGCGCGCTTCGAATCGCCGTTTTCGCGACGCACTCGCCGGAAATGATCGACGCGTTGGTTGAAAAATTGCGCGAAACGCTTTGACGCCGCTCGACCGAGCGGAGCGAAAAATCGTTTGAGAACGTCGTTCGTCGAAAAACGGACGACGTTTTTTTACGTTAGATTGATAATTAAAGCGAAATTTTGTTTTCGGCGCTTGAAGCGGCGGGCGAAAAAGCGGAACGCTCCGAAAAATTGCGCTCGCCGGAACGACGAGGCGAGAAAACCGGCTTCGTTTGCGGAATATCGACGGGCCCCCCCTAGTGAAAAAAGAAAACGCGTCTACTATTAATATAATTACGGCGTCGCAAATTATTAAACGACCGCGGCGCCTTCCCGTCGAGCGGCGAATTTTAACGATTTTGACGACTCGAACGATTTTAACGCCATGTCGCGCCGCCTTTGCGAACGAATTTGATGACGCCGATGACGAAATTTGAATTGAACGACGACGAACGGATTTTCGTTCGCGATATTTTAGGGTATTTGAATTTTTCGACCGGAAGTCGGGACGTTCGTTTTATCTCGGCTTGGAACGCGCTGTTCGGAGCGTTGGCCGAGCGCGGATCGACCGAGATTTGGCGCGACGCGCTCGATTTGCTTCGAACCGAGCTCGCGGCGCTCTCCGAAACGACCGACGCGTTTCGCGACTCGCGGCAGGCGGCGCGCGTTCTCGATTCGGTCGAGGAAGCGTTGGGCGAGTACCGCGTTTTCCATCGCGATTCGCTTTATCATCAGAAAAACGAATTTTTGTTCAATTCGTTCTTTATGGCGCGAATTTGCCGTTTGACGACCGCTCGCGACGCGTTCGGAGACGACGGGAGCTTGGTCGCCGACGTCGTCCGGCAGGCGAACGATTTCCTCGGGTATCGTCCGATTCCGACGCTCGAGGGCGCGGAGCGCCACGAGCCGAACGAACGCGAGTGGATTTCGCTCGTTCCGCTTTACGTCGAGGGGGCCGGCGCGGCGTTCGGGCCGTATCGCGACGTCGTCGAGAAGACGCTCGAAATTTTGCGCTCGACCGACGACGATCTTTTGCGCGAAGCGTCGTTCGATCTGAGCAAAATGCGCGAGCTTGCGCTCGACCCGCGCGCTTACGACTTCGACCATCCGGTCAATCGCCGCCCGAATTACAGCTTCGGCACCTGGGACGACCGCTGCATCGACGGGAGCGGGTATTTCCGGCGTTTCGTCGTTCACCAAACGACGCTCGACGCGATCATGGCTCGCGTTTGGGAGGAAAAGGACGAAAAGCGGCGCGCCGAGTTCGTTTACGAAGCGGCGGCGGTAACGGCGGGGACGATTTTGATGGCGTCCGGCGTTTCCGGCGGCTGCGTTCAAGCGCACGACTCGACCGTTTCGCTTTCGACGCTGATGCCGGCGATCGCCGCGTACCGCGACGCGTTTTACGAAAGGCTGATTTTGCGCGTGCCGAACCGCGAGCATCGCGAACGGCTGCAAACAGAGGCGGCGCGGCTTTTCCAACCGTTCGCCGGAGCGCGTCAGTCGTTGAACCGCTCGTTGGCGACGCGTCGAGCGGACCAAATGCAGCGGTTCGGCTTGGCGCGAACGTTCGCTCGCATGGGCTACTTCAAGGAGGCCGAGCGACAGGCGCAAATTATCGAAACGCCGTCGGCGCGGATTTTGTCGCGAATCGACTCGTTGATTACGAAGGGGCATTTGGCCGTCGACGTCGGGCGGCCCGCCGAGGGCGCGAAGTGCATGGAGGAGATCGAGGACTTGACGCGGCGCGGGCTCGCGTGCGGAGCGTTTCCCGATCCGTGGTCGATTCTCGGTTTTGGCGCGCAGTACAGCCTCTTTTCCGGCGTCGATTCCGTCGTGCACGACCATCGGCTCGACGGGTTTATCGACCTGTTGAACGATATTTTCGACTTGTACAGTCGACTTCAAAAAGAGGCCGCCGCGATCGGCGAGTTCGACTTGCGCGTCGACCTGTCCGATAAAATGAGCGATTTGGCCGGTTGGTGGGATCAGTTCGGCAGCGTCGAGTCGTCGAGCGTCGAGGGCTTTTCCGGCCTGGCCGTTTGGGAGTCGGCGGCGAAGGTGTCGACCGCGCTGGCGGCGT
>JAFYQR010000047.1 GCA_017559825.1 Thermoguttaceae bacterium | reverse complement strand
GAGCGTTCGGGGTCGGCGACTCGACCGGCGGTTGCGTTCCGAGCGGCGCGGGCGCGGCGACCGAAGTTCCTTGCGACGGCGTCGAGCTCGGGGCCGAGTTGGTCGCCGTCGCGTCGATTTCGATCTGCATGTCGAGCGGGTCGCCCGTTTTCTTAATCAAATAAAAAGGAATCGTTCGCGACGAGCGCGCCGGAACGCTCGGCAAATTCCAAACGACGCGGCCGTTTTCGACTTTTTCCGGCGCCGGGTCGGAACGGACGAAGTCGGCGTTCGACGGAAGCGTCAAGTAAAGTTTGACGTCGTGTTCGAAGTCCGAATTGTTCGAGAGGAGCGCGGCGGCTTGAAACTCTTCGCCGACGGGCGCGGTCGGGGGCGTTTTCAGCTCGACGCCGACGAGCGCCGCTTGCGTCCAAGAGACCGCGAAGGTCGTTTTTTCGACCGGAATCGCCTTTTCGTCGGCGGTCGCCGGGCGCAGAACGGTCGCGGAGACGCGGCAAACGTCGCCGACTCCGTCTTTTTGCCGCAACTCGACGACGGCGTTTCCGTTCGAGTCGGTCGGGACGTCGAGAACGTTCGACGCGGTCGGGCCGAGTCCGGCGGCGCCCGAAAGGACTTCGTAACGAACGGTCCAGCCGGGGCGCGGCTCGAGGTTCGTGCGGCGGCGAACGGTTGTCGTCAGCGTCGCCGCGGAGCCGATCGAATAAACTCGCGATTGCGGGAAACGGAACGCCGCGTCGATCCAGTAAATTTCGGCGGACGCTTTGCGACGATCCCAATTGTCGATCGAGTCGGAGAAAACGACGACGGAGCTCGTTCCCTCTTGTTGCGATTGGACGCTCGCCCAAGTTTGGCCGCGCAGAATCGTTACGTCGTCGAGTTGAGTTTCGGTGCCGCGGTGAATCCGCCAAAGTCGGTTCGTCGTTTCGGTCGTCAAATAGCGGTCGTCGACGCGTTTTTCCGTTTTGCCGAGCAGGTCGAGGCAACAAGCCGAGTCGTTCGGGTTCGCCGCCAAAAACGTTCCGACGCCGGTTAGATTCCACTCGATTTTCTCGCCGACGCGCAGGTGCGTCGAGTCTTCGCCGACGAAACTCGCGACCAACACGATTTCGGTTCCGATCGGCGCCGCGATCGAGCTCGGTTCGAGAACGACGACCGGGCCCGGCGCCGGGAGCTTTTTCGGAAAGAGGACGCCGCCGTTCGGACGCTGCGTCGCCCAAACGTAATCCTTCAAATCGACGCCGGCCGCCCGCGCTTCGGCGAGGTCGCTTTCGGTCGGTTCCCAAGGATTTTTGCGTTCCGTCGAGGCGAGCGCCGCGCGGTTGACGATTCCTCGCTCGTCGCTCGACGAAAGCCGCTCGACTTGCGATTTCTTGTTCGAGGAAAAGAGGCAAGAATCCTTGAAGAGGCCGTCGGAACTTGCGCAGCCGAACGAACCGAGAACGCCGAAAATCGCCGCGCTCGACAAAAGCGCGAACAAAAGAGGGCGGCGACAAAACGAAGCGTCCGCAAGGACGCGGCGAAAAACGGAGCGAGCGAACATAACGGCGTCGACGGGTAAAAAGGCGCGCGAAACAAGGAAAACGTCGCGTCGGCAAGGCGAGCGACGCCGGAATAAACGGCGCGTCCGTCGCGGCGGAAACGCTCGTTAAAACCGGCTTGCTTTATTATTTTACCCGATTTTTCCAGTTTGACATAAGTTTTTCTCCATTTTTTCTCAAGTTTTAACGTTTTTTTGTCGACGCGAGGCGTTGCAATCGTTATCGTCGCCGAAACGCCGCTCTTAAAAGCGTTGAAACGGTCGCGAAATTACAGGTTTAACGCAAAAACTGTTTAACGTCGCGATTATTGTCGATCGCGAGCCGTTAAAGTTTGCGCGACCGACGCCGTTTCCGATTTTCGAACGCGGCGCGTCGTTTTCGTTTTCTTGGCGACAAAATTTCGACCGGCCCTTTTTTTTTCGCCGAACTCGCTTATATTAATAAGGAGAAAAAACGACAAGCCGAACGCCGTCGGTTTCGCGCCGACGGTTTCCTCCTTTGCAACGAACGAAACGAAAATGACGTCGAAAGAAAACGCCGCCGAAAATTTAGTTCCCGTTGAAACGCCGCGCTCCGAGTCGGCGCTTAATACCGTCTCCCCGTCGACCGGCGAGGTCGGCGACGTTTGCCCGTTGGAAGCGACCGAGAAACCGGCTTCCGTCGTCGCGGTCGAAAAGCTCGCCGCCGAGATCGCCGCTCGTCCGGACGCTCCGGCGCCCGGTTGGACGTTCTCGGTCGCGTCGCTCGGCTGCCCGAAAAACTTGGTCGACGCGGAGACGATGGTCGGACGCTTGACCGCGTTGGGGGGCGAAATGACGCCGGAAGCGGAGAGCGTCGACGTCTTCCTCTTGAACACCTGCGGGTTCCTGCGCTCCGCTCGCGACGAAGCGGCGGAGTTCATCGCCGAAGCGGTCGCGGAGAAGGCGGCCGGCGGCGTTCGCTTTTTGCTCGTTTCCGGTTGCGCGGTCGTTTCGGACGGCGAAGAGTTGGCGGCGCGTTTTCCGGAAGTCGACGCTTGGCTGAGTCCGTTCGACGAAGCGAAAATCGTCGACGTCGTTTGCGAACTCTTCGCGCAAGACGGCGAAACGAAGGCGCATTGCGTCGAAGAAGAAGTTGCGGAAACGGCGGAAACGGAAACCGGGGAAGCGCAAACCGACGAAGCGTCGGTCGTCGTCGCGCCGAGCCGTTTCCTTTATACGCCGTCGCGGAATTTGACGCTCGACGATTCGCTCCGAACGCCGTTGACGGCGCCGAACGTCGCGTATTTGAAGATCGCGGACGGTTGCGACCGCTTCTGTACTTATTGCGCGATTCCGAAAATTCGCGGGCGGTTCGTTAGCAAGCCGCTCGAAACGATCGTCGACGAAGCGGAGCGTTTGGCCGCGCTCGGCGTTCGCGAACTCGTTTTGATCGCGCAAGAAACGACGTTCTGGGGGTGCGACCTCTTCGGCGAGCCGCGTTTGGCGCAACTTTTGGCGACGTTGAAAGAGAAAAACTGGTTCGACTGGATTCGCGTTCTTTACACGTATCCGCAACATTGGGGGAACGACCTGACGTCGCTTTACCGAATGGAAGCGCCCGGAACGACGTCGATTTTGCCTTACGTCGACGTTCCGCTCCAACACTGCAATTCGGAGCTGCTCAAAAAGATGAACCGTCGCGTCGACAAGGCGCAAACGGAAGACTTGCTGGCCAAACTCCGCGAAGAGATTCCGGGGCTCGTCTTGCGAACGTCCTTGATCGTCGGTTTCCCGGGGGAAACGGAAGCGGCGTACCAAGAGTTGGTCGATTTCGTCGAAAAATGGAAGTTCGAGCGCGCGGGCGTTTTTGAATTTTCCGCGGAACCGGGAACGCCCGCCGCTTCGTTGGACGGTCAAGTTCCGGAAGAGATCAAGCGTCGTCGCCTCGAACGTCTTTGCGCGAAACAAGAGCGGATTTCTCGCCGTTTCGCTCGGAGCTTCATCGGGCAAACGGTCGACGTAATGCTCGACTCGCGCGGCGTTTCGGACGGCGGGACGACGATGCGCAACGTTTGCGTCGGGCGGACGTACGCGGAAGCGCCGGACGTCGACCCGTTGGTTTACGTTACCGGCCGCGACTTGGAGGTCGGGAGCGTCGTTCGTTGCGAAATCGTCGACGCGCAAGGGCTCGACCTGATCGCGGTTCCGGTCGACCCGGAGAAGATTTTCGTTTCGAAGGACGAACGCCGCATCGCCGCCGAACGCGAGGAAGCGGCGCGCGCTCGCGAACTCGGTCTCGAACCGCCGAAGAAGCCCGCGCCGAAAAAAGCGCCGAACGGCCCGAAAGGCGGCAAGGGCGGCGACTGGAAAAAGGGCGGCAAAGGCGGTAAAAACGGCGGTTGGAAGAAGGGCGGCAAGAGCGGCGGCTGGAAAAAAGGCGGCGGCAAAAGCGGCAAATCCGGCGGAAACGACTGACGCGAACGCGGCGGAACGTTAACCGCGTCGGCGTTTTTCCGTTCCGTGGGAAATCGCTCGACCGCAAAAGAAAACGGCGCGACGTTGACTCGTCGCGCCGTCGTTGTTTCTTAGCGTAATCTCGGAATTGCCGGATTATTGAGCGTCGTTCGCGTCCGGCGTCGCGGGGGAGCCGTTGACTTTAATCGTCTCGACCGACGCGAGCAAGTCGTCGCGCCGTTTGTTCGCCGCCGGATCGAAATCGTCGCGGAAGCTCGCCGCGTAAAGATCCGCCGCCGAGAAAAGGAGGCGGAACAGAATTGTCGCAAGGCCGTAAAGGAACGCCGCGATAAGAAGAATTATCAACTGTAAAACAAACATTACCGACGTCGTTATAAGAAACCGACCGGTCGGAAAGCGAATCCCGTCCAGTTCTTCTTTTAGCGTTTTGATTTCGGTAATGTAGGCTTGCAATAATGTGAAGTCGATTGGTAGATTTTCGGTAAGTTGCGGATTTGCGCTCCTTTGATCGACGATCGCGGGAATGTTTTTTTCAAGTTCTTCTAATATTTTCAGCTGTTCATCTAGTTCGAGCGTTTTGAACGTCTCTTGGTTGTCCGCCGCGTGCCGCGCCTTGTACTCGTTTTGAAGAAGAATCAACAGGTTGGCTTTTGCCGTATAGGAGTCGGAAATGACAACGTTTTCTAAGTCGTCGATAAGGAACTTTATCGATTGAGCGGTCTCTTGGCGTTTAAACTTGCATTGCGTTTCACAAACGTCGAAATTGAGTTTTATCGCCGAACCAAGTCCGCCGATAAGGGCGCAAATGAACGCGATAACAAACAAAACGTCGAAAACGCGGAGAAATCCGCGTCCCCAAGCGACCCAGTGCGCGAGTTCGGCGCTGCGAAGCGCTTTCAAACTGCCGACGTAAAATCCCTTGTTCGACTTCCGAAAACGTTTCGGAAGCGGAATCGGCGAGCGCGCGTCGAAATAAAACGGCGAGTTCGAGTCGTCGGCGGAAGAGGCGGCGTCGTTTGACGGCGCCTCTTCCGGGAACGGCGTTTCTGGGGCGAACGCGTTCGGGGCGGCGTCTTCGAGACCGTAAACGTCGTCGAACGACGGCGCGGGTTGCGGCGTTTCGAACGTTGAAAAATCGGGGAACGTCGACGGCGCGTCGAACTGCGGCGGTTCGGGCGGCGTCGAAATCGGCGAAAAAACGGGCGGTTCCGGGGGCGTCGGGGTAGACGGGAAAACGGGCGGTTCCGGGGGCGTCGGGGTAGACGGGAAAACGAGCGGTTCCGGGGGCGTCGGCGACGTCGGGAACGTCGTCGGTTCCGGCGTTTGCGGTTGCGCGGCGAGTTCGGCGAAAATCGGTTTCAGCGCGGGAACGTTTTTCGCCTTGCCTTGTTGCCCGCCGGTTTCGAGGTGCGTCGACGGTTGCACGACGCCTTGCCGAACGAGTTCTTTCAATTCTTCAAGGTCGACCGTTCGCGTTCCGGACGGGAGTAAAACGTTAATTTGCATTTCTTAAATCCTTGCGGTTGGGGAGAATACGAACGCGGCGTCGGTTGCTTGTCCGATTTTCTGTTCTCGCGAGAACGGTTGCGGCGACGACGCGAAAGAAAGCGAACGTTGGCGTTCGGGACTTATTTTCAAGAATAAGTGGGGCGAAACGTTTGTCAAGTCGACCTCTCCCACCAGGCGTCCTACCTGAGTCAAAATAATGAATTTTTCGAAAAAAATAATAAGAAACGCGAAAATAAAAGCGCGACTCGAAAAGAGGAAGCGGTTTTTGATTATTTGAATACCGGCCTGTTAATCTTTGGGAAGGCGGCGTTAGGGCGGCGCGTCGAGCGAAAAGAACGACGCGAAGAAGGGACGCTTTGAAAAGTTTGAAACTTGTTTGAAAACGTCGGTCCAAAAAGAAACGTCGCTCGGCGTTCGTCCGGCAAGAGAAACAAACGTCGAACGACGTTGGCAAATCGTTGTAAAACGGCGGTTTACTCGGCGTCGGTGCGCGTCGTTTTTTCAATTTAACGTCGAGCGCTCGCGGCGCCCGGGCGCGTCGTTGGGGCAATCTGTCGGGCCGCGTCGTTTGGCCAATATGGGGCGATTACTCGGCGACCGGACGCGTCGCTTTTTCCAGGTCGGCGAAGAAGTTCGGGTAAGTTTTCGCGACGCAGCCCGGGTCTTCGATTTCGACGCCGTTGACGCGAAGGCCCGCGAGCGCGAAGCTCATCGCCATTCGGTGGTCGTCGTAAGTCGCGATACTCGCGCCGTTTAACTTGACTTCCGGCCCGGCCCAAATTTGGAGCCCGTCTTCAAATTCGTCGACGCGGACGCCGAACTTGCGCAGCTCCGTCGCGACCGCCGAAACGCGGTCGGTCTCCTTGCGCCGCATGTGCGCGACGTTGCGAATCCGCGTCGGCGAATCGGCGAACAAGGCGACGACGGAGAGCGTTTGCGCGACGTCGCTGATTTCGTTCATATCGACGTCGATTCCGGTTAACGGCGCTAAAGTCCCGTCGGCGAGCGTTTTGCGTTCGACGGTAATCGAATCGTCGCCCCAGCGGACGGCGCACCCCATCCGCTCCAAACAGTCGACGAAGCCGACGTCGCCTTGGAGCGAACGCCGCGAAAGGCCGCGAATCGTCATTTCGCCGCCCAAGATTGCCGGGAGCGCGAAGAAGTAACTCGCCGCCGACGCGTCCGGTTCGATCGCGTAAACGCGACCGCGGTAGGCGCCGGAGTCGAAACCGGAGAACCGTCGAAACGCCGCGTCCGATTCGACCGCGACGCCGAACGACCGCATCGTTTCAAGCGTCATCGCGACGTAGGGCCGGGACGAGAGGTCGCCGTCGATATTGACGACGACGCCGCGTTTCGCAAGGGGCGCCGCCATTAGAAGACCGCTCAAAAATTGGCTCGAAACGTTCGCCGCGATTCCGATTTCGCCGCCGACGTCGCGTTTTCCCCGAATAATTAGCGGCGGGCAGTCGTTCCCGGCTTCCGCGACGACGTCGCAACCGAGTTGGGCGAGGGCCGCGAGGAGGTCGCCGATCGGGCGTTCGCGCATTCGCGGTTTGCCGTCGATTCGATATTCGCCGCCGTCGGCGAAGGCGAGCGCCGCGGTCAAAAAGCGGGCGGTGGTGCCGCTGTTCCCGACGTAAAGCTCCGCCGACTTGACCGGGAAATCACCGCCTCGTCCCTTGACGACCGCGCGGCAAGCGTCGGCGTCGAAGTCGATTTCGACTCCGAGCGCTTGGAGGGATTCGAGCATTAGCCGAGCGTCTTCGGAGTCCAAAACGCCGGTCAGTTCGGACGTTCCGTCGGCCAACGCGGCGAGGAGCAGCGCGCGGTTCGTCAGCGATTTCGAGCCGGGAACGGTCGCTTCGGAGGCGGCGAGTCGGGAAACGGGAACGCGGTAAGGGGCGGACATCGGCGAAACCTTTCGGAAAAAAAAACGGCGAAAACGGGAGAAAACGCCGTCCATTATACCGCGTCCGGGCGCCTTTTTAAAGGGGCTTCGCGCGATTTTTCCGCAAGCGACTTTCGCGGACGTCGCGCGGCGCCGGTTGGTTCGCCGCGACGAAAGCAAAGGAATGAAGACGAGGCCGAGGTGGAACCGTCGTCCCGCCGACGAAAAGCGCTATGGCTTGCAAGGAATTTTAGTTCTGGTATAATTGGCGGACGCAACGACCGACCTATTGCGTTGCTATGGCTTGCAAGGAATTTTAGTTCTGGTATAATCGAGGCGGTAAACACACGTCGCGTAGGGCTGCTATGGCTTGCAAGGAATTTTAGTTCTGGTATAATTAAAACGTTGCTGGGTGCCCGACGAGGCCGCTATGGCTTGCAAGGAATTTTAGTTCTGGTATAATGTGGATCGGCGCCTGCAAAATTGAGTTGACGCTATGGCTTGCAAGGAATTTTAGTTCTGGTATAATTTTCGCCGCGAATTGCCCAACCAAGTTCGCGCTATGGCTTGCAAGGACTTTTAGTTCTGGTATAATTCGCGAAGTCGAGCGGCGAAGCGTCCGGAGGCTATGGCTTGCAAGGAATTTTAGTTCTGGTATAATACTCCGTCGCTCTTGACGGAGTCTTTTATACGCTATGGCTTGCAAGGAATTTTAGTTCTGGTATAATACGTTTGGCAGCGTACTCCGCGCCGGTTGAGCTATGGCTTGCAAGGAATTTTAGTTCTGGTATAATGTCCGCCTGAGTTTTGGCGGGCTAGAGAGACCGAAATTGTCGTTTCACTCGTGTTTTTACGGGGCGCGACGATTTCGGTCTCTTTTTTTACGGCTGGAAAAATTAACAAAAAACAATCGTAAAACCGCGCGTTTCGCCGTCGCTCGCTCGTTTTTTTCAAAATTTGCTCCTTTCAACGCGTCGACGCGACGCGGCCCAAGCGTGTCGATTTTTCGTTTCCGCTCAAAACGGCGCTTCCGGGTCGAGTCGCAAATCGTCGTCGCAATCGTCGTTCCAATCTTCCGACCATTCCAATTCAAGCCGCAGATCGATCTCGTCGTCGGTTGCGTCGTTCGAGTCAAACGTCGCTTGTTCGCCTTTTTTTAACGTCGTCAAGGCGGTCGCGTTTTCGACGTTGTCCGTTGAACGCTCCGGTTGCGAACCGACTTCGCCGCTCGTTTCGCTCGAACTCGGAGTCGGCTTCGCGTCGACGCCCGTTTTCACCGTCGGCGGTTCCTCGCTCGTCGGCTTCAGGGGCGCCGAACTAGGAAGCGTCAGCGCCTTCGCCTTGCCTGCGTAAACGCGAACCAACGACTCCGCCGCCTTCGCCGCCGCTTCGAAAATCGTTTCCTGAAACCCCTCGACCATATAACGTCCCGTCAGTTGGCGAATTAACGCCGCTTTCGTCGCGAGCGTCAACTCGGGCGTCAAGCGATTCTCGTCTCGAAGCCGCGCGACGCAAACGTCGACCGTCGGGCGAAACGGCTCCATTAGGTCGTCGACCAGCGCGAACGCGTCGTACTTGTTCCGGTGAAAAAGCCCGAACGCCGGACAAAGCCCGGTCGCGACGACCGCCCGCGCGACGACCGCTCGAAGGACGCCGTACCCGTAATTCAACGCGGCGTTCGTCGGGTCGCCGCCGTCGAGATCGCGTCGGAAACCTCCGTTCGCAAAGAGTTTAGACCAATATCGTTTCGCCGCGACGCCTTCGCGGTTGTCCGAGTCGCCGGAAAGCGTCGCCGCCGCCAACTCGCGCAGACCGCCGCCGTCGCCGCGCAACGTTTCCAAAACGTCCGCCTGACCTTCGATTTTGCGCCGAACGATTTGCCGCCAAAGCCGCTTTTGCAACGGTCGCGAAATCTCCGCTTGCAGCCGAGTGCGCTTCGCGCTCAAATGATGGCCGACCAACGGCAAAAGAAGACCGCTCGGAAGCGATTTTTTATCGCAAACGACGACCGACGCGCCGCTCGCCGTCAACCCTTGAAGCGTCGCTAAAGAAAGCGATATTTGAGGATGCGACAATAAGACGACCGCGACGTCGTCCAACGGAACCGCGTCGATTTCCCGGCCTTCAAGCGAGACGAGCAGCCGCCGGCAACGAACGCGGAGCTTGACCGCGTTTTGCGAAAAATCGAGAATTCGTCCTTGCATTTTCGCTGTTTCTCCTATTGAGTCGCGATAAAAAATATCGGTTTCGTTCAAACGTTCGTTTCAACGGCGGCGCCAAGAATCGGCTCCGCTTCGAGTTCCGACGAAACCGACGATAAGGAGAAAAGAACGCTTGGCGTCGTCGGCGTTTAATAAAAGGTCGCGACGTCGGGCTCTTTCTCCGGAACGGTCGGGCGCGGACCGACGTAGTTTTCCATTTTTTCGAACTGCCGCGTCGTAACGGTCAGCATTCGGACGAAACCGCGAGGCGGAAGCGCGTCGCGAACGTAGCGTTTGTGTCGCGACGCGACCTCGTCGTTCGGGCAAAAACGCGCGTAAACGGAGAACTGCAGCATCGCGAAGCCGTCTTCGAGCAAGGCTTTGCGAAACTTGGCGTAATTCTTGCGATCTTCTTTCGTCCGCGTCGGCAAATCGAAAAAGACGACGAGTTCCATCGCGACGTATCCCGAGTTAATAAAGCGTTTGCGCGGCAAAACGTTCTCCTTTGTTAGCGTCGCGCCCGAACGGAGCGCCGCCGAAAATCGCTCGACGACGCTCCGCGCAAGCGTTCGCTAAACGTTATTCGTTCGCCCAAAAGACGTTGCCAAGCGCGTCGATTCGGAGCTTGCGCAAACCCGAAGCGAGAAACTGCGTGTCTTTCTTGGTTAAACCCTTTGTAGACTCCACTTTTTTTCGCCCGTCCGTATGTTCGCGAAACTCAATTTGCTTTGACTGCCGAATCCCGCCGCGCAAAATGTAAATCTTTTCGCCGCTTTTGCGAATCGCGTCGTTTAACGGTCCGCCGTTCGGGGCGAGGGCTTCGATTTTGTCGCCGTTGAAGACGATCGCTTCGTTCAACGCCAAAGTGAAAAGAAAACGCGTGCCGGGACCAAAATCGCGACAAACGATCGGCTCGTTTTGCCGTTTACGTTCGTAAGCGTCGAATCGTGAAACAACGTTAACCTTCCACTCCTTGACGACGTTATTTTTGTCGAGAACGGCGTAAACCTCCATATGGCTATTATTTGCCGTTTCAACGTAACGCAAACGCTTATGGGCTTTTTGTTCCTTTTCGCTCAACGGTCGCCCAAGCTGTTTTTCCAATTTGAACCGTCCGACGCCTTTCGTCGTATTTTTCTTCCAGTACCGCGCTTTTTTGATCGGAATGCGCCGCCCGTCGCTAGCCGTCATAAACGGCGGGTTCGACGCGAACTTCTTTGGGTCGCCGCCGTTTTCCTCCCACTTTTCGCGAACAAGTTCGCGAATCGCAGGATCGACGATCGCGTCGACGTCCTTCGCGCTAAACGCCGTCAACGGTTTGCGATGTTTGCGCCGGCCCTCCTTCTCCTCCGCGCCGTAATTCGTTTGGTCGTGCAACGCGCCGCTAATTTTGCGGTCGACGCGGTGCGAAACGATAATTCGGTCGACCGCCCGAGCGACGACGTCCAAGAACGCTTCGCCGGTCGCGGTCGAAGGCGGCGCGATTTCGGAGTTCGAGAAATTCCGCTTCAACCCGAGGTCGCTCGCCGCTTCCGCCGCTTTGCTCAGCGTTTTCACTTCTTCCGGCCCGACCAACGCGACGACCAGCGCGTCGACGGCGTGATGGCGCAAGTCGTCCCGATTCTTCTTCGGACGCTCGCCTTTTTTCGCCAAAATTTGGTCGAGCCCCCATTCCTCGCGGAGCCAAGCGGTCGCGCCGCCGGTCGAAACTTGGATTCGACGCGTTCCTTTTTCGTCGGTCGCCGACGGTTCGACGCCGTCGACCGCTCCGTACAACGCGCCGAGATACTTCGTCGCCAAGCGCGAAATATACCGCGTGTCGTTCAACGCCCGCGACGCGAAGTCTTCTTCGATTTTTTCCAACAGAAACCGCTTCAGCTTGGCTTGACGCATATCGCCCTTGAATCGCCGAACGCGGTCGAGAATTTCGCGCCATTGCGGTTTCTTGGAGTAACATTCGAACGGCGTTTGATTGCGCTTGACTTCGCGGTTTTCCTCCGCCCAGCAGAGCGTTTTGTTCGCGAACGAATCGTCGAGCGAGCGACTCAGCGGAATAATGTGTTCGACGTCGACCGGCGATTCGTCGCCCAAAAGTTGGCGTTCGCTAATCGATTTGCCGGTGTACGGGCAAACGCCGCCGCACTCTTCCCAAAGTCGCCATTTTAAAATTTCGAACGGGCGCGCTTCTCGTCCGCAAATCGCCTTAATTTTCTCTTGGATTTGCTCGCGTTCTTTTTTGCGTTTGTTGTTCTCAAAGAAAATCTTTTCCCGTTCTTTGCGACCGCGTTTCAAGTCGCGCGCCAACTCGACGCGAATCAACGCCGGTTTCCCCCAACGGCGAATCATCTCGTTAACGACTTTCCGCAACTCGGTCAACGCTCGCAAAACGACCGGGTTGCGCGGGTCGCCGAGCGCGTCGAAGACCGGCGGCAGGAAGTCGAAAACGGTTTGGTTGCGTTCGTTCGGATACAATTCTTGCCGAACGGTTTGGAGCGGAAGACGTTTTTCCTTCATCGCCGCGGTCAATTTCTCCGCCGCTCGCCGCGAAAGGTTCGCTCGGGTCGTTTCGAGCGAAATTTCCGACAGCTCTTTCGCCGTCGCTTCGTCGAAGTCGGGAAACATCTTGCGGAGCCGACGCGCCAACGCCTCTTCGTTTTCGAAAAGGAGGATTTCCCGAGCGATTTTGTCGATTTCCGCGTCGCTTTTCGCCGAGTTATGTTTCGTCAAAACCGCGACGATTTTCGCTCGCGTTCGGTTCCCGAGCAGCTCTTTTTCCCCGTCGCCGTCGACTTCAAAATTGAACCGCCAAAGCGTCGCTTTTTTATCTTTGGCGTCGGGTTTCCCCTTAATTCCGAGCGTTTTGCGCAGTTGGTTGAACGTCGCCTTCGCTTGCTCGTTGAGTAAAGCCGCGACCTTGTCTTGTTCCTCCGGCGTCAGCGGTCGCGCCGATTCGGGCGCCTCCGGCGAATCGTAAAGACGCAAGTCGAGAACGCGCTGCCAAATGCGATATTCTTGAAACGCCGGATCGCCTTTTTCGACGCGTCGCGCCGTCTTTTCGAACTCGCAACGCCCGATCAGGCCCTTTTGCGATTTCAGCGGACGTTGGTAGAAAATCGCGCGATAAACGTCGGCGCGCAGTTCGGCGGTCAACGTTTCCGGATGGAACCGCGCTTGCGACGCCCAAATCGCGTCGAACTCCGCTTGAATCTGCGAGCGTCCGAGATACCGCCCCCGAATGCGCTCGCCGTATTTCATCGGGTCGAGAGTCGCGAAATACTCGCCGACGGTTCGCGCTCCGACCGCCGCTGTTTCCTCGTTAAGTTTGGAAATCGCCTCCTTGACGACGCCGTCCTCCTTATTCTCCTTCTCGCTTTTCGCGCCGGTAATTTTCTTGTTGCTCAAAAAACCGCGACGAACGGCCAAGTGCAAAATCGAGCGACCGACGGCGGGAAGCGTCAGTTTCTCGTCGAGCGCTCGCGCCCGAAGCGCGTAAAGAAACGTTTGTTTCTCGACCCGCGCCGCGTTGGGGAAATACGCGTCGAAAAGCTCTTTGTCGAGCCGATTGAGGAAATCCTGCCGCGCTTCCGGCGTCGACGTTTCCCCCTCAGGTAAGAGCCCGGCTTTTTTTAAGACGTTGAAAATTTTAACGATACGTCGCCGCGTCCGCCAAACCCCGCGTCGAATCTGTCGCGCCGTTCGGCGAGCGACGTTTCGCGACTCGTCTTTGCCTTTGTCGAGGTCGCCGTCCGTTCCCGGGTCGAAAGCGCGAACGCCCATATAAAGCGTTTCGTCGGAAAGTTTATTATCGAACAACGCCGTCCAGCCGACCGAACCGACGCCCAAATCGAGCCCCAACGTATAACCGCCCGACGCGCCGCCGTCCGCAAATCCCTCTTGATTTTTCATTTTTTACCTTTCGTTATTTTGAGTTTAAACATAAAATTTTGTTCAAACCGACCTCAATCTCAAAAAATTTTTTTCTAAACGCCTTGACGCGCGTCCGGCTTGCGTTATAATTGCGGACGTATACCAGAACTAAAATTCCTTGCTTGTTTTAGTAAGGTTTTTTAGACCGCGAAGGCTTCTGTTCTAAACATCCTTCAAGCGTCGCCCCCGTGCGACGCTTTTTTTGCTTTAGCGTCCGTCGCGTTAGGGATCGGCGTTTCTGAGTTTCACTTTTCTTTTCGATTCCGACGAGCCGACGTTCTTCTTTGGACTTTGTTTCTTGATCGCTCGACGGCGAACAATGTGAAAGCGAACCGCGGCGAAAGTTCGCGACGCTCGCTTAAATTGTAAGATACGCGAAGATTTTACGGCGTCAAGACCTTTTGAGCCGACCTAGGACGTCCGACGTCCCGACTGAATTAAAATTTCAGAAGTTTTATTTTTAGCGAGCGTCGGCAAAAACTCGACGCGAATAAGCGGGCGCGTTCGCTCAATTTAGCGCGGGGCCGTAAATCGAACGCGTTGGTTGCGCGGCGGGCGTTTCGGCTGTTTCGGTTTCGACGTCGGCGGGGAGCGGGAGCGCGTCGAAGCGGGCGTCGGTTTCCAACTCTAAAGCGGTTTCGTCGTCGGCGTTCCGGTTGAAAGCGGTTTCGGGAACGTCGGTTTCGTCGGCGTTTTCTTGCGGCGCAACGGCGATTGGGGCGTCGGCGTTTTCTTGCGGCGCGGCGACGGGCGTTTCGGCGACGAAGACGTCCGGGCGTTCCCGCTGCGCTTCGGCTAAGTGGCGCAGGAGAATTTCTTTCGTCTCCCAAATCGCCGCCGGGTGCGCGTGCGCGGTCGTGTGCGCCGCCGGGATTTCGCGCTGGGTTTCAACGTCGTCCCGATTCGAACTCCAAAACTCGACGACGCCGTCGCTCTTTTTCGGCGCGAACCAACGCCGCTCCAACGACGGCAAAACGCCGACGATATTGTTCAACGCGACGCTCTTCGGAATCGGACACTCGTCTAAAGCGTCGAAAATCGGCGACTTCGGCGATAACGAGTCGACGCTCGTCGCCGTTTCTAAAAGCGTCGGGTCGTCGATTTGCGACGCGTCCGTTTCGAGAAGCGCCGCCAACGAGCCCGCCGCCGACGCGACCGTCTTCGGAATCGAAATCGCGCGGTCGGCCAACCATTGCGTAAAACCGTTGGCGTACTCGCTCCCGCAGAACGGCGTCGCGATCGTGATAACGCGGCGAACCGACGGGTTCGGCTCGAAGAAAAACCAAGCGCGGAAGTTCGCCTTCGTCTCGGCGTCGAAATCGAGATCGTCGAGCGGAACCGACGAAACGCGCCGCCAAATCCGGTCGCCGCTCTCCGCGACTTGCATTCGCGAAATCAAACCGCCCATACTGTGCCCGACTAAAACCGTTTGGTCGAGCGCCGGAGCGTCGCCCGCCGGGTCGAGCGTTTCCCGAAGATCGCGCAAGTCCGAGCGGAGCTGCGCCGCCGAAATCCAAAACGGTTGGCCGGTCGGGTAGAAGTAGAACCAAAATTGGTAATTGTCGCAAATTTCCGGAACGTTCCGCAGCGAATTGTACATTTCGAGCCAAGTGATCGGCGACGAACCGAGCCCGTGCGTCATCACGACCGGGATTTTCGCCGGGTCGTAAGGTTGGAGCATGTACAAACCTTGGAGCGTCCGCTCCCGCGTCGGCGAGTGCGTCGGAATCGTTTCGAGAAGCTTTTCCGGATTGAGAAGCCCCTTTTGCCCTTTCGAAAACGCGAGTTGGTTCGGCGACGCGAGGTAGCTGGCCAGCGGCGTCGTCAGGTCGCATTCGAGCGGAACGGCGCAGTCGCCGACCGTCGCGAACGACGAAACGAGCGGGTCGTGAATTTCGAGAATCGCGACGGCGCCGTCGAGGGCCGCGTCGACTTCGGCGACGTCGGCGTTCGGGTCGAGCGGCGGAATCGAACCGAGCGGCGCGGCGGGGTTCGGACGCAAAAACGCGGTCGCCGGGAACTGAAGGCCGGTCGGGTAATAAATCTCCTCCGGGCGCTCGACGGCGGCGTCTGCGCGGCGGCGAACGACCAACGGAACGCCGAGTCCGGCGCGGCGGCAGTCGAACGAAAGCTCCTCGACCTCGCGGTCGGCGGCTAACTCGAACGACTCGATCTCCTCCGGCGCCCAAGAACCGGAAGCGACGCGGCAGTAAGCGGTTAGCGTCGCCGATTCGCCGCGAAAACGGCAAAGGGAACCCGGGCGAAACGGCGTCGGCGAGTCTTTCAACAGGAGACGCAAAAGCCGCTCGCAAGACGCGTTGTAAAGGACGGCGACGTCGCGAGCTTGCGCGTCGAACATCGTCGTCGATCGGCGGCTTTCTTGGAGCGTCGGGTTGAAGAGGTAATGATAAGCGTAGAGCGCCGCCGTCGCGTAAATTTCGACGGCGAGGGCCGGGCGCCGCGTTTCGAGCCGCCGCGCTTCGAGATAAGCCGACTCGACGTAAGCGTAAACCGCCTCCGGGGAAGGCTTTGCGTCGATTTCCGCGAGGAGCCGTTCCAGCTCCGGAACGCGAACTTTTTTTTCCGGAACGCCGAGCGCCTTAAGGGTTTGCGTCGCGCTTTGGCTCCGTTTCGGGCCCCAAGGGGACACGGCGGCGAAACGGCGGTCGGCTTCGTTCGGGCGAATTTGGTCGAAAAAGGTCGCGCAACCGGCGTTTCCGACGAGAAAAACGAACGCGGCGAGGAAAAACGTCGCGAAAAATAACGGCGACGGGACGCGAACGAGCGGAGCGCGGAAAAACGTGGAACGAAAAGGCGGAGCGTTTTCGGCGCGACGTTCCCCCGGCGGCGCCGTCGTCGGGGCGACGAACGGCGTCGAACGCGGCGTCGGGGCGGACTTCGGACGGAAAACGTTGCGCATCGGCAAAGAAACGCGTTAAAGCGGGAAAAATAGGCGCGGTTGGGCGAATCGAAGAACCGGCGGTTTAGCGGTCTTCCGAAACGAGGAGCCGTTTCGTCGCGCTCAAATAGGCGGCGATTTGAACCGGTTGCACGTCGTCCCAGCTCGAAAGTTTGCGCGTCATAATGGCGACTTTCAGCGCTTCGAACGCTTCCGCGAAGTCGGTCGGAATCGGGTCGAGCTTCGACATCCCGTCGAGAACGTCGGCGGTCGATTGGCGCGTCGGCTCCGACTCCCAAGGCTCGTCGTCGCCTTCGAACTCGCCGAGGTCGACGTCGGCGTCTTTCTTGCTTTTTTTCGCTTTTTTCTCTTGATCGCCGCCGATTTCGCCTTGTTCCGGGGAGATTGTTTCGTCGCCGGACTCGTACTCGCGTCGCCCGCCGTTCGAACGGGGGAAGTCCGCGTCGTCTTCCGTCGGGGCGTAAGCGGCGAAGTCGGCGTCGGAGTCGTTGAACGGATTGACGTCGGCGTCCGGCTCCTCGGCGACGATCTCCGATTCTTTCGGTTTGCGAGCGGGCGGAGCGCCGTATTTTTCCCAACGAGCGATTCGGGTTTGCGCGACCGAAAGTTTTTCTTCCGAGGCTTTAGCGAGCCAATCGTCGGCGTCGTCCCAATCGAGCGCGGCTTGGTAATGGCTCCAAAAGAGGTTCGGGAGCGGTTCCGCTGCGCCGAAACGCTCGTAAACGCGGCGGAGGCGCCCGACGTGTTGCGGCGAAACGTTTCCGATGCGTTGCGCGATCGACTCGTCCGAGTAAATCCGACGCGGAAGGCCCGCTTCGATCAGTTTCGTTCGCCAAGAATGGATCACCTTGCCCTTTTCCCAGTTCGTTTGGCTGACGAGACGGTTCCAAAAGCCGACGAACTCCGACGCGATTTCGTCGATGAGCGGCTCTTTTTCCGGCGGAACGATTTCGTCGTCCGCGTCGTTTGCGTCGACGTTTTCTCCGTCGAAGACCGCTTTTTCCGCCGCTTCGTCGTCGAGCGCGGACGCCGTCGACGGTTCGCCGTCAAATTCGGGGTATTCGGGGGAGGTCGGTTCGTCTTCCCAAGGCGGGACGCTTTCGAGTCGCGAGTCGGACATGGTGGCCTTCCGTTGCGTTAGTCGCGGGAAATGGGGATTGGAAATTGGGGAGGGGAAATGGAAGCAAAACCGACGGGGAAGACGGCGAGGCGGGGCCGCCGTCCGTTCGGTTGCGTCGCGACGCGTCGAGGGCGCCGCCTTCGCGATGATAGCGTTTTTTAGCGACCGAAGCAAGACGAAAAATTTTTTCCGAACGTTTTTGCCGCGTCGAAGGGAGAAAGAAGGGGAAAAAGAGCGCGTCGAGGTAAAACGGGGAGAACGCGTCGAATAGAGAAAAAGAAAGGAGAAAGGAAAGAGGACGAAAAAACGCCGCTCGCGGTGTTTGAGGGGCTCGCGAGCGGCGCGAAACGTTTATTTCGTCCGCTTTTCGAAACGAAAAAAGTAATCGCCGCCGAGTTTCGGCGCGTCGCCGTCTTCTTCGGCTTCGTCGTTCGAGAAGCGCGGGGCTTGATGGCGCGGATTGTAAAATTCGACCGCCGCGAATCCGAGCCGGTTGATGTAAAAATGAATGTCGCGCTTTTCAAAATAGGGCGTGCAGGTCTCCCAAACGTCCGTTTCCGGGAACGCGGCTTCGACCGCTCGCCAAAGGGCTTGGCCGACGCCGCGATTCTGAACGCCGTCTTTGACGTAAAGGAAATGGAGCTCGCCGCGTCGCTTTTCGACGTCGAGAACGACGATCGCGCCGCCGATAAGTTCGCCGCTTAAAACGGCTTGGAACGCGACCGCGCCCGGCGTCGCGAGGGAGCGATCGATATGCGATTCCGGCAAAATCTCAACGTCGAGCGGCCCAAACTCCTCTTCGGCGCCCTTTTGAAACGCGACTTGCATATCGCGCTTAAAAGGGACAAGGTTGGCGGGAACAAGACGGGAAATTTGCAAGGTCATTCCTTTTTCTTTTTCGTTAAGGATTAAAAGTTAAAAGGTTAACGAGGACGCGCCGAACGAAAAAACGGGAACGACGGCTTACTTCGCCGCTTCTTCTTCGAAGCGCCAAGCGTCGCGCCATTCGAGGAACGGAACGCCGGCGTCGTCAAACTGAATCGGGAGCCAAATATAACGTCCGTCGATCGCGTTTTGCGGGTTCCAACGGTCGCCGATAAAGACGCAAATATTCTTTTCCGGAACGTTAAGAACGTAAGAACTTTGCGACCAAAACGTTTTCGCGACCTCCGCTTCCGTTCCGCGGCAAGGGTTGCCGAGTTCCGTCCAAGGGCCGAGAATATTGTCGGCGACCGCGAGGCGCGCGGCGTTCGGCGCCCAACCGGTGCAGTCGGACGCGAAGAGCCAATACTTGCCGTCGCGTTTGAAAATCGCCGGGGCTTCGTAATAACGTCCCGAGAAAGCGCGGGCGTATTCGCCGTCCCAATCGAGGTAATCGTCGGTCAACGGCGCGATATGCAGCGTTCCGTTGCTCTCCGACGAGTAAATATGGTAGGCGCGACCGTCGTCGTCTTGGAAGAGCGTCATATCGCGGGCTTCCTGACCGCCTTCAAAATCGGCGCGATAAAGGAGGTTCGTCGGATAGTCGGGCGTCCAGCCGGTCTTGATTTTGCCGGTCGCGAACATTTCGTCCAACGCTTTGCGTTCGTCGGCCGAGAGCGGTTTTTTGTCGGCGTCGGCGACGTTCGACGGCCAATCGCCGGCGTTCGGACGCTCCGCGCGGACGAAGCGGTAGGGCCCGGCGACTTTCTCGGCGACCGCGATCCCCGTTTTCGCGTCGCGGTAATTGCTGCGAGCGCTTTCGAGATGGAAGAACATAACGAATTTGCCGGTTTTCGCGTTATGCAAGACTTTCGGACGCTCCAAAATGCAGCCGCGAGCGATCGGACTGGCCGGATCGTCCGAAACCGGAAGCGCGATTCCTTCGTCGCGCCAGTTGTAAAGATCGGCGGAGGAATAACAGTGAACGCCGACTTGCGCCGAGTTGCCGAGTTCGCCTTCGACTTTGTGTTCGCCGAAGAGCCAATAACGACCGTCGTAAATCAAGAGCCCGGCGCCGTGCGCGTTGATTCGGGCGCCCGATTCGTCGAGCCAAATTTCGCCGGAACGAATCGCGTCGACCGGTTTAACGGGCTCGGCGGAAAAAGCGGAAATAAAGGGAAACGCGAGGATTAACGAAAGCGCGGCGAAAACGCGGCGAGTCATAACGGGCCTCCGTCGAGAAAAAAGGAGCGAAAAATAAGGAGAAACGAGAAACGGAAAACGCCCGCTTTCCGACGCTCGAACGTTCGCCGCCGAAGCGCAAACTTTGAGCGGTTCGGCGGCGCGAAACGAGGCGAAACGTCGGAAAACGGCGCGTTTTTGATTAAATTAAAAATGAAGCGAAAATCAAAGCGAAAGGACGTATTCGATCAAATCGTCCTGTTCTTGCGGCGTCAACTTGTCGAGCCGACCGTCGCGAGCTCCGTGTTTCCCTTCGAGAAGGAGTTCGCGGACGGTGTGGAAACCGCCGGTGTTCATATAGGGGGCGGTGCGCCAAACTTCGATCAACGTCGGCGAGTCGAACGCGTCGATGTAGTCGTTGACGTCCTGCGACCCGACGCGGTGGAGGCGCAAGTCGGTGTAATGCGGCGCCGGGTGGCAAATCGCGCAGCCGGTGCGGTCGCTTTCGAAGAGAACTTTGCCGCGTTTCGCCGACTCGCTCAGCTCGCCGTCTACGAGATAAGGACTCGGAACCGGACGCAGCGAACTCAAATATTCGTCGACCGCGCAAGCGTTTTTCTCTTCCGCGTGTTTGAAAAGGATGTGCGTGAACCCGGCGCGGACGGCGGTTTCCGCGTCGGCGCGAATCCCGGAAATCATCGACGGCGGCGTCTCGTGCGAAAGGAGCATGCTCTTCGTGTTTTTCAAGTTGCCGGTGCCGTCGTTGAGCAAGTCCCAGTTGAACCCGTCGACGCGGGCGTCCGGGTGGCAGGTAACGCAGCTTTGCCAGTGCTCGAAGCAGGAGGTCGCGTCGTGGAAGAGGATTTCGCCGCGACGACGCGTCGTCAAGACCGGTTTCGGCGCCAAGCGGGCGAAGGAGCGGGTAATTTCGACCCCTTTGAGCGGGCGGCGCGGTTCGAGTTCGACGAAGCGAAGGGGCGGCCCGGCGTTCGGATTCGACGCGGTTTCGGCGGCGAGCTCGGCGAACGCGGCGGCTTCGTCGGCTGAATCGTCCGGGCGAGCGTCGTTTTCGGACGTTTCGGCGGCGTCGGCTCGGAACAAACGCGGCGGCGCTTCTTGCGAAACGTAAGAGTTCGGATAGTATTCGTAAGGCGGCGTCAATTTGATCGTCGCTTTGCAAATCGCGTCTTCAAAATAAGATAAGACGTAAACGTCGTCGCCGCGAACGATCGTTTGACGCAAGCCCTTCAAACCGAACTTGACGCGGAGCCGAATCGGCAGCTGAACTTCGCCGGTCGCGAACGACGAGTACATATAGGCGCCGAAGCCGGGACGCGCCCAAGCCGGGCGGTCGGCGAGCGTCTTTATAACGCGTTCCAACGGGACGAAAACGATTTCGTCCGTCCCGGCGAGCGAAATAACGAGGCGTTCGCCGTCTTCCGAACAGGCGATCCCCCAAGGATTGCCGGCGCCGAGCGCTTCGTCGTCGAGGAAGAAGACTTCAACAAACTCGCAAGTTTCGACGTCGACGACGAGAAAGACGTTTTCCGCGATCCAACCGCCCGAAACTTGGCTCGTAACGGAGAGGTAATTCCCTTGAACCGCCGAGATAAACGCGTATTTGCCGTCCGGCGAAAGCGTCATGTCCGTCAAGAGGTTGTGTCCGTTGAGAAGGTCGGTTTTCTTAATTTCGCCCGTTTCGAGATCGACGACGCGAACCGCCGAGCAAGAATAAGAGACGTTCGCGAGTTTGTCGGTAATGCGGCCCGCGACGACGTAACGGCGACCGTCCGGCGTCAACTCGGCGCAAAACGGTTCGCGTCCGACGTCCCAACGCCGCTCGACTTTGCCGGTCGCCGCGTCGATTTCGAGCGCCGCGCCTTCGAACTGGAGCGTCGCGTAAACGAGTTCGCGACCGTCGTCCGTCCGTTTGACCGAAACGTCGCTCGGCGTGTGTCCGATCGGATAATCGGCGACGACTCGCATCGGGAGCGGTTTCGGAGCGGTTTGAGCGTCGGCGGTTTCCGACGCTTGAGCGATTTCGACGACCGCGAGGCGCCCTTCGTACCCGCCGCCGACGACCGCGAGCTTTGTTTCGCCCGGGAAAAAACGCATTTTGTTCGGCTTGAACGGGAGCGAAATCGACTCGGCCGCCGTCGTTCCGTCGGCGCGAACGCGTCGCAGCCGACCCGCGTCTCCTTCGGCGACGTAAAAGAACGTTCCGGCTTTGTCGAGGAGGAAGTCGGACGGCCCGACGTAATTTTCGACGTCTTCGGCGGTTTGACCGTCCGGAATCGGCGCGTCCGGGCCGTTGAACGCGGAGTAAATCGAGTAGCTGTTTTGCGCGAAAGCGGGAGGGGGCGTCGTCGAGCCGACCGCGGCGAAAGCGGCGAGCGCGACGCCGACGAGCAAACGGGCGGCGGAAAACGTCGTGCGCATGGCGAAATTCCTAGGTTGGCGATAATTCGGGTTCGTTAAAACGACGGAGCGACGGCGAAAAGAACCGCGCGTCCGACGTCGATTTCTCCCTATTATAGCGCCGCGACGACGGAATTAAAAGCGGGCGAGTCGAGATTTTTCGAAACGCTCTTGGAACCGTCGCCGTTTCGTATATAATATAACGACAAAACGACCGAGAACCGCGCCGTCGAGCCGCTTTGAACGGCGGCGAGGCGACGTTTGTTTTTTCGTGGAAGGCTCCGATAATTATATAGGGGTCCGACGCGGAAAAGCGTCGCGGCGCTCGGCGTTTTCAAAAGTCGAGAAAAGAAAACGGAACGAATAACAAAATATTCAAAGAGTCAAGAAAAAGCGGGAGGCGACGCGAATGAGCGAAGCGCGAGAAACGGCGGAAACGACCGAAATAATCGTGAAAAACGAAACGGCGCGAGAGACGGGGGGCGCGGTTGTTTTCGGGCGGCGTTGGAGCGACGAGGCGATCGGGTTCGCGAGCGCGCTGATCTCGGCTCCGTGTTATAGCGCGTCGCTCTTTTGTATGCGCGGTTTGACCGAATATCCGGACGTCAGCTCCGATTGGTCGCTTGTCGTAAAGGAAATGACGACGGTGGTTTGCATTGCGCCTTTCATCGCGGTTCAATGGTTGCGCGGACGATACCGCTTCCCGACGGCGGCGGTCGTCGGACTCCTTCTCGGCGCCGGGTTTATGTGTCAGTTTGTCGGCGCGCGCCCGCATTTTTGGTCGTACGCGGCGATCGGACTCGCGCTTTCGACGCCCCTTGTGCAAGCGTTGCAACTGATCGGAACGTCGGCGATCGGCGCGATTTGGTTGAAGGAAAAGGTAACGAAAACAAAAGCGGCGGCGATTTTGACGCTGATTTTGGCTGTTTCGCTCTTGGGGTTGAGTCAAGCGGGGGACGGAACCGGCGAAATCGCGGGGCGGCAAATGCGAATCGGTTTCGGCCTCTTTTGCGTCTTTTGCGCCGCGCTCGGGTATTCGACGCAAATGACGATGATGCGCAAAGCCTTGCGCGACCGAACGTTGGACGGAAAGCCGGACGCGGTTCGGACGCCGACGACGCTGGCGATGGTCGCGGTGACGGGCGTCGGAGCGTTGATTTTCGCGACGTGTTTGACGCTCGACCGGGGCGTCGGAGCGTTTTTAGCGCCGCCCGCCGCGTGTTGGGGGCTCGCGCTCGGGGCGGGCGTCGCGAATATGATCGGTTTTTACTTCCAAATCGAGGGGATTCGGCGGATTTACGCGTCGAAGTCGACGCTCGTCGCCGCGTCGCAAACGCTTGTTTTAGCGGTTTTAGGGATCGCGTTTTTCGGCGAGCCGTTGAACGCGGCGGTCGTCGCCGGGTTGACGTTGGTCGCGGTCGGCGTCGCCTTGGCCGGGTTCTCGAAGTAGCTGCGCTCGTGAGGGAATGCGAGCCGAAGAGCGCGAGCGGCGAGTCTCGTTTGATTTTTTGAAAAATATTTGAAAACTGGGCGAGAAGCGATGGATTGGACGTTGACGACCGAACGAACGGCTTGGGAGTTGGCCGCCGTCGCCGCGACGCTTGTCGTTTGCGGCGTCGGCGCGTCGGCGTTTTTGAAAACGTCGAAAATCGTCGCGTTTTTCCGGTTCGGCGTTTTGGCGGCGTTGGCGACGCTTTTTATCGACCCGATTTTGACGCGCCGCGTCGAGGAAAAGCCGACCGTCGTTTTGACGTTGGACGATTCGGCGAGCGCTCGAAGACCGTTGGGCGGCGTCGGAAACGGCGACGAAGCAACGGTTTGGACGCGTTGCGTTGAGTTGGCGAAGAGCGCGGAAGACGCGGCGTTGCGTCGCGGGTTCCCGGTCGAACGGCGAACGCTTTCGGGACGAGAAATCGCGTCCTTCGAGGAAGAGCTTCCGGCGCCGACGGCGAAAACGTCGCCGCTGCGCGAGGCGGCGAGCGGCTTGCTCGGCCGTTCGAACGACGAAACGGCGAGCGCGAACGGCGAGCGCGAAAGAATTCTTCTTTTTTCGGATGGGATTCAAAACGGCGGCGTCGAATCGGCGGAAAGGAGCGAGAAGGCGAGCGGCGTCGCGGTCGACGCGGTCGCGGCAGGCGTTTCGACGGGCGCGCTCGATTGGCGTTGGGCCGCGGTCGACGCGTCGTCGACCGTTTATCCGGGAGGCGACGCGACGTTGCGCGCCGAGCTGCGACTCGAAAACGGCGTCGCGGAAACCTCGTCTCCGCAAGGAGATAGCGGAAACGGCGGAAGGCGGCGGGCCGTCGTCCGACTTTGGGAAACGTCCGACGTATCGGCCGAAAACGATGGGAACGCGCCGACGGCGAAACTCGTTTGGGAACGCGTCGTCGACGTCGAAACGGACGCGAACGGAAACGGCGCGTTGCGGCTCGAACGGAATTGGAAACCGGAGAGAATCGGCGGCTTTGATTATTTTCTTTTTGTCGCGGATATTGGCGACTCGGAAAAAATCGACGCGGATTTTGTCGAAAACCTCGACGATTTAAATGTTTTTGATTTTAACGAATTTTGTCTGTTTAACAACGCGGCGCGGTTTCGGGTCGAGGCGAAAGCGGAAAAACTCGACGTTCTTTTGATTGACGACGAGCCGCGTTACGAATATCGGTATTTGCGCGAATTATTGCGCCGCGAGGAGGGCGTCGCGCTGAAAACGCTCCTTTTTAGCGCCGACGCCGCGGCCCGCGACGGGGACGAAACGGCGTTTGCTTGGCGCGATTTTACTCGGCGGCGGTTGGCGGAGTTCGACGCGATTTTGGTCGGCTCCGTTCCGTTCAAGCGTTGGAACGGGAAGGCGCAAACTCTTGTCGACGTCGCGACGCGAGACGGAAGCGAAACGTCGATTTGGCTCTTGCGGACGACGGAAAGTACGGAAAAACAAGAAAGTTCGGAAAGTTTGGCGACGCTTTTGTTTCCGAGCTTGTTCGACGGCGAAAAAGAGGGCGAAACGACGGCGGACGACGGTTGGCGACTCGCGCCGACGTCGCGCGGACGCGCTCTTTTCGCCGATTTGGAGTCGTTTTGGACGACGCTCGAAACGGACGAAACGGGGAGCGGCGTCGAATTTTTGTCGGTTTCGGAAAGTTTGCTCGCGGGGATTGGGACGGAAACGCTTTTCAACGCGCGGCGCCGTTCGGACGGGCGCGAGACGCCGCTCTTCGTCGTCGCGACGTTGGGGAAAAACAAGATTTTGGCTCAAGGAACGGACGAGCTTTGGAGACTCCGAACGTTTGGCGATAAAACGGTTTACCGTCGTTTTGTTTTGCGGGCGCTCGAGTTTTTGACCGACGGCGGCGACGCGGTGCGGGCGGCGTTTGCGAACGTTTCGGCGACGAACGGCGGCGCGTCGGAGGCGGAAGGCGACGGCGCGACGTTTGATTTTAGCGCCGTTAAGAAAAAAATCAAAGACGCCGAAAAAACGCGGGCGGAACTTGCGCTCGAAACGCAAGACGTCGCGGCGAGAATCGACGTTTTGCGGGAAATCGCGACGGCGACCGGCGGCGAGGCGCTCGACTTGCGCGACCTCGATTTGGAAGCGGAGCGAGCGACGTCGACGGCGTTTTTCGAACGCCGGTTCGGCGAATATCCGCCGGTCGTCGTCGAGCGGTCGCGGAGAATCGCGCCTCGGGACGCGCTTTTTATCGGCGTTTTTCTTTGTTGGAGCGCCGCTTGGTTTTTCGAACGGCGACTCGACGAACGGCGGAAAAACGATTCGATGAAACGGCGAGAAGATAAAAAATCGGCGGCTTAGGCGGAATGGGCGGAATAAGCGGGCGGCGGAAGTCGGCGGTTTTGGCGAAACGGCGGAGAAAACGTTAAAATTCCAACAAAAAGGGAAAAAATGTCGACGAAAAACGTCGCCAAGGCTTGTTCCGCCCGACGCGAGGCGCTATAATCGAAGCGGCGACGAGTCGGAAGGTAACGTTTTACGTTTCCGTTCGAACCGTCGTCGAGCGCGTTTTCGGCGTCGACGTCGGAGATCGCGAATTAAGTTCGAAATTTTTTTTCCGCTTCGATATAGCGAGCGTTTTCGCAATCTTTCCAAGAATCGGAGCGCGTCGGTCGCAACGGACGCGGGCCGCTCGGCGAGGCAAACTTCGAATCGAACGGTAAAAGCGTCGAAATCGTTAAGGACGAACAAGTTATGAAAAAATTATTTTCGGTCGCGACGCTCGCGTCGTCGGCTCTGCTCGCGTCGTTATTAATGACGGCGCCCAACGTCGCGAACGCCGCCGACGTTCAAACGGTCGTTAAAGGTTGGGCGAACAACCAAGCGGCCTTCGGCGAAATGTCGGTCGAAATCGCCGAATTGGCGGATTTGAATTTGCTCGACTTCCCGGGCGCGAAACTTGTCGTCGCCGACCAAGTCGACTCCCCGCGATACTTGACGGACGGCGGCGCCGGGACGCTCGGCGGCGACGGTCGCGTCGCGACGAACGGGGCGCCGTCTCGCGTCGTTTATTACCTCGGCAAACCGCGCTCGATCTCGGCGATTCGCGTTTTCACCGGGAACATCGACGCTCGCGGAAACCAAGACTTTGAAATCCGTCTCGCGAACAACGCCGCGAAACCGGGCGAACAACCGAAATTCCCGGAAGCGCCGAACTTCACCTCCGGCGATAAAGTCGTCGGCGGCAACGGCGGCGGCTACATGACGTCTTACGAAGGCGCGAACGGCGGCTTGATCGACGATCAAACCTACGACTGGATCGAATTCCGACTTTGGCGCACCTACAACGTCAAAGCGGGCGAGCCGGGCAAAGCGAAGAGCGCCGCGAACAGCTGGGGCTCCGTCGTCGAACTGCAAGTTCTCGGCGACCCGAACGACCCGAAACTCTTCGCGTCGGAAGAAGAACGCGCCGATTGGCTCGCGAAGCGCGCCGCGCGCAAAGTCGAAGCCGAATTGGACAAACTCGGCCCGGACGTCGCGTTCGCGGTCAAAAACCTCGACTCGCTGCGTCTCGCCATCGACGATATGATCGCGAACTACCCGGACGAATTTGAAGAAGCCGGGTATATGGAGCGTTGGGAAGAATTCCGCGACCGTTTCGCCGCCGAGAAAACCGACGCCGCGAAGATCGTCGAAATCGCTAAAGAATACGACGCGTTCCGCCGCGAAGTCTTGCTCGCGCACCCGGTCTTCGAGTTCGACAACATTCTTCTCCGCAAAACGACGAATCCGGCGTTAATGCCGAACTGGATTTCGAACGCGTCGCGCGGCAAGGGTAAATACGACGACTCGCTCGTTTTCCTCAGCGTCGCCGACATGAAAGCGCCGCTTAAGGAAATTACGAAGGGGCGCAAAGAGTCGTTCATCGGCGATATCGCGCTCCACTGGGACGCCGATCGCTGCCTCGTTACCGCGCTTTCGGACTCCGGGTCTTGGCAGATTTTCGAATGCAACCTTGAAGACGGTTCGCTCCGTCAAGTAACGCCGGAAATGGGCGGCGACGTCAACAACGTCGAAGGCTGCTACGTTCCGGACGGTTCGACGCTCTTCGTTTCGACCGCGTCGATGATGGGCGTTCCGTGCATCGGCGGTTCCGACGTCGTCGGCAACATTTACCGTCTCGAAGCGGACGGCAAAACGGTTCGCCAATTGACGTTCGAACAAGACCAAGACTGGTGCCCGACGATTCTCCCGAACGGTCGCATCCTTTACCTCCGTTGGGAATACGTCGACATTACGCACTATTATTCGCGCTATCTCTTCACGATGAACCCGGACGGCACGAACCAAGTCGAACACTACGGCAGCGGCGGCTATTGGCCGAACAGCTTGTTCTACGCGAAGCCGCTTCCGGGGCAGTCGTCGAAATTTGTCGGGATCGTTACCGGGCACCACGGCGTCGCTCGCGAGGGCGAACTGGTGATCTTCGACCCGGCCAAGGGGCGTAAAGAAACGACCGGCGTTATCCAACGCATTCCGGGTCGCGACAATCCGCCGGCCAACGTTACGATCGACCAACTCGTCGACAACTCTTGGCCGAAGTTCCTCTTCCCGTATCCGCTCGACGACCAACGTTTCCTCGTGTCGTGCCGTATGAAACCGTCCGACCCATGGGGCCTGTACCTCGTCGACGCGTTCGACAATATGGTCTGTCTGCGCCAAGAAGCCGGCTATCACCTTCTCGAGCCGTTCGCGGTGATTCCGTCCGACGAGCCGACGACGATTCCGGACCGCACCGTCCCGGGACAAAAAGACTCGAACGTCTTCATCACCGACGTTTACTTCGGCCAAGGTCTCCCGAACGTTCCGAAGGGGACCGTCAAAAAACTGCGCGTCTACGCCGTTAGCTACGGTTACCGCGGCGTCGGCGGCCACGACGTTTTCGGCGTCGAAAGCTGCTGGGACGGTCGTCGTCTACTTGGCGAAGTTCCGGTCTACGAAGACGGGAGCGCGTCGTTCAAAATTCCGGCGAACACCCCGGTCGTTCTGCAACCGCTCGACGCGGAAGGCGCCGCCGTCCAAACGATGCGTTCTTGGTTCGTCGGGATGCCGGGCGAAAACCAATCGTGCATCGGCTGCCACGAAACGCAAAACGACGTGTCGCCGACTCAAACGACGATCGCTCGCAACACGCCGCCGGTCGACTTGACCGAGTTCTACGGGCCGGAACGTCCGTTCTCGTTCGAGGGCGAAGTCCAACCGGTTCTCGACAAGTACTGCGTCGGTTGCCACGACGGTTCGGAAGAAGGCATGCCGAACTTCGCCGACGTCGACCGCGGCCCGCGCAACTTCTCGAACGCCTACCACGCGCTTCACGGCTACGTCCGCCGGCCGGGCCCGGAAAGCGACGCTTACGTCTTCAAGCCGATGGAATACCACTCCTCGACTTCGGAACTCGTGCAAATGTTGAAGAAGGGCCACCACGGCGTCGAACTCGACGAAGAAGCGTGGCGCCGCCTCCACTGCTGGATCGACCTGAACGTTCCGTACTTCGGTTCGTGGACGGAAATCGTCGAAGCCGGTAAGGAACGCGGAACGGGCCAACACGTCAAAAACGTTTCGGATCGCTATGTCGAGCTGAAGAAACTCTACGCCGGCAACGACCTTAACTTCGAAACCGACGCGTATTATTACGACGAAGCGAAGAAGAACCGCCCGGCGTTCGTCGCGCCGAAAGAACTGCCGGAACTCGACCGCTCCGCGCCGGAAGTCGCGAACTGGCCGTTCGACGCCGCCAAGGCTAAGGCGATGCAAGGCGCCTCGACCGCCGCGAACGAAGCCGCGAAGAACGGCGGCGAATACGCCGTTTCCGTCGTTTCGTCGCAAAAAGCGACCGTCGCGCTCGAAGAAGGCTTGGCGTTTGAGATGGCGCGCATTCCGGCAGGTTCGTTCGTGATGGGCGACGAAAACGGGTTCGCGGACGAGTTCCCGCGCTCCGCCGTTACGATCGAAAAGCCGTTCTGGATGGCGACGACCGAAACGACGAACGCGATGTACAAACTCTTCGACGCGACGCACGACAGCCGCTTTATCGACCAACAGAATAAAGACCACGTTCTCCCGGGGTATCCGGCGAACCTGCCGAACCAACCGGTTATCCGCGTTTCGCAAGCTCAAGCGACGGCGTTTTGCGCTTGGTTGAGCGAGAAAACCGGTAAGAAATTCCGTCTCCCGACCGAAGCCGAGTGGGAATGGGCCGCGCGCGCCGGTTCCGCGACCTCCGCTTGGTACGGCGACGGCGACGCCGATTTCGGCAAATTCGAAAACTTGGCCGACGTTACGACGAAACGCTTCGTCGTCGCGGGCGTCAATCCGCAACCGGTCGCGAACCCGGCGGACTGGCTGGCGTTCATTCCGCGAATCGACAATGTGAACGACGGTCAGATGATCGCGACCGAAGTCGGGTCGTACGCGCCGAACCCGTGGGGCCTCTACGATATGCTCGGGAACGTTTCCGAGTGGACGTCGAGCGACTACAAAGCGTACCCGTACAACGCGGCGGACGGTCGCGAGTCGGGGTCGGCGGAAGCGAAGAAGGTCGCGCGCGGCGGTTCTTGGAACGACCGTCCGAAGTGGGGCCGTTCCGGCGTTCGTCGCGATTACCAAAGCTGGCAACCGGTTCACAACGTCGGTTTCCGCGTCGTTTGCGAAGACGATTTGGCGAAATAACGCTTAACGTCTTGGACGTAAAACGCTAACGAAACGCGCCGTCGAGGGTAAACTTGGCGGCGCGTTTTGCGTTTCTTGCGCGAACCCGGCGGAATTATCGGAATTATCGGCGCTTTTGGTGCTTCGGCGGCGATAATAAAAATAAAAAAACGCGGACGACGAGATTTTCTTGACTTTGCTTTTCGCGGCGGTTATAATTTTAATTAACGCGTTCGCGCGTCGTTGCGAACGGTTGTTTAATTTTATTTTATTGGAGCGCGTCCGACCGCCGTTCTAGACGAAAGGTTGGCGGTTCGGCGCGTTCGGTTTCTTCACGAAAGGGACGTAAATGGCCAACGCGGTATTTTCGGCGTCAAAATGGGGGGGGGCAGACTTTCCCGTCGCGGTTTTACTTTAGTCGAGCTTCTGGTCGTCATCGCGATTATCGGGATTTTGATCGGGCTTCTTCTTCCGGCGGTGCAAGCGGCTCGCGAAGCGGCGCGTCGTATGCAATGCACGAACAACTTGAAGCAACTCGGTCTCGCAATCCAAAACTACGCCGACACTTGCGGGCATTTGTCGGGGTTCGGACTCGGCGGTCGTCGACCGCGCGACTACACGCCGTTCGTCGGGATGTTGCCGCACTTCGAACAGCAAGCGCGTTATCAACTTCTCGCGTCCGGGAACGGCGAATACGGGCCTTGGGAAATCGAGCCGTTCGACAACTGCGAAGCGTTCCTTGGCGTGATCGACGCGCTCTGCTGCCCGTCCGACGGGAACGTTACGAACGGCTTCACCGAATCCGGTTACGCTAAACCGTTTGCCGCGACGAGTTACCGCTTCAGCGAAGCGGACGGTATCAACGGCCGCGGTTGGCGCGACGACTGCCGCAACACGAACGCCAACTGTCCGCAAAACCGTCGTTCCGCTTTCTCGATGGTGAAGAGCGATTTGGGCGGTTACGGGCGCGGCTCCTGCCCGTCGCTCGCCGCGATCACCGACGGAACGAGCAACACGATCCTTATTTCGGAACGTTGCACGAGCCCGCGCGGTCGTTTCACGGACGATACGGACACGCAAGTTCGCAGCGGTTGGGCCGAAGGCGACCTTTGGGGCGGCAACCCGAAATCGAACTGTATGACGCTCGTCGGCAACAACGGGCGATACGTCGATTCCGCGAAAACGCGCGCCGGTTCCGGTTCGCTTTTCGGGATGTATTATCCGAACTTCTCGCGTTTCCACACGGTTATGCCGCCGAACGGCCCGTCGTGCGGCGTTTCCTGGACCGACTCGCTGATCTGCACTGCGTCGAGCTACCATACGGGCGGCGTCAACGGCGTTTTCGCGGACGGTTCGGCGCGCTTCATTAGCGAAACGGTCGACTGCGGCGACTTGTCGGCGCAGTTGCCGTTTAAAGAAACCGGCAAGACGAACCGCTCGATGAGCGGCAAGTCCCCGTTTGGCGTTTGGGGCGCGATGGGCTCGATCAACGGCGGCGAAACGGTTGCGCTCTAAGCGATTGCGACGATTGAGAAAGGAGCGATGAAGATGAAAAAATCGCGTTTTTTACGGCGTGTTTCGCCGCGTTGATTTGCGCCGGTTGCGGCGGTTCTCGAAACGGGTCGCGCGCCGAGTTGGTTCCGGCGGCGGGCGTCGTTACGTACAACGGCGAGCCGGTCGCGGACGCGACGTTGGAATTTCGTTCGGCGACCGACGTTCCGAACAGCTTGGCGGCCGGTCGCGCCGACGCCGAGGGAAAATTTATTCTGACGACCGACCGTCCGAACGACGGCGCGTTGCCGGGCTCGTATAAAGTCGTCGTGAAGAAAGAAGTTCAAACGATCGACGGGATGACGCTCGACGAGTGGCTGAAAGATCAAGGGGACGACGGCGTCGGCGATCCGCCCGAATACGACAAGGACAAACTGGTGAACGAACAGCTGTTGCCGGTTCAATACTCGAGCGCCGAAACGACGCCGTTGACGCTTGAAGTCCCGGCCAAGGGGAACAAAAAAATCGCGGTCGAGTTGATCGACTGATCGCGGCGGCGCCGTTCGAGGTTCGGGACGGTTTTCCCGAGCGCTCGTCGGCGCGGCTTTTATTCGTTTTTGTCGTTATATTAATAAGGAGAAGAAAATGGCTTTTTCGCGTCGAACGTTTTTAGCGTCGGCTTTGGCGGCGCCCCTCGCGTTGGAAGCGGGCCGCGCCGTCGGCGAAGAAAGCGCGGCGTCCGGTCGCGCTCCGGCGATGCGTTTTAAAGACGGTCGGTTCCGAATCTTGCAGGTAACGGACTTGCACCTCGGTTACAACTGCGCGGACGGACTCAAGCGCGCCGAGCAAACGCTCGAAAACGTCCGCAAACTCCTCGTCGAAACGAAACCCGATTTGGCGATCGTAACCGGCGACGTCGTGTGGCTCGACGCGACGGCGATCGAAGGCGGTTTCGCGGAGGCTTGGCGCCGTGTCTGCGAACCGTTTGAAGCGGCGAACGTTCCGTTCGCGATCACGCTCGGCAACCACGACCACGAGCGCAAGGTTCCGGCGAAGGCGCATTACGCCGAATTTTCGAAGTCGCCGCTGAATATGACGCGCGACGTTCCGGAGCTGCCCGGCGCCGGCAACTGCTTCATTCCGATTCTCGGCGCGGACGGGAAAGAGAAGCGCCGCGTTTGGCTCTTCGACTCGCACACGTACTGCCGTTTGAGCGACAACCCGCGCATTCACGCCCTTTCGAAGGTCGTTTCTTGGGAGTACGACTGGATCAAACCGGCGCAAATCGCTTGGTACATGAGCGAAAGCGAAAAAGCGGAGGCGGAAAACGGCGCGCCGGTTCCGTCGGCGGCGTTCTTCCACATTCCGACGCCGGAGTTTTGGGAGCTGCACGACAAGGAAGGCGAAACGTACAAAGCGAAGGAAGGCGTTGTCGGCAATCGCGGCGAGAACCCGGCGTCGCCGCGCGTCAACAGCGGCCTTGTCGCGGCGGCGATTCAACGAGGCGACCTGGAAGCGCTTTTCGTCGGACACGAGCACAACAACGACTACGTCGGCGAATATAAAGGCGTCGTGTTGGCTTACGGTCGCAAAACCGGCGTCGAGACTTACGGCGACCTTCCGCGCGGCGGTCGCGTAATCGACTTCGAGGAAAACAAGCCCGGTTTCGAAACGCGAATCGTTGTCCCCGGCGAAGAGCCGCTCTTCGAATATTCGTTCAAGCGTTGACGTATAAACGTTTGGACGACTGAGTTTGCGTTGGCGCCGATCGTTGGCGACGCGCGCCGTCGAGGCGAACCTCGGCGGCGCGTTTCGCGTTTCTTGTCGAAAAGAAAACGGCGGAAATTCCGGAACGTCGGCGGCGAACGCTTGATTTTGGCGTCGCGAAGCGGTATAATAGACGGCGCTTCCGGAAACGCGTTCGTCGAACGTTGGCGGAAACGGTTCAAAAGCAACGAGAAAGAAAGGGAACGAAGATGAAATTCACTCGACGCGATTTTCTGAAAACGTCGACCGCGGCCGCGTTGGCGGGCGGCGTCGGTTTGACGGCGCAACCGCAAGTTCAAGCGCAAACCGCTTCGCAACCGACGGTTAAGCGTTGGTACAAAGGGAATATGCACCAACACAGCCAATGGTCGGACGGCGATCCGCTCCCGGAATGGGCCGTCGATTGGTACAAGTCGCGCGGGTACGATTTTATCTGCCCGTCCGATCATAACATATTTCAAGCGGGCGACTTGCGTTTTAACTCGAGCGGAACGAAACCGACGATGACCGCCGAAATGAAAGCGGCGTTCAAGGGCGAAACCTCCCTTTGGAAGCCGATGCAATGCGAAACGATCAACAATAAGTTGACGCAAAAAGTCGTCGATCAAGCGCGCGAACGCTTCGGCGCCGACTCGGTGCGAATCAAAAAAGCCGGCGGTCTAACGTTCGTCCGAATGAAGACGTTCGACGAGTTGGTCGAGCAGTTCGCCGAAGACGGCAAGTTCTTGCTGATTCCGGGGTTCGAACAAACCGGAAGCTGCCCGGACAAGCGCGCCGTCCATATGAATTTTATCGGCGTCCGAAAAACGTTCAAATATATCAAGAAGGAAGACCCGGTCGACACGATCCGCGAAACGCTCGCCGCCGGGCGCGAACTTTACGCCGATTCGCCGTTCCTCTTCACCGCGAACCATCCGCTTTGGAAGTTTTACGACATTACGCCGTCCGCGCTGATCGCCAACTCGGACGTTCGCTTTTTCGAGCTGTGCAACAACGGGATTCACCGCGATTACGCCGCTCGCGACGACGCTTGGGAGCCGGAGCATTTCTGGGACGCGGTCAACGCTTTCCGCGCGCTCGCCGACGTTCCGCTTCTCCTCGGGATGGGCTCCGACGACCGACACGGTTACCCGGACGGTCCGGCGACGAAGGGCTGGACCGTCGCGAGAGCGGCGAAGCTCGATTGGCCGAGCTTGCTCGAAGCGTTCAACGCGGGCGATTTCTACGCGTCGAACGGTCTCGACTTTGCGGAGATAAACTTCGACGGCAAAACGCTTTCCGTTAAAATCGACGCGAAGGAAGAGGGCGATTACCGCATCGAGTTCAAGGGGACGAAGAAGAATTTCGACCGAACGCGCAAGACGGTCGCCGTCGCGGCGGAGGCGACCAAGTCGGCGGATCGCTTGATCGAAACGTTTTCGCCGGAGGTCGGCGCCGTTCTCGAAACGGTCGAAGGGACGGAAGGCTCGTACACGCTGAAACCGGACGACCTGTACGTCCGCGCGAAAATCGTCAAACTGCCGCGCGCCGAACAGCAAGATTGGCGAACCGGCCCCGCCGCCTGGACGCAGCCGTATCGCGGTTGAAACGTTCGGCAAGCCCCGTTAATTCCTTAACGGGCAAAATTTAAAACGGTTTTTGAAAACTTGAAACAAGCGGCGACGATCAAACGCCTTGCGTTTTGAAAAGCTAAAATTTGTTTGATTTTAAGGGCGAGGGAATCGTTTCGTTCTTTTTTTTCTTTTAACGTCGCGACGTTGAAAATTTTGCTTGATTTTCGGCGGCGCGGCGTTTATAATAGAATTTATCTTGATTTGGGCGCCGTTCGTTTGGGTCGCCGTTTTCGTCGTTAACGGCGGCTCGCTTTTCCGAGCGAACGCGAACGAGCGTTTTATCTTGTTTTCTCGACTAAATTTAAGGAGGCGCGGCGATGATTGGCGCGATTATCGGCGATATGATCGGTTCCGTGTACGAGTTTTGCCCGACGCGGCGAACCGACTTCGAGGCTTGGACGATCGATTCGAGTTTTACCGACGATTCCGTTTTGACGGTCGCGACCGCCGACGCGATCCTTCGTTGCGAAGATTACCCGGAGGCGTACCGGCGTTGGCCGCGTTGCTTCCCGACCGAAAGTTTCGAGCCGAACGCGGGTTACGGCGACAGCTTTATGCGTTGGTACCGCGACGACGCCGGGCGAACGTTCGAAGGAAACGGGAACGGTTCGGCGATGCGGATTTCGCCGGTCGGCTGGGCGTTCGGAACGCTCGACGAGACGTTGGCGGAGGCGAAGCGCAGCGCGCGCTGTTCGCACGGTTCGGTCGAAGGAATCAAGGGGGCGCAGGCGGTCGCGGCGGCGATTTTTTGGGCGCGAAACGGCGAGAGCAAAGACTTTATACGCCGTTCGCTTGAAAAAACGTTCGGCTATAATATGTCGCGAACTTGCGACGAAATTCGGCCCGGTTACACCTTCGACGCGACGAGCGCCGGGACGGTTCCGCCCGCGTTGACGGCGTTTTTGGACGCGAAAAACTTTGAAGAAGCGGTGCGACTCGCCGTCGCGTTCGGCGGCGACGCGGACACGATGGGGAGCGTCGCGGGCGCCGTCGCCGAAGCGTTTTGGGGCGTCGAGTCGATCCCGGCGACTTGGCGTTTCGAGTACGCGAAACGAATCGAC
This sequence comes from Thermoguttaceae bacterium, assembly GCA_017559825.1. Lineage (GTDB taxonomy): Bacteria > Planctomycetota > Planctomycetia > Pirellulales > Thermoguttaceae > RUG369. The sequence continues at coordinate 5,168 of JAFYQR010000047.1, read as the reverse complement.
CCGCGTTTGAAGGCGGTCGTCGACGAGTTCAACGCGCGGTTCCGACCCGGCGTTTTGGCGGCGTTCGGCGTCGAATGAGCGGCGTTTTTCGGTTGCAATCGCGGCGTTGGAAGAGAGCGGAAGCGGGCGGTCGGCGTTCGTTTTCGCTCTTTTTCGTTTCTTGTTCGGAGGGAAATCCGCGTTGAAGACGGCGCGTTAAGTCGTTAATCGGCGACGGTTGCGTCTCGGCGCTCGACGGTCGCGTCGGTTCGCGATTTTAGGCAAAGCGAGAAGGCGAGGAGGTAAACCGCCGGGAAGTAGGTCGCCAAACACGCCGCGTCGCACCAAGCCCAGCGACCGACGAACGCGTTCAGCGCCAACATCAAATCGGAGAAGAAAAAGAGGAACGCTCCCGACGCAAACGCTCCGTTGACAACGGTTTGCGAACCAACGAGGTTGCCGACCGCTTTGCCGAGCATCGTCGAAATAACCGCCGCGTATCCGACGCAAACGCCTTTCAGCGCGGGCGTTGCGAACGCGATTCCCGGGAAAAAGTTCAAAAACGCCGCCGCGACAAGGAAGATCGCGACGCTCAAAACCGCGTCGAGCCGCCGGAATCGCCGCGCCGTCGAGAAAGCGACGATCAGCGCCAAGTGCCCGACGCCGAACGCCGCCGCGCCCGCGATAAAGTCGAATCCGATCAGAACGTCGCCGAGCGCCGCGCAAAGGAGACCGCAAACCGCCGCGACGTAAAACCGACGGTTCGGACGGTTAAGCGCGAACGCGAGCGCCGCGTTGACGACGGCGAGCGTCGCGAACCCGGCGCTGCAGGCGCATTTGAGCGGAAACGCGAACCCGCTTCGCCAATAAAAAACGTTCAAAACGAACCCGACCGCGAGAAGGGCGACGTTCGCCGCAAGGGCCGCGTCGACGCCGGTTTTTTGATTTTTCATTAAACTCTCCGATATTCAAAGTTTTCAAACGTCTTTTAAGCGGCGGTTGGAGCGACGCGGCGTCGAACCCGCTTCTTTGATTTTTGTTGAATTGTTTTGTTAATCAAAGAGACGGTTCGACGCTTTTAAGAACCGTCGTTAAGTTTCGGCGTCGGCGGCGTTAAGGTCGTTTGCGGGCGATCGCGAAGCGGAAGCCGACGGTCGGGTGAAAATTCGCCGGTTTCAGGAAGTAGCGAGCCGCCGAGCGAACCTCTCTCGGCGCGTCGCGCCAAGAGCCGCCCCGAAGAGCGCGTTCGAACCCCGTCGCCGGGCCGACCGGGTCGACCGTCTCCCAGGCGTGATAATAGCAGCCGCGATTGCCGGAGGAGAAAGTCCGGCTCCAGTCGAGCGTCCATTCCAGAACGTTTCCCAACATATCGTAAAGGCCCCAAGGGTTCGGCGCGCGACCGCCGACTTTGCGCGGGCGTTTCCCGTTGCGCCAAATCCAAGCGAGCTTCGTTATTTTCTCGTCGGCGTAAAGGGGCCCGGTCGTTCCGGCTCGACAGGCGCGCTCCCACTCCGCTTCGGTCAAAAGACGGAACTCGAACTCGTCAGGGAGAATCCCCAACCCCGCTTCTTCGTTGAGTTTGCGACAAAAGTCGTTCGCGGCGAACCAATGGAGCCCTTCGACCGGGAAGTCGGACGTGTCGAGCCCCTCGACCTCGCGGCGGCGTTCGCCCGTCGCTTGATACCAACTCGGATTCTTCCCGACGACCGCCGAATATTGCGCTTGCGTTACCGGCGTTTCGGCGACCCAATAGCCGCGCGTCAGCGTTACTTCGCATTGGGTTTCCCCCGGCCCGCGCAACTTTTCGTCTTCCGGACTCCCTATCGTAAAAGTTCCGGGCGGGCAAAAGCGGAACGCGAACTCGACGCCGGCGATTTGCAGAACGCGACGCGTTCCCGGTTCCGGAGCGAGCGTCGAATCGGGGGACGCGGCGAAGTCGTCGCTCGCAAACGTTTCCGGCGACTTTGGCGTTTCGACCGCGACGTCCTCCGAAATCGGGCGTCCGACGACGAGCCGAAAACCGACGAACCCGCGCCGTTCGCTCGGCGGGAGCGATTCCCGAAGCGCCGCGTAAGCCAACGACGGCGCGTAAGACCTCGGAAGACCGCGCAAAACCCGCTTTTCGCCGAACGTCGGGCCGGTCGGGTCGACCGTCGCGCCTTCCGGGTAAACGCCGAAACGGTCGAGCGTCCATTCGAAGCCGTTGTACGTCGCGTCGGAAACGCCCCAAGCGTTCGTCAATACTTTCGAACCGACCGGGAGAGGCGCCCGAGCCCCCGAAACTATTCCCGACCCCAAAAAGTTGGCGCATTCGGGCAAAACGGCGAGCGCGTAACGCTCGGTCGACCCGGCCCGCGCGGCGTATTCCCATTCCGCCTCCCAAGGAAGACGAAACGCAAAGCCGTCCGGCAAAACGTTTTCCGCGTTCAGTCGACGGCAAAACTCTTGCGCGTCGAACCAAGAGACGCCGTCGACCGGAAAGCGCGGAACGTCTTCGGCGGTCGACGTTGGAAAGGGGGACGGCGCGCGTCCGGGTTCGTCCGGCGTCAAGGAAAAGCTCGGGTTCGTTCCGACGACCGCCGCGTATTGCGCTTGCGTTACCGGCGTTTCGGCGAACCAAAAGCCGTTCGTTAACGTTACGTCGTGAAGCGTTTCGTTCGCGCCGAACCGCTCCTCTTTCTCCGTTCCCATCGCGAACGTTCCGGGCGGGCAGTATCGGAACGCGAACGTCGTTCCGGCGATTTCGATCGTTTTGCGCGTCCCGGCTTCCGGAGAAGCGTCCCAAGCGAGCGTCGTTTCGTTGTTTGTCGACATCGCGTTAAGTCCTTTGTTGAGATAAGTTGAGGTTTTGTCGGTTAAAGCCGGGCCGGTTCGAGCGGGCGTTTGGAGCTTTTCTTTGTTTTTGCCGTTTTCGCCGTTTGGGTTGTTTTCGCGTCGGCGACGGAGGAAGAGCGCGGTCAATACGGGCGGCCCAGCGCGACGCGGAAGCCGACGTATCCTTCGCGTTCGCCGTCTCTGCGCGCCGAGGAAAAACACTCTCGGGCGACGTTCCGCCAAGAACCGCCGCGTATAATTCGCTCGTATCCGACGCCTCTTTTCTTCGCCGGGCCGGTCGGATCGGTCGCGACGCCTTCCGGGGGCGCTCCGAACCAGTCGGAGCAAAATTCCCAAACGTTGCCGATCGTATCGTAAAGTCCCCAAGGATTCGGCGGATAGGAGCGAACCCGCGTCGTTCGGCGCAACGACGGGCCCTTGACCCGCGTTCCGTACGGGATCGTTCCCCAACAGTTCGCCTTATCGCCGTTGAGCGACGAACCCCAAGGAAACGGCGTTTCGGTTCCGGCGCGGCAGGCGTATTCCCATTCGGCTTCGGTCAAGAGACGAAAGACCCAACCGTCCGGCGGCGCGACGAGCGCGTTCAACTCCGCTAAAAACGCAAGACAATCGTCGAACTCAACGTTTTCGACCGGAAATTCGGACGTATCGACGCCGCGAAGTAGTCCCGCGCCGCCGTTGGGGTCGCGAAAAAAGGGGGGAAATTCGACGCCGCTCGACTTCATATGCAGTTTGGCGTAATAGTCCGCGTAAAAGTCCGGAACGGAGTCCGAGTCGGCGAAAAAGCTCGGGTTCTCGCCGATCAACGTTTCGTACTGCGTTTGCGTTACCGGCGTTTCGAGCGTCCAAAAACCGCGCGTCAGCGTTACTTCGCAACGCCGTTGTTCGCCGATTTCTTCTCGCGGCATACAACCGCGAACGTACTCCGGACGCGGCCCCATCGTAAAGGTTCCGGCCGGGCAATACCGAAACGCGAACTCGACGCCGTCGAACTCGAACGTTTTCCGCGTTCCGGCTTCGGGGGAGCGCGTCCAATCGTCCGCCAACTTTTGACGTCGCGTCGCCGCCAGTTTGCTCTTTTTGACGCGCGGCGGCTTGGTCGGTTCCGCGGTCGGAAACCCGAGCGCCAACCGAAAACCGCGCCCTTCATGGCGTTGCGTCGAATAATCGGCGGCGCTATACCCCGAGGCGCAGTCCCTGAAGAGTTGGGAATTCCAAGCGCCGCCGCGGTAGATTCGCCGTTCGCAAGACTTGTTTCCTCGCGGCGGGCCGGCCGGGTCGGTTTTCTCGCCGGCGCGGTTCGAGCCGAGCCAGTAGGGGCCGTCGAGGTCGAAAACCCATTCTTCGACGTTCCCGTGCGCGTCGTAAACGCCCCAAGGATTCGGCGGATAAGAGCGAACTCGCGACGTTCGACGGAGCGGTTCCGGCTCCGACGGTTTGCGTTCCGGTTCGTATCTCGGTTCGCAATTCATCGCCGACCGTTTCGGCCTCGTTCCCCAAAAGAAAGCGGTTTCGGTTCCGGCGCGGCAGGCGTATTCCCACTCGGCTTCGGTCGGGAGCCGCAAGACGAGACCGTCCGGGAGGGCCGCCGCTTCGGTCGCTTTTTGCGCGCAGTTTGTCGCGTCGCGCCAAGAGACGGTTTCGACCGGAAAATCCCGCGTTTCGAGCGGGGCGAGCGCGGCGATTAGGGCTTCTTCCTCGTCTTCCTTGGCGCGAACCTCGGCGGCGTATTCGGGGGACGATTTCGCGAGCCGCGCGAGGCTTTTCTCTCGTTCGGCGCGCTCCTTCTCCGTTATCCGTTCGAGTCGAAGGGGCGAAAAGAAGCTCGGGTTCTCGCCGATCAACGCTTCGTACTGCGCTTGCGTCGTCGGCGTTTCGGCGATCCAAAAGCCGCGCGTCAGCGTTATTTTAAACGGGTTGGCGCCTTTTTTAAAGTCGCCGCCCCCGAACGTTCCGGGCGGACAGTACCGAAACGCCCATTCGACGCCGGCGATTTCGAGCGTTTTGTGCGTTCCGGCTTCCGGATTCGAGTTCCAAGGGCCGTCGTAATTTTCGGCGACCGGCGGCGTCGGCGATTTTTCGCGTTTTTTAGCCATTTTGCGTTTCTCCTTGTCGCGTCGAGGTTGCGTTTAATCGTTGCCATGCGTTGTTTGCGCCGAGACTCGCGCCAAGACGACGCGAAAACCGCCGCCGGAATCCGGAGGGCCTTCGTCTTCCCGACCGGAGACGCTCGCCCAAGCGCCGAGTTGAAAACCGCCGCCGCGTCGGACGCGTCGGGGGGCGCCGAACCATCGCAACCAATCCGGCGTCGGTTCCAGTTTGGGGCGCGGTTTCGGCTCCGGTTCCGGTTCCGG
>JAFYQR010000046.1 GCA_017559825.1 Thermoguttaceae bacterium | reverse complement strand
GTTTCAGCAGCCGGAGCTTCTTCAGCCGGAGCCGCTTCCGTCGCCGGAGCTTCTTCTGCCGGGGCCGATTCAGCAGCCGGAGCTTCTTCAGCCGGGGCTTCTTCGACTTCTTGTTGATACGAAACGAGGAGAATTTCCGCCGCTTTGTACGCGGTCGGTTCTTCCGCCGGGGCTTCTTCCGCCGGGGCCGCTTCCGTCGCCGGAGCTTCTTCCGCCGGGGCCGCTTCCGTCGCCGGAGCTTCTTCCGTAGCGTCTTCGAAACCGGCGGTCAGCTCGTCCGGAAGCATCGTCGCGGAGGCGCCGCCGTCCGGAAGTTGCAGCGTGTCGGCGCTCGGAACTTGCGCTTCCGCGACCGGAGCGGTCGGTTTCTTATAGTCTTCGAGGTGTTCTTCGTAATACTTTTGGACTTCCTCGGCGCCGATCGCGTCGAGCGATTCCGGCGTGATTTCGGCGCGGACGACTTCCAACGCGAGTTTCGTCGGTTGCGTAAAGCCCGGCGTCGACGAAGCGGCGTTCGCAACGACGTCCTTATATTGTTCGTAGAATTTCTTCAGTTCCGCTTCCGACGGTTCCGGAATCTCGTCGACAAAATCGGCGGCTTTGAACGCGACGACGTTCGCCTTCGTCGAACGGTTCGTCGCTTCGAACGCTTCCAACGCGTCGCCCGGAACCGAAGCCAACGCGGCGTTGCCGTAACGAGCGACGACGCGTTCGTAAGCGATTTGCTCTTTCAAAAGCTCCAAAAGCATACGATCGTTCAGCCCGCCCGCGCGGAGACAGCCTTGAATCGCATCCTTCGTCAGCGAACCGCCGATGATCGTTTGCAAATATTGCGTCGCCGCTTCGTCGTCCGCGGCCAATCCCTTTTTCCGCGCGAATTGCAGAATCAACCAACGGTCGACAAGAGCGCGCGGATCGGTCGAAATATATTCCAACTCGCTCGCAAGCGCGTTAAGACGCTGCGCTTGCCCCCCCTTTTGCGAATCTTCCGACGCCAGCATGTTGACGTAAATATTGGCGACGTACTCGACCGGCGCGCCGTACATTTGCGCCATTTGAACCGTTTGCGCCCACTTTTCCGAGTCCAACGACGCGAGCGCCGTCGACGCGAAATTCGCCAAGCGATTCGCCGAGTCGCGCGCTTGCAGGAACGCGTTGTAATCGAGCGTTCCGTACGTCTTCGTTTTCGCGACTTCGCCGACGAACTGCGGACCGCCTTGTTGCGAACCGGTTCCGACGCATTGCAACATCGAACCCAACGCGATGAACGAGAACATCGTAAAGAGGGTGAGCCCCGCCATCCAAGCCTTTTGATTGCGGCGGAATACACTAAAGGGATTATTCTTTGCCATTTGAACTGTCTATCCTGAAATGTCGACGAAACGCCGACGACGCGCGTCGGAGTCCGCTCGCCGCGTCGGCCTCGCGCCTCCAAAAAGCGCGGCGCCGACTCGACGCGAAATCGGGTCGAAAATCGATTTCCGCGACGCCGCCCAAACGACGCGTCAAAAATCGCTTTCGCTTCTCAAAAAATTGCGTCCGCTATTGCGACCGATATTCTAGTATAACGAAAATTTCTATTTTTTCAAACGCCGGTTTTAAAAAAATCAAACCTTTGTATTAAGTTTTGTATTAAATTTACCGATTATGTCAAGTAACCCCGGATTATTTTCCTAAAAATCCTCGCTTTTCGCTCCCCTTTTTTAAAGAAATTTGAAAATCGCCCAAATCGCGGCGCGACGGCGTTCCGACGCCGCGCCGACGCGGAGGTTCCGGCATGTCGCACTCGCTCGTTTCATTTCGCATATTCGCCGACGGCGCGCTTCGTCGAGCGTTCCTCGGCGTCGCGACGACCCTTTCGACGTTTTCCGGCGTCGTCGCGGCGGAGTCTCCCCGTTTCTCAAACGGTTTGCTCGATTTCGATTCGACGGTCGTTTCGCCCGCCGACGAAGGCGACGCGTCCGAATTTTCCGTCGACGCCGCCGAGCCCGAGCCCGTCTCGGGCGCCTTCGCCGAACTCGGCGCGTTCGACGCCGCGAGCCTTTCGCTTCCGCTCGACAAATTTTCGCCGCTCGACGCTCCCCGCTCCGACGCCGCGCCCCGTTCGGAGGCGGTCTTCAACGGCTCGAGCCTCGCGTTTTCGCAAGACGTCGTCGTTCGCGGCTCGGTTCGGCTTCCGGAGCTGAAATCGCTCCAATTTTGGGGGAACGGCTACCTCGGGAGCGGCGAAATCCGACCGACCAAAACGCGGGACGAGATCGACGCGAACGCGACCGGCGCGCAAATCGGCGTCAACATGCCGATGGGTTCGCTCAATTTTACGGCGTATTACAACTACCACCGCAACCGCGTTAAGTACGACGGCAAAAGCGTTCGCCAAAACGACAACCTTGTCGGCGCCGGAGTTTACCTCCACGCGGGCGACTTCTACTTCACCGCGTTGGCGAACTACGGCGACGACGGCTACAAAGCGCAAGGCGGCTCGGTCGGCTCGGCTTCCTACGACGGCTGCCAAGCGACCGGCTACTTTGAAACCGGTTACGAAATGCGCACGCTCGGGCTGTTCGTGTTGAAACCGTTCGGCTCGTACCAATATTCGTACCTCGAGCACGACGATTTTAACCCGAACACGCTGAGTAAAATCGGCGGCGCCAAGCGCGATTACGACGCGTGCTACATGACGCTCGGCTCGCGAATCGACGTGAACCTCGCCGGTCTCGACTCTTTTACGCTCCAAGGGCGCATGGCGTGGGTTTCGCAACTCCGCTCGCGAAACGAATCGATTCAAAACTTCTGCTTCGGCCGCGTCCCGGGAACGATCGCGCCGACAAGTCCTTATTATAAAGGCGAAGGCGCCGGCGACGACTTCTTTTGGGGCGGCGTCGGCCTGCGGCTCTCGCTTTGGGGCGCTCTCGCGATCGCCGGAGACTACGACTGCCTCGTTAGCAAAGAACAAACGTTCCACATCGGAAGCATGGGGCTTCTCTTCGGCTTTTGAGGGCGCGTAATCGACGCCGAAAAAAACGGGAAAACGCCGCCTCGACGCGCCGAAGCCGCCCGCGTTTCGCTTACTTAATATTAATACGTCGTATTATTAATGAGACGCGAACGGCTCTCGACGAGCGAGCGGTTCGTTTTTCCGTTTTTCGTTTTTCCTCGCTTTTCTTTGAAGGAGCCGCCCGATGCGCGACGAATCCGCTCGCGAGGCCGACTTGCTCGACGATTTTTACTCGCTCGACGCCGCGCCGCCGAACGGCGTTCCCGTTCCCGTCGATTCGGCGAGCGAACGTTTCGAGGAGCGGCGGCGTTGGACGGCGACGACGCTTCCGGCGCTCGGCGTTTCGACGTTCGCCTGCGTTCTTTTCGCCGTCGGCGCGTCGCGTTGGAGCGTTTGGAGCGACGGAGTTCGAACGGCGTTTTTACTCGCGGCGACCTTGAGCGCGCATTTCGGCGGCCTCTTCGTCGAGCGACGCGGCGGCGAGCCGGCGTTGGCGCGTTTCCTTCATTTCATCGGAACGACGACGTTCGTCGTCGGCGGCGCCGTTCTTGGGCTTGGGCTCGGTTCGGACGCGGCGCCGACGTTCGAGCGCTGCGCGGCGACGTTTCCTTTCGTCGCGGCGATCGCGTTCGCGACGGCGCAAACGTCGGTCTCCCGTTCCCTTCATTTTTTAGCGGCGCTAGCGTTTCTCGGCGCGCTCGCGCTCGACGGCGAGTCTCCGAACGTCGCGCGTTGGACGCTCGTTTGCTGCGCGCTCGGCGAATATTGGGCTCGACGCTTTCGGAGTCGGCGAGTCGCGACCGTTTACTGCGGCGTTTGCGCTTGGGCTCTCGTCGAAGCGACGTTTTCCCCGCTACCGTCGAGCGCGGCGACGGCGGCGATCGTCGGCGTTCTCGGGCTCTTTGGCCGCTGGTTTAGCGCGACGTTTCGGAGCGTTCTCGGCGCGGCGGTCGGAACGTTCGTCGCGTTGGGCGCGCTCGGTTCGGCGAGTTTTCTCGGCGTTTGGCGCTCGACGTTCCCGAGCGAAGGCGGCGCGGCGGTCGCGGCGGCAATTTGCGCGGCGGCGTTCGTCTTTTTTTCGGTACGCCAACTTTTGGACGGAGCGCGGCGCGACGCCGTTCGTTTCGCGACGGCTCTCGTTTTCGCCGCGTGTTGGACGCTCGCTCAGGGCGCGGTCGTCGCGACGACGTTCGCCGAAAACCGTTGGACGCTCGTTCCCGTTTCGGTCGCGGCGTTGGTTTTCGCGAGTTTGGCCGTCGAGAGTCGAGCGCGTTTTTCCGTCGTTCGTCGCTCTCGGGAAACCGAAATCGACGTTCCGAGCGACGATCCCGAATTCGACGACGCGTTCGACGCCGAGGCGCGAGCCGGAGCGAAGACGCCGCCGCTTTCGCCCCTTTCCGAAACGCTCGACGAGTTTTGCGCCGCGTTCGCGATCCGTTCGCGTTTTCCGGCGTTCGTCGCTTCGCTCGCGGCGCAGTTGGCCGCGCTCGGTTTCGGCGGCGCTATTTTTTAACCTTCGACGCCGCCTTCCAAACGGACGCTTGCCAAGACCCGATTTTACGTCTCGAACGCCGCGCTCGAAACGGACGATCTCGAAGCGCGGATTTTTTGACAGTCGACGTCGCGGCGAGCGAGCGGAATCGTTGTTTGAGTCGGAAAAAAACGGGGTTCGCGGCGCTTCGAAGAAAAAAATAAAAAAATTGAAAAAAGCCGCTTGACGTTTTCGGAATCTCGGTTAGAATGTTGGCATAAGAGTTAAGGGAAACCTAAAACGAAAGCAACCCTGCCTTCAATGATTAAAACTGAGTTTTCCAACTTTTTGCCCGCGTAGCTCAACTGGCAGAGCGCAGCATTCGTAATGCTGAGGTTGGGAGTTCGATTCTCCCCGCTGGCTTTTAGCCGTCCTTTTGGGACGGCTTTTTTTATTTCTTGCGTTGACTCTCGCGGCTCGTTTT
>JAFYQR010000045.1 GCA_017559825.1 Thermoguttaceae bacterium | reverse complement strand
GGGCTCCGTCGGCGCGATCGGGCGGCGAGCGGCTCGGCGAGGCGCGACGGCTCGGGGGACGCCGTCGTCGTCGACGCGAATCTCCGTTTCGCCGTCGTAATCGCCGAATCGGTCGGACGGCGCGTCGGAGAAGCCGTCGGCGTCGAAATCGAGCGCGGACGAGTCGAATTCGAGGTCGTTTTCGGGCGCTTCCTGCGAAAAATCGTCGACCGGCTCCGCGTCGACGCAGTCGTCGAAGCCGGCGTCGGCGAAATCGGCGCGACCTCGGCCCCGACGGCGTCGGGAAGCGTCGAAATCGTCGACGAAACCGTCGTCGGCAAACCCGCGCGGGAAACCGGCTCCGCGTCGTCGTCCGGCGTTTCGCGGGGCGCGACCGTCGACGCGGAAGACTTCCTCCTCCGGCTCGCGGTCGACGCCTTCTTCCCAAAGCGCTTGGCGCTGCGAACGTCCGTCTTGGCGCGGAAACATTTTCGGGACGGCGATTTTCGCGTCCGGATTCTCCGCGGCGGCGTTTTCGAGCGTTTGGCGCCAATCTTCGACCGACTCGAACGAGTCGACGCCGTCTTTCGGGAACTCGAAAAGGAAGCGGCTGACCATCGCCGGGGAGAAACTCCCGCGGAACTCGCGAAAACGCGTCCGCGAGAGGCGCAACTCCTCTTCGGCGCGCGTCAGCCCGACGAACAAAAGGCGACGCTCCTCTTCAAGTTGGCGCTTGTCGTGCAGCGAACGCTCGTGCGGGAGGACGCCGTCCTCGACCGCGACGAGGTAAACGACCGGAAACTCGAGCCCCTTGGCCGCGTGAAGCGTCATTAACGAAACGCGGTCGTCGTTTTCGTCCCAAGAATCGACGTCGTTGACGAGCGCGATCTGTTCGAGGAAGCGACCGAGCCTGTCGTTCGAGCGCGGTTTCTCCGGGAAGAGCGGAACCGGGAGGTCTTCGTCTTTTTCGTTGCGGCAGTCGGCGTCGAACTCGCGAACTTCCGAGAGAAGTTCCTGAACGTTCGCGAGGCGCTGCGCGTCCTCTTCCGTTTTCGCCGCGTCGCGGAGATACTCGACGTACTTCGTGTCGGTTAAAATTTGCGATAAAACGACTTCGAGGTCTTCTCCGGCGGCGAGCGACGCGCTCGCTTTTTCGACGAGCGAAACGAACGACGCGATCGCCTTTTGCGCTTTCGTCGAGACGCCGGCGACGCGCCCGACCGCTCGCGCCGCTTCGAAGAGCGTCGCGTTGTTTTCGACGGCGAAATTTTCGAGTCGGGCAAGGGTAACGCGTCCGACGCCGCGCGCCGGGAGATTAATGACGCGGCGGAACGAAACGACGTCGTTCGGGTTGTGAATCAGCTGCAGGTAAGCGCAAAGGTCTTTTACCTCTTTGCGGTTGAAGAACTCGAGTCCGCGGACAAGCTGGAACGGGACGCCGTACCGCTTCAAGGCGTATTCGAGGTTCCGCGACAGCGCGTTCATTCGGTAAAAAACGGCGTAATCGCGAGGGCGGCGCTTGCCTAACGCGACTTCGGCGGCGATCTCCGCGGCGATCGCCTCCGCCTCTTCCTGTTGGTCGAGACACTGCAAAACGCGAGGCGCGACGCCTTCGCCGCGCTCGGTGTAAAGGTCTTTGTCCTTGCGGAAAAGGTTGTGCTTGATGAGCGCGTCGGCGACCCGAAGAACGCTCTTGTCGCTCCGATAATTTTGCTCGAGTCGAACGACTTTCGCGTCCTCGAAATCTTGTTCGAAATTCAAAATGTTTTGAATGTTCGCGCCGCGCCAACCGTAAATCGACTGGTCCGGGTCGCCGGTAACGGCAAGGTTCGGGTAGTCGATCGAAAGCGCCCGAGCGATCGCGTACTGGACGACGTTCGTGTCCTGGTACTCGTCGACGAGAATGTACTTGAAGCGGCGGTCGAGATGCGCGCGGATTTCCTCGTTTTCCTTTAAGAGAACCGCGACGTGAAAGAGGAGGTCGTCGAAGTCGACGGCGTTCGCTCGGCGGAGCGCCTCTTGGTAAGCCGGGTAAACCTCCTCGACGATCTTGCCGAGCAGGCTGCCTTCCTTCGCGCAGTACTCCGACGCGGCGACGAGCGAGTTTTTCGCCCAACCGATGGCGGAGGCGATTTTCGGCAAGTCGACGCCGTTTGGCAGGTCGCGCTTGCCGACGATCTCTTCGAGGAGCTTCTTGCTTTGGTCGACGTCGTAAATGACGTAATTCTCTTGGAGGCCGACTTGCGGCGCGTAATAGCGGAGCAAATAGGCGCAAAAGCGGTGAAAAGTGCCGATCCAAACGCGCGAGCCCGGCGAGAGCGTTTGGAGGCGCGTTTTCATTTCGTCGGCGGCTTTGTTGGTGAACGTCAGCGCGGCGATTTGCGAGTCGCGGACGCCGTTTTCCATCAGCCAAGCGATCCGGTGCGTAACGACGCGCGTCTTGCCGCTTCCGGGCCCGGCCAAGACGAGAAGCGGGCCGTCTTTGTGCGTCGTCGCTTCGCGTTGAGCGTCGTTGAGACCGATTAGGAGGCGGTCGGCGTTCGAGAGAGCGGGCGAGGCGGCGGAGGCGGGCGTCGAGTCGGACATATCGGGCGGCGGAAAGGGGGGAACGGCAAGCGGGGAAGACCGGGGAAACGGTGGGGACTGGGGGAAACAAGCAACCGAGGAACCGAGGAACCGAGCGAGTCGACCGCGTTCGACGGCGATTCTTTCATTAATATATAATAGTCGTTCGCGGAAATTTTTCAAGGACGGCGCCGACGCGATTTTTCGAGTCGGCGCGATTCGGCGGGGCGAGCGGGTTGAGCGAGTCGGACAATCCGCGGCGTTGGGGCGAACAGGTCGGTTTGCGGCGTTATTTCGGCGCGTCGAACGTTTCGTCGAGGAAGGCGAACGCTTCGAACGTCGCGGCGCGCCCGTCCGACGTTTCGACGACGAAGCGCGTTTGGAGTCGGTCGACGTTCGGCGCAAGGCGCGTCGGGTCGAAGACGACCGGAACGACGCGAACGAACGGCGCGGCGTCGGGGGAGGGATCGATCGCCGGATTCGGCGCGGGCGCGTCGGGGACGCGAGCCGAAAACGCGCTTTCCGTCGACTCGACCCG
>JAFYQR010000044.1 GCA_017559825.1 Thermoguttaceae bacterium | reverse complement strand
GTCGGCGGCCGGAGCGGCGGCTTCTTCAGCCGGGGCGGCGGCTTCGGTAGCCGGAGCGTCGGTGGCCGGGGCGTCGGTCGCGGCCGGTTTGCAACCAAGGGACATGCAAGCGGCGCAAGCCGCGACGAGGGTAAGAGCAAAGAATTTCTTCATTTTTTTTTCCTTTTAAGTTGTGTTCAACACAGGGCAAGGAAACGTCGAGCCGTAAACGACTCGAGGTCGCGTCCCCTTGTTACTTTTATCATAAACCTAATGTTACGTTTTTTCAAGGGATTAAACGCGATTTTGTTAAAAAAAGAACGATTTAACATCGGTAGAACCGTTTTTGCCGTCTATTTTGCCCTAAATCGCCGATTTTAAATTCTGTTGTCGTTATATTTTATTTAAATTCTCGTTCTTTTCGTCGCGGCGCGGTTAATTTTTACCGAACGGGAGCGAAAGCGCGTAAAAAATTGCGATTACGAGGATAATCGTCGGCCCGGTTGAGAAATTCAGGAGAAAACTGAGCCAAATTCCGAGCCAAGACCCGACGAAACAAATCGCGATCGAGCCGATAATCGTCGCGCTCAGCCGTTTGGTGAAGCGGCCCGCCGTCGCCGCCGGAAGCGTCAGCAGAGCGACGATCATCGCCATTCCGACGACGCGCAACATCAGCACGACCGCGACCGCCGTCAGCGTCAGAAGGAGACGGTTTTGAAAGTCGACGTTGACGCCGCGCAGCTCGGCGAATTCCTCGTCGAAACAAACCGCTTCGAGGCGTTTGAAATCGCAAGCGACGACCGCCAAAATCGCGCCGCCGAGGGCCGCCGCCGTCCAAACGTCGCTCTTGCCGATGAGAAGGACGTCGCCGAAAAGATACGTCGAAACCGACGCGTACCCGTCGACGCGCTCGATGAAAAGAAGCCCGACCGCCATCCCGATCGCCCAAATCGCGCCGAGAAGCGTTTCCTCGCGCTCTTTCGCCCGCCGTCGAATCGCGTCGACTAGGAGCGCCGACAAGACCGCGAACGCAAGCGCCGCCGGAATCGGGTCGACGAATGAACTCCAACGCTCGCAAAGTTGAGGCGCGTTTTCGCCCGACGAAAAAAGGGTCGCCAGCGCAAGCGTTCCGAGCGCGCCGGTCGCCAGCGTTTGTTTGAGCCAAAGTCCGAAACCGATTCCGCCGAACGCGCAGTGCGAAATCGCTCCGGCCAAGTAACCGACGCGGCGAGCGACGACGAGCGCGCCGATTAGGCCGAACGTAACGCTCGAAATCGCGCTCAAAAGGTAAACGTTTTTTAAAAAATCGGGCGTCATTTTCGGTGTTTCGACGGGAAATAGCGGACGTTCGCCGATTTCGCCGTTTAGCGGCGTTTTCGTCTTCGACGGAATTCTCTCCGCGCGACGGTTTTGCCGAAAGACTTGAAGTTTATCGGCGGCTCGGCGATGAGAAGTAGCGACGTTGTGCGACGTTGGAAACGTTAAAACGCGGCGTTTGCGCGGAATAGGCGAATGACGGAAACGAAAAACGGGAACCAAAATCGCGATCGTTCGAGAACGTTTCGCAACTTGACTCCCGTTTCTAATTTCGGCTCGAAGCCGACGTTCAAGCGCCGCGTAAGGAACGTGAAAACGTCGCGACGCTCAAACGCTTAATTTAAGGTCTAAAACCTCAAATCACATGTTGCCGAGCTTGTAAATGAGGTCGGCGGCGCGGGTGCTGTAACCCATTTCGTTGTCGTACCACGACAAGATTTTGACCATGTTGTCGCCGATGACCATCGTCCATTCCGGAACGAAGATCGAGCTGTAGGTTTGACCGACGACGTCGGCGAGAACGATCGGATCTTCGCAGTAATCCAAAACGCCCTTCATTTGTTCCGAAGCGGCGGCGGCTTTGACGGCGGCGTTGACGGCTTCGACGGTAACCGGTTTCGCGGTTTCGCAGACGAGGTCGACGATGGAGCCGGTCGGGGTCGGGACGCGGAGGGAGATACCGGTCAGCTTGCCGTTGACTTCCGGAATAACGAGACCGACGGCTTTCGCGGCGCCGGTGGTCGTCGGGATGATGTTGACGCCCGCGGCGCGACCGCGGTAGATGTTTTTGTACGGTTTGTCAAGGGTGACTTGGTCGTTCGTGTAGGAGTGGACCGTCGTCATCAAACCTTTGACGATGCCGAAGTTGTCGTTGAGAACTTTGGCGACCGGCGCGAGGCAGTTGGTCGTGCAGGAAGCGTTCGAAACGTACTTGTGTTCCGGTTTCAGTTGGTCGTCGTTGACGCCGAGAACGCAGGTGAAGAATTCGTCGCCGGCGCCTTTCGCCGGAGCGGAAATGACGACTTTACGAGCGTTGTGGCTGTCGTAACCTTCTTTGCCGTCGGCGGCCGGGTTGGTGAAGAAACCGGTGCTTTCGAGGACGACGTCGGCGCCGAATTCGGCCCACGGAATGAGGGACGGTTGTTTTTCGGCCGAGACCGGAATCTTTTTGCCGTTGACGATGAGGTTCTTTTCATCGTATTCGACCGTGCCGTCAAAACGACCTTGCGAGGAGTCGTATTTGAGAAGGATGGCGAGGGTTTTCGTGTCGGTCAAGTCGTTGATACCGACGACGTTGTACTTTTCCGGAGCCTTCATCATTTGACGGAAGACGATGCGACCGATACGACCGAAACCATTAATACCAACGTTGACAGCAGCCACTGTAAATCTCCTTTGAGCGCTTAAACTACCGTTTGAAATTCTTCCGTTCGAGCGAAAACGACGCGGAAAACGTCCCTCGACGCGTCGGAAGAGCGGGTTATCGAGCGTCGCTCGACGTCGCGCTTCGCGAAGGCGAACGGAGTCGGCGGCAAAAAACGGGGGAACCGCTTCTCGATAAAATTTTATTCCAATTATAAACCCTTCCGCGCGTTCTACAAGCCCCGACCCCTCTCTTTCGACGACAAAAAAACTTTTTTTTGAAAATTTTTACTTTTCTAAATTATCTATTTTATTTATTTTATAAGTCGGTCGTCGGCGCCTTGTTCGACAGTTTGCGCCGCGTTTGCGGAACAGTGGGGACGAACCCCAAAAGCCGCTCGACGTTTAAGCGTCGGCGGCTTCGCGGAATTTTGTCCTATTTATTACTCGCGTCGGCGGAGCGCGCCTCAAACGACGCGAATCGGGTCGCTTTCTTTCGCGCTCGCTTTGACTGAAAGTTCCGGGAATTTGCGAGCGATTCGGTCGGCGAGGATGCACGCGGCGAAACGTTCGGTCGCGTAGTGTCCGGCGAGAATCAATCCGAGCCCGCGAGAACGAGCCTCCAAGCAGGCGTGAAAACGCGCTTCGCCGAGAAGGAGCGCGTCGGCGCCCGCGTCGACGGCGTTCCCGACGAAATCGTCCGCCGCGCCGCATCCGATCGCGACGTTGCGAATCGGCTTTCGGTCGTCGCCGACCGCCAGCAGGGCCGGAATTTGCAGCATGTCCTTGATTTGTTCGATCAGCGCTGCGAAAGTTTGCGGCTTCTCGAAACGCCCGATTCGCCCGGTTCCGAGGAGCGGCGCGTTCGACGTTTTCGCGTCTTGGGGGACGAAATCTTGCGCGACTTCGTCGGCGACGCTCGGTTCGAGCCCGTCGAGCGCTTCCCGCGAGGCCGGAATCGTTCCGGGAATCAACGGGCGAACGTCGCGGAGGCCGAGCCCCGCCGCGAGTTGGCGATTAATCCCGAAAAACGCCGAGTCGTGCGCCGTGTGCGGACTGTAAACGGCGATTTTCGCGGCCATCAGCTTCGAGAGGATTTCGCCGTCGGTCGTGTCGAACGTCCAACGTTTCGCGGCGCGGAACGGGAACGGATGGTGCGAAACGACGCAGTCGACTCCGGTCGCGACCGCTTCGTCGACGACGGCTCGGTCGATCGTCAGGCAAGCGAGGACGCGCTTGATTTCGCGGCGTCGGTCTCCGATCAAAAGCCCGACGTTGTCCCAACTTTCGGCGAGTTCGAGCGGAAAAATTTTCTCTAAAAATTCGACCAACGTTTGCAACTTCATGAGCGTTCCTCGGCTGTCGGGCGTTAAAATAGGGGGAATAATGAAAATAGGGGCGACGCAAGTCAAGTTCGCGCCGCCCTTTAATTTTAAGCGAAACGCCTCCGGTTGACAAGCCGCCGCGACCTTATTATAATGAAGTCCGAACGAATCGCGGGAGCGTTCGGGCCGTTTTTACCGCTTTTACGGGCGGTTTTCCGAGTTCTCGCGTCCTTTTTAACGAACAAAAGTTAGACGATGCTAAAATTCCCTCGAACCGCGCCGGGACGATTCCGCTGGGCGACGTTCGCGCTTGTCGCGGCGGCGTTGGCGGCGTTTTGGGGGCGGGCGACCGATTCGACGTCGCGCGACGGCGTTTTCGAGCGTTCGGCGAAGCGGTTGACGACCGACGTCGGCGAGGTTTGGGAAAGCGTCGGCGTTCAAACGAAGAAATCGAACGTTTTCGGCGACTGGGGAAAATCGGCCTCCCGGCGTGGCGTCGAGCCTTTGCGAGCCGATTTCGACGAACGTCTTCGCGTCGGCGCGACCGAGTTTTGGGCGTCGCGGCGTTCTGGACCGAGGGCGAGCGGCGCGTTGCGAGCGGTCGCCGACGGTTGGGCGCGTTGGAACGTCGGAGCGGAAGCGACGGCGCGTTTTCTCGAAACCTTGACGACTGTTGAGCGTTCGGCGTTCGACCGACGGCGACGGGAGAGCGCGGCGTTCGATTTTGCGACGGAGCGGGCGGCGTCGGAGGAAGCGTCGCGAGAGGCGTCGGCGACGTTGGCCGCGTTAAAATTGGAAGCCGGGGAGGGCCCGGCGGAGTTTGACGGCGGCCTCGACGCGGCGTTGACGTTTTTGCGGTCGCTCGACGGGAACGAAACCGCGTCGGACGACGGTCGCGTCGACTGTAATAAAAAAGAGGAAAAAAGCGAATCCGGCGGCGAAACGTTCCTTTGGGCGGCGGCGTTCGACGGCAACCCGTTGAACGCGGTCGGGGCGTTCGCGGCGGCGGATTTTATCGCGATTTCGGATTCGGCCGCGGTCGAGCGGGCGCGTCGGGCGTTCGCGTCGTCGGCGACGTTCTTTTTCTTGTCGACGTTCGGCGCGTTCGGCGGCGTTTTTCCGCGAGCCTGGACGGCGCTTTGGGGCGTCGGCGGCGAAAGTCGCTTGGAACGCGAGTTTTGGCGTTTTTTGGACGCGACGTTCCGACGGCTCGGCGTCGCGTTGGCAAATTTGGGAAAGCTTCTTTCTTTTGCGCGTCTTGCGCTTTTTAACGCGTTTCGACGCTTCGACGTCGAAGACGGGCTCGCGTCGCGACGGACGCTCGCCGCTCTTTGCGCGTCGACTCGACTTCTTATTTGATTCTTGGCGCTTGCGACGGCGAACGTCGGTTTGTCGGCGTTTCTTGACGGCGGTAATCTTGACCGCGTTGGAAGAGAAAGCGCGATGTTGATGTGAAAATTTAAGAATTTAATAAAATATAGATTGAATAAAATCGAATGAGAGTTTGCGAAGATAAAGAAAAACAGTTGGTCTGCGCGGTTTGCGTCGGCGGTGAAATTCGCGGCGAGAAAACCGGTTTTACGCTCGTCGAGTTGCTCGTCGTAATTGCGATTATCGGAATCTTGATCGGTTTGCTCCTGCCGGCGGTTCAAGCGGCGCGAGAGACGGCGCGTCGAATGCAATGCGCGAACAACGTCAAGCAATGGACGTTGGCGCTGGCGAACTATCACGACGCGCTAAACGGTTTCCCGCAGTTCACCAGTTGGGGCCGAAGCTCCGCCGACGGCAAGGTTTACGACACGGCGTTTTCGATTCAAGCGCGAATTTTGCCGTATATCGAACAGGGCGCCTTTATGCTCGGCGTTAATTTCGGCGATTACGACAACTGGCGCGTTTATTGGCAAAAGACGAAGCTCAACGAAGCGCTTTTCGAAAAATTGGACTTTCCTTGCCCGACGCTGGCGTGTCCGAGCGAAGACCAGTCGCGCGTCGCGAAGCAGCCGAATCACGACGACGTTTACGCTAACGGCAATAATTACGTCTTTTGCAGCGGAACGTCGACCGGCGCCGGGAACAATCTCGACGGCGGGCGCAACGACGGCGCGTTCGCTTGGCGCCAAACGTCGTTCGCGTCGCTGACCGACGGAACTTCTCAAACGATGATCGTTTCCGAAGCGCGCTTGCAGTTCGCGACGACGCCGACGGAGCCGAGCGACGACGATTGGGATCGGATGTGCGTCTTGGGCGAAGGAACTTGCGCCGATTACGTCGAGCCCGATTTGGCGGCGATGAAGCCGTCTGCGACCGGCTCGCACCGCGGTTTTCCTTGGATAACGGGGCGGCATTACGCGACCGGATATTCGGCGTATTCCGTTCCGAACGCGAAAGTTCCGTCGATTTGGTTGCGCGGCAAAGAGTTGACGTTCGACGGCGCCGCGTCGAACCACCCCGGAATCGTCGTCGTCGGATTCGCCGACGGTTCGGTTCGCTGCGTTTCGGAGACGATTTCGCTCGACGTTTGGCGCGCGGCGGCGACTCGTTCCGGAAACGAGACGAACGTCGCGTTTTGACGTATAATCGAAACGGCGTTTTCGGACGCGTCGACGATTCGCGAACGTTGGCGGCTCTTGCTAATTGATTTTAACGAAAGGGGTTAACGATGAGAAATCGAAGCGATAAAAATAAAATTGCGCGTCGCTTAGGCGCGATTTGCTGCGCGGCGGCGTTGGCGACCGGAGGGGTTGTTGGGGCGCAAGACGGCGTTGAGACGAACCCCCGGGGGGGGATTCGAGGGGCCGTTTCCGACGCGAGCGAAAACGTTCGAGGCGAGCGTTCCGGGAACCCCGGGGGGGGGATGGGAAACCGCGGAGGACGGGACGGACGAGGCGGCGCTCGCGTCGCGGCGAGCGCTCCGGCTGTCGAGCCGGAAAAGATGCGAAAAACGCTTACCGAAACGGAGCGCGCCGACGTCGAAGCGTTGCGTTTGCAACTGGTTGAAGACGGGATCGAATTCTTAAAAAAAGCGCGGGCGGCGAACGGTTCTTTTTCCGCGTCGCCGCGTTCCGGCGTCGGGCCGACGATCGTCGTCGCGACGTCTCTTTTGCGTTCCGGAGTTTCGCTCGACGAGCCGGTTCTCGCGGACGCGCTGAAATTTTTGGAAGGATCGGTTCAAGAGGACGGCGGGGTTTACTCGTCCGGCGGCCACGTCGCGGTTTACGAGTCGTGTTTGGGGCTCGTTTGTTTCGATTTGGCGAATAAAGCGGCGGGCGACGGGCGGTACGACGAAATCGTCGCGAACGCGGAAAAATACGTTCGAAGCTCGCAGTATAACAAGGAAGACGGCGTGTCGCAAGACGAGGAGTATTTCGGCGGCGTCGGGTACGGCGCGGGAAGCGGAACGCGGCCCGATCTCTCGAACACGCAGTTTTTTATCGAAGCGTTGCGCGACGTCGGCGCCGACGAGGACGATCCGGCGATTCAAGACGCGCTTGTTTTTGTTTCACGGTGTCAAAACTTGGAGTCGGAGGACAATCCGGTTGGTTCGACGGCGAAAACGAACGACGGCGGTTTTGTTTACACGTTTGTTTCGGAACAGGAAAACCCTGCGGGACAAGAGGTTAGCGGCGGGTTGCGCAGCTACGGCAGCATGACTTACGCGGGGCTCAAAAGCCTGATTTACGCGGGGCTCGCCGCCGACGATCCGCGCGTTCAAGCGGCGACGAACTGGATTCGCGATAATTACACGATGGAGCAAAATCCGGGGCTCGGCAAACGCGGGCTCTACTATTATTACCACACGATGGCGAAGTGTCTTAACGCGTTGGGCGGCAAGACGTTCGAGGATAAGGACGGCGTCGAGCGCGATTGGCGGCGCGAATTGATCGAGACGCTCGCGCTGGCGCAAAACGTCGACGGCTCTTGGGTTAATACCGATCGCATGTGGATGGAGACGGACGCGAATCTCGTCACCGGGTACGTCTTGACGGTCTTAGCGTATTGCGCGGCGGAGTAAGTCGCGTTGTAACAATGTTTGCGATAAAATGTTAGATTTTTGAGCGATTATAGAAAAATCAAATGAGCGGCGATATAAGCAAAACTAATGCGAGCGGCGCGACGGAGGAAGTCGCGGTAAAAACGAGCGGACTGACGAAGAAATATCGACGCGGCGACGTTGAGTTCGCGGCGCTTTCGAACGTCGATTTAACGATTCGGCGCGG
The DNA here is from genome assembly GCA_017559825.1 of Thermoguttaceae bacterium. Taxonomy (GTDB): domain Bacteria; phylum Planctomycetota; class Planctomycetia; order Pirellulales; family Thermoguttaceae; genus RUG369. The sequence goes on along the minus strand of JAFYQR010000044.1, from coordinate 14,296 downwards.
CGAATTTGTCGCGGTTTCGGGAGCGAGCGGCTCCGGAAAGAGCACCTTGCTCCACTTGATCGCCGGGTTGACGCGACCGACCTCGGGGAGCGTCGAGGTCGAAGGAAAACGGATTTTCGACGGCGGCGACCGCGCGACGACGATTTTCCGACGGCGACGAATCGGCGTCGTTTTTCAAAATTACAATCTTATTCCTTGTTTGACGGCGGAGGAGAACGTTCTGTTTCCGTTGCGAGCGGACGGGCGCGACGTCGGCGCGACGCGGGAAAAAATTCGCGCTCTTTGCGAGGAACTCGAAATTTCGCGACAGTTGAGCCAGTATCCGGACGCGTTGAGCGGCGGTCAGCGGCAGCGCGTCGCGTTGGCGAGGGCGCTCGCGCCCGATCCGGCGGTTCTCTTAGCCGACGAACCGACGGGGAATCTCGATTGGGAGAGCGGCCAAAACGTTTGCCGCGTCTTGGACAAGCTCAATCGCGAGGAGGAACGGACGATCGTTTTGGTAACGCACGAGCCGGCGGTCGCGATTTGGGCGAGCCGCCTTATCGTCTTGCGCGACGGGGAGATAGCGGCCGATTTGCCGACGAACGGTTTCGCGGACGCCTCGGCGTTGGCGGCGCGTTGTCAAGAGATCGCTCGCCGACGCTCGGCTAACGCTTAACTCGCGAAAAGAAAGGAGATCGAACGATGGGGTTCGTTTTGTCGACGACGATTTCGCGAATGCGGCGGCAAAAGACGCGGTTGGCGTTCGTCGTTTTGGCGATCGCCGCGTCTTCTTGTTTGATCGTGTGGACGATCGGAGGTTTTCAGGCGCTTTTTATCGACGCGACGACCGAAGAGGCCGATTATTTGGGGACTTGCGACGTTCAGATCGCGGCGAAAGAGGACGCGTCGGCGGCGCGGCGCGGCGGAGGCGTTCCGTTTTCCGGGCCGCTGAAAATAACGCGTCCGGCGCCCGACACGAAGAGCGAGGAAGCGGCGCAAGCGAAGGCCGCGTCGGAGGTTAAAAAGGAGAAAAACGGAGAAAATCCGGCTCGCGGCGGACGCGGAAGAGGAGGAAAACGCGGCGCTTCGACCGACGCGCTTGCGCCGGAGTTGATCGCGGAAATTCGCGCCGACGAAGGCGTCGCGTTCGCCGTCGAAATCGCGCCGCTCAAAGCGTTCGTTTATTCGCCCGGAACCGAGCGGTCGATTTTGGAAGATCCGGACGCCGTCGACGAAGGGGAGCGTCCGACTCCAAAACGATCGTTCGAAACGCTTGCCGGCGAAGAGGATAGCGTCGCGGAGGGATCGGACGGCGATCCGACGCTGCGACGGCGCGCTTACGCGGCCTATCGAGCGGTCATGGGAACGCCGTCCGGGAACGGCTCGACTTTTTACGCGACCGACGCCGTCGAGCCGCTGTTTGAACTCGTCGAGGGAAAATGGTTCGCGGCGCCCGATTCGACCGCTCGCGAGGCCGTTTTGACGGAGCGCGGCGCTGAAAAAATGGGGGCGAAACCAGGGGACGAGCTCTTTTTGATTCGCCCGAAAGAGGGAACCGAGTTCCGGCTAAGAGTCGTCGGCGTCGTCGCGGATCCAAATTCGGACGCGTTTTACGTTTCGGCGGCGCTCGGTCGCGAAATCGTCGGGGCGGAAAACCTTGCGACGACGGCGCTTTTAGCGAAGTTGCGAACGTCGGTCGACGATTTTCGCGGGCGTTGGAACGAAAAACTCGCGTCGCGACTTCCGGAGTTTGAAATCGCGACGGAACGGGAGATTATCGAGCGAAAAGCGGCGCAATTCAAACAAAATCAATCGTTTAAATATCAAGCGGCGAGCGGAACGCTCTTGGCGGCGCTCGCGGCGATTTTTATCGTTTTTACGGCGCTGAACGCGAGCGTCGCGGCGCAGCGACGGCTGATCGCGATTTACCGAGCGGCCGGGATGACGCGCGGGCAAGTCGCGCTTTCCATCTTGTTGGAATCGTTGGCGTTAGCGTTGCCCGGTTGGCTCGGCGGCGTCGCGACCGGCTGGGCGTTGGTGCTTGTTTGCTCGGGGAAGGCGACCGGCGTCAACTGGGAGACGGTCGGCGTTTCGTTCGGATGCGCGGTCGTCGGGGCGGTTTTGGCGGCGCTTTACCCGATGGCGCAAAGCGCGCGAGCAAAGCCGTTAGAAGCGCTCGGCGTTGCGGAAAAAACGTTTTTTTCTCCGGCGCGGCGCAAGCGTCAAGCTCGTCGGTTCGCGGCGCTCGCTCTTCTCGGAGCGGCGCTAATCGGCGTCGACGTTTACCTCGTTCAATTCGCTTCCGGCGCGACGACGGAGCGGGCGGCGCTGCATTCCATCGTCGGCGTGTCGGCGCTCGCGCTCGGCGTCGTTTGTTTGATTCCGACGGCGATTCGCGTCGCGGAAGTCGTTTTGCTTCCGGTTTTAGCGAAATTGTTTCGTTTCGATTATCGACTAATTCGAACGGAGCTTTCCGGTAACGCGAGTCGAGTCGTCGCGGTCTCCGTCGCGTTGAGCGTCGGGGGCGGGCTCTTCGTTTCGACGCAAATTTGGGGGTATTCGATGCTCGAGCCGTTTTTGCCGGGGCGCGGGACGCCGAACTGTTTCGCGGCGTTTTTGCCGAACGGCGCGCGCTCGGAGACGATTTCTCAACTTCGCGATTTGCCTTGCGTTAAGCGCGACGAATTTCTTTCGGTCGCGGTCGAACAAGCGGCGTTTAGCGTCGATTCGATTCCTCCGCAAACCGTCCGCAAAAGCGCTTACGCGAACGTCGTTTTCTTCGGAGTCGACGTCGAACGGGCGTTTCTCGGAAAAGACGGCAAGGCGCCGCTCGTCGGTTTTCGCTTTTTGCAAGGCGACCCGAAGGAGGCGTTCGCCGCGATGGAAAGAGGACGAGGAGTCGTCGTAACCGATTCTCTCGCCGTTGATTACGATTTGAATCTCGGCGACGAGCTGCGCGTCGTTCATCCTCGCGAACCTGAAAAAACGCTCGCGTATCCGATCGTCGGCGTCGTTTATTATCCGGGGTGGCAGTGGCTGTCGAAGACCGGAGGCGTCCGGCGCAACTTCGGGCGTTCCGGCGGAATCGCGTTTGCGTCCGAGCGGATAATTCGCGGCGACTACCGACTCGAACGACCCGGCTACTTTTGGTTTAACGAAAGCGACGGCGCGACTTACGACGAAATCGAAACGGCGTGCGACGCGTTGGCGTTGAAGTCGTTGCGACTCGACGAAGCGGACGGAACGTTCGCGGCGAAAGCGGGGAATAGCGACGCGTCGTCGCGAGCCGCTTACGTCAAGCTGTCGACGCGAGACTCGTTGACGCGTTCGATTTCTCAGCGCGCCGATTCGGTGATTTGGGGACTGAGCAAAACGCCGATTACGACGCTGATAATCGCGTCGATAGCGGTCGTCGGCGCGGTCGCGAACTCCGTGCGGTCGCGACGTTGGCAGTTCGGCGCGGCGCGAGCGGTCGGACTGACTCGCGGAGCGCTGATTCGCACGGTGTTGGTCGAAGCGATTTTGATCGCGCTGGTCGCGTCGTCGACGAGTTTCCTGTTCGGCTTTTGGGCGGCGCAAGGGGCGCTGAAACTCGGCGCGAGCATGTTTGGAACGTCGAATCCGCCGTTAATCTTGCCGGTAAAAGAATTGGCGTTCGGATTCTTGCTAACGCTCGGGCTCTGTTTGACGGCGGCGCTTTGGCCCGCGGTCAAAGCCGGTCGGGCGGAGCCGCTCGAGCTTTTGCGAGGCGACCGCTCGCTCGATTGAGCGTCGACGTAGAGGCGAGCGGCGATAAAAAAGCGCGACGACGAGCGATTTAAGTCGCCGTCTTGTCGCGCTTTCCGTTTTAAGAAGTCGACGCGGCCGGGGGGGAGACCGCGTCGACGGGGAGCGACGTTCGTTCGCGTCGCTATGTTCGCGTTACGCTTGCGGTTCGTCGTCCGCTTCGCTTTCGGACGCCGGGGCGTCGGCGGGCGTTTCGTTCGCGGGTTCCGGTTGCGTCGGTTGCGTTTCGACCGCTTCCGGGGCGCCGATTTTGCCCAAGATTTCCGGGAACTCGACGCCGCCGATTTCCTTCATTACTTCCAACATCGGCGGGAGCGTCTTGGCCATATTGCGGAGCCAGTTCGACGTCGCCGTTTCGCCCGGAACGCCGTTCGCGCCGGAACCGGCGCCGTCCCAAACGACGACTTTGTCGAATTTGATCGACGAAATCGCTTGCGCCGACGCGGCGATCAGTTCGTCGAAGTGGTCGAGCATCAGCATTTGGAACGCTTCGCGAGCGCCGCCGCACGCTTCGACGATCGCTTTGAGACCTTCGCCCTTCTTCTTCAAAATTTCGTATTGACCGCGCGCTTCCGCTTCCAATTTCGCGTAAATCGCCGCGGCTTCCCCTTCCGCTTCGATGCGTTTTTGCTCGGCGAGCGCTTCCGCTTCGACGACGACGCGCGCTTTTTCCGCTTTCGCCGGAGCTTCCAGCTCCGCCCGACGCTCCGCTTCGACGCGCTCGGCCAGGGCCGCCGCCGCGACCGCTTGCGCTTTGTGTTCCGCTTCCAAAACGGACGCGTCCGCTTGACGCTTGCGCGTTTCCCCGCGCTCAAACGCTTCCGCTTCCTTGACTTGCAGTTCCGCTTCGGAGTTCGCGACGACCGCCTTCGCAAGGTTTTCGCCCTCGATTGCCGCCGCGTCGGCGTTCGCCAATTTGACGCGCATATCGCGTTCCGCGGCCTTGACTTCCGCTTCTTTTTCGAACGCCGCCGACTGTTCGCCGACGACCTTCACGCGGTCGAGTTCCGCCAAGCGAACCGCTTGTTCTTGCTCGATTTGCGCCGTTTTGACCGTTTGTTCTCGCTCCGCTTCGCGAGTCCCGACGACGCGTTCTTTTTGCGCGTTCGCGACTTGAATCGCCTTGTCTTTTTCGGCCTCCGCGACCCGGATTTCGCCCATTCGCTCGTTGTCGGCGACGTCGCCGCGCGCCTTTTGAATCGCTTCCGACGCGGCCTTTTGCCCGATCGCCTCGATGTACCCCGATTCGTCGGTGATGTCGGTAACGTTGACGTTGATCAGGATAAGGCCGAGCTTGCTAAGTTCCGGCTCGAGCGACGTTTGAATGTTCGTCAGGAACGCTTCGCGGTCGCGGTTGATTTCGTCGATGCGCATCGACGCGATCACTTGGCGGAGCTGGCCGAAGATAACGTCTTCCGCTTGTTTCGCAATCGCTTCGCGCGGCATGCCGAGGAGACGAATCGCCGCGTTTTGCATCAGTTCCTGCGTCGTGCCGATGGCGATCGAGAAGACGCTCGGGACGTTGACGCGGATGTTTTCCATCGAGAGCGCGCCTCGGAGCGGAATTTCGATTTGCATCGGTTCCAAGCTCAAATAGGCGTAGTCTTGCAACAGCGGGACGATGAATTTCGCGCCGCCGTGAACGCACTTCGCCGACGAGTTGCCTCCGGAGCGCCCGAAGATGACCATGATGCGGTTGCTCGGGCAACGCTTGTAGCGAGCGCTAAAAAGAACGAGGAAACCGAAGAAAATAACGGCGCACAAAACGGCGCCGACGCCGACGATCGCGCCGACGTTGACGGCGCCGAAAAGCGGGAAGAGTGAAACGAACGTCATGGCGACTCCTTGGCGAAACGGACGAAGACGTTGATGAAATTTGGGTAAATTTGGTTTGTTTTGCGCAAGTTGCGTATCTTATCCAAATTATAATCGACGACGTGGCGTTCGGCAATTCTTTTGGCCGAAATTTCCTATAAAAAGAACAATTTTCCTTGCCCGACGCGCTTTTGTTTGATACAATTAGAATAAACGGCGCGGCGGGCGGCGTTTAAAACGGAAACGGAGAGAGCGATGACGAGCGTTTATTGGTTTTGCGCGATTTTAGGGGCGACGTTGGTTTTGCTGCAGTTTTGCGCGACGCTGTTCGGACTCGGCGGAGGCGATTTGGACGGCGACGGGATTCCGGACGCGTTGGACGGCGACGTCGACGGAGACGGCGCGGCGGATTCGAACGGCGACGCGTCGGGGATTCCGTTTTTGAGAGCGCTTTCGATTCGGACGGCGACGGCGGGCGCCGCGTTTTTCGGGCTCGGCGGCTTGGCGGGGGACGCGCTTGAACTCGCGCCGGTCGCGACGGCGGGCCTGGCGATCGTTCTCGGAATCGCGGCGATTTACTGCGTTTACTTCCTGTTGCGCCTTCTTTCGAAGTTTGGCGAAGACGGTTCGATTCGCGAGTCGACGGCGGTCGGGGCGACCGGAACGGTTTACCTGCGGATTCCGCCGAAACGCTCCGGACGCGGGAAAGTCGTCGTGTCGCAACAGGGACGCTCGATGGAGTACGCCGCCGAAACGGACGACGAAAACGAGTTGGCGACCGGAACGCCTATCGTCGTCGCGAAGTTTATCGCTCCGTCGACGGCGTTGGTCGCGCGGCGCTAATTTGCGTCGAGAAAGTTTGAGGAAAAGACGGAGAAAAACAATAAAAAAAACGTCGAATCGCGTTTTTTCGCCGTCTTTCTCGCGACGGGACTTGAATTTTTCGCGGCGGTTTGGTACGATTGGCGAAGCGGAAACTTCGAAAGGCGGAGGAGCCGCGCGATTTTTTCTTGCGATACGGATGAGAAAATGACGGATTATTCCGAAAACGATAAATTGCCCGAAGAACGCGGGGGCGACTGTTGCGAAAAACAGGGCGTTTTGAAGGATTACGCGGTCGTTTTGGCGGCGGCGATTGTTATTTTGGGCGGGATTCACGCGTCGCGGAGCATTTTGGGGCCGATCTTTTTGGCGGCGTTCTTCTCGGCGATGCTGGTGGCGCCGCTTCGTTGGCTCCGTTCGAAGGGGTTTTCGCAGTCGTTCGCGCTGACGGCGGTGATTATTTTCGTGTTGACGCTCGGGCTCGGAACGGTAACGGTCGTCGGCGCGCAGTTGACGCAGTTCGCGAAAGATATTCCGACGTATCGCGACCGTTTCAACAGCGAGCTCGACAATTACAACTTGAATCTCGGCGACTTTATTCCGTTTTTGAAAGAAGACGATCCCGAAACGCCCGAGCCGGCGGAAGCGGTCGACGAGGATTCCGACGTGGCGTTTGAGCGACGAGTTCGGCGCGAAGTCGAACGCCGTCGCGCTTTCGAAGAAGCGAAAAAAACGACGGATCGCGCTCCCGACGTTTCGGCGACGCGGTTGAAAGCGGAGGCGGCTCCGCGCGTCGCGTGGGAGGACGAGCTTAAACGTGAAAATTTTATCGTCCCGGCCGCGTATCGACAGCAAGAGCAAAACGTCGACGGCGAGAGTGAAAAAAGCGGGTTGACCCCGACGCTCGCCGACGGTTCCGGCGTTCTAACGGCGTCGGACGATCCCGAAGGGTTGATTCCGCGCTCGGCGACCTCGACGTTGCTCGACGGCGAAAAGAACGAACCGGACGTCGCGCCGCTTGCCGACGCCGCGGCGGACGACGAGGAAGGCGGCGAACCGGACGCCGAGTTCGCCGTCGAGCCGCTTGCCGACGAAACGCTCGACGAAGCGGAGGAAGACGCCGTTCGCGCAGCTTGGAAAAGCGCGCCGCCGGTCGGCGTCGTCGACGCCGGGGCGAACGAACTTTTCCGCTTTTTGGCCGGTCTGGCGAGCGAACTGAGCTATCTGGCGAGCAACGGCTTCATTTTGACGCTGTTGGTCATTTTTATGCTTTGCGAAACGGCCTCCATGCCGAAGAAAATGGCCGCCGCGCTCGGCAAACGCGGGTTTGTGAACGAGCATATTCAAAAAGTGGTCGCCGACATTCGCCACTATATGGTCATCAAGACGTGGATGAGCTTGGGAGTCGGTTTTTGCGTAACGCTGTTGTTGGTCGTTTCCGACGTGCAGTATCCGCTGTTGTGGGGGTTCGTCGCGTTTTTGCTGAACTACATTCCGAACATCGGCTCGGTCGTCGCCGCGATTCCGCCGATCGTGTTGGCGACGGTCGAGCACGGGCTTGTCGTCGGCGCGGTCGACGCGGTTTTTTTCGTCGTTATCAACTGCGCGATCGGCTACGGAATCGAGCCGCGCCTTTTGGGGAACGGGCTCGATTTGTCGCCGCTCATCGTGTTGATCGCGTTGATTTTGTTTGGTTGGCTCCTCGGCCCGATCGGGATGTTCCTGTCTCCGCCGTTGGCCGTTATCATGAAGATTATTTTCCAATCGTTCCCGGAGACGCGGTGGATCGCCGTGATGATGGCGAACCGACCGCCGAAAGACGCGGACGAAGAAACCGTCGAAAGCGCGTGAAAAAATTTCCGTTCGACGTCGCGACCGCTCGCGGCGTCGGGACGTAAAAAAGCGTCGAACGAAAACGCTCGACGCTTTTTAACCGATCGGTTTAGCGACGCGATCACCATTTCGGTTTCGGCGCGCTCATCCAATCGTCGACGGTTTCCATACGATTCGACGATTTGCCGGAGCGGCACCCGACCGACGCGGCCAGCGTCGCCGAGAATAAAACGAGCAAAACGAGCGCGACGACGCGTCGTTGACGGCGGTTTTCAAAAAATTTGCGCATGAAACGCTCCTTCGCGGCGTTGATTGCGTTCGGCGATTCGCGGCGCGTTCCGTCGTCGCCGCGCGTTGCGAGTATCATACCGATTTTTCACGTTATTGGGAATATCGGTTTTTTGACGCGAAGACTTGACGGCTCGGCCTATTTTTATCGATATTTGTCGACTTTGTCCCTCGCGGCTTCGTTTGGCGGAGCGCGAAACGATATTTTGGGAGTTTTAGATAAAATGAGTAAAATCGAACAAGCGTTTGAACTGGCGAAAGAACGATACGCGGAAATCGGCGTCGACGTCGACGCGGCGATGGAAAACGTTTCTAAGGTGAAAATTTCGCTCCACTGCTGGCAAGGGGACGACGTCGGCGGTTTCGAAAACGCGGCCGGGTTGACCGGCGGCGGAATCCTCGCGACCGGCAACTATCCGGGCAAAGCGCGCACGCCGGACGAACTCCGCGCCGACGCCGAAAAAGCGTTCTCGTTGATTCCGGGCAAGCACCGCTTCAACCTGCACGCGATTTACCTTGAAAACGGCGGCAAAAAAGTCGACCGCGACGAAATCGAACCGGCGCACTTCCAAGGCTGGATCGACTGGGCGAAGGCGAACGGCCTCGGTCTCGACTTCAACCCGACGTTCTTCTCGCACGAAAAGGCCGCCGACGGTTTGACGCTGTCGCACCCGGACAAAGGAATCCGCGATTTCTGGATCGAGCACGATAAACGCTGCCGCGCGATCGCGTCGGCGATGGGCGCCGCGCAGGGGAATCCGTGCGTCGTCAACCACTGGACGCCGGACGGCATGAAGGACTTCCCGGCCGACCGTCTCGCGGCGCGTCGTCGTTTGGCAGAATCCTACGACGAAATCTTCTCGGTCGCTCAACCGCGCGAAACGATCCGCGACGGCGTCGAGAGCAAACTTTTCGGGATCGGCGCCGAAAGCTACACCGTCGGAAGCCACGAATTCTGCATGGGGTACGCGATGAAGAACAATCTTCTCGTTACGCTTGACGCGGGGCACTTCCATCCGACCGAAACGATTTCCGACAAACTTTCGTCGTTGTCGCTCTTCGTCGACGAAATTTTGCTGCACGTCAGCCGCGGCGTCCGTTGGGACAGCGACCACGTCGTCGTTTGGAACGACGAAATGAAGGCGATCGCCGAAGAGCTCGTCCGTTGCGATTTGCTGAGCAAGACTTACGTCGCGCTCGACTACTTCGACGCGACGATCAACCGCGTCGCCGCTTGGACGATCGGGACCCGCGCCGCGTTGAAAGCGTTGTTGGCGGCGTTCCTCGAACCGATCGCGACGCTGAAACAAGCGGAGCTCGACGGGAATTATACGAAGCGTCTCGCTCTGATGGAAGAAGCGCGCTCCATGCCGTTCGCCGCCGTTTGGGATTACTACTGCGAAAAGAACGGCGTTCCGGTCGGCGAAAAGTGGCTCGCGGAAGTAGAGGCTTACGAAGCCGCCGTTCAAAGCAAGCGCGTTTGAGTTTTCGCGCTAAATTGAGTTAAGCGCGTCCGAACGGAGCGCGTCGAAAGCGACGTCGAGTTTGACTCGGCGTCGCTTTTTTGTCGTCGATTCGTGCTCAAACGACGGAGTCGGGCGCGTCGGCGACGGCGCCGCGTCGAGCGAGCTCGCGAGCCTGCGCGCCGTCGACTCGACCGTCCGAAGCGGCGGAAATAACCGCGTCGACGAGACTTTCGAGCGTCGATTCTTGCGCGACCGAGACCGGTTCGACGCCGATTTCGCGGAGGGCGCTCGCGGTTAGCGGGCTGAGCGCGACCCAGCGCGTCCGGGCGAGCGCGTCGCCGAAGAGCCGCGCCAACGCTTTCGCCGTCGCCGAGCTTGCAACCGTTCCGAAATCGACGCGATTCGAGCGGAGCGCGTCGACGATTTCCGCGTCCGGCGTTTCGACGTCGAGCGAGCGGTAAGCGACGACTTCGCGAACGGTCGCGCCGAGCGCCGTCAACGCTTTCGATAGAACGTCGCGGCCTCGACTGGCGCGAACGGAGAGAAAACGCTTCCCGGCGAGCGACTTCTCCGCGTCGACAAGCGCGTCGACGAGCCCCTCGGCGTTGTATTTTTCGGGAATCAGGTCGACTTGAACGCCGAAATCGCGGAGCGCGTCGGCGGTGCCGGGGCCGACCGCGGCGACGGAAACGTTCGCGTCGAAGAAAAAGCGCGCGAGGCGTTCGCGGCGAAGTTCGACGGCGCGGCGAGCGGTGTCGGCGGCGGCTCGGCGCATCGCGTCGAGCGTCTTTTCTTCGTCGGCGTCGAGAAACGGCGTTTGCGCGTCGAGCTTTTCCTCGAACGTTTCGGCGCGGCGTTCGGCGCGTTCCCGTTTGCGAGCGAAAGAGCGTCGAGCGAGCCGAAACGCCGTCTCTTGCGCTTCGTCGAGAAAAACGCGGCCCGCTTCGTCGCCGAACGACGCGTCGAGGCGTTCGAGAAAAAAGCGGACGCCGTTCGAACTCGAAAAAAGAATCCGGTCGAACGCTCCGTCGGCGAGCGAGCGAACGGCGTCGTCGACCGCGTCCCAGCTTTCCGGCGGCAAGATTTCGATCGACGGTTGAACGAGAACGACGGCGCCGCGTTCTTCGAGGAGCGAGCGCAGTTCGACCGCTTGTTCGCGCGGTCGGGTAACGAGAACGGTTTGGCCGGAAAGTTCGAGCGTCATGGCCGCCTTTCGAAAAAAGTCGCGTCGACCGCGAGCGAACGGGAATCGGGAAAACGAGGCCGCGAGCGCGTCGGAAAACTCGGAAACCCTCGAAAAAAAGACGTTAAGAGCGTTTTCGCGCGGAACGGCTCGGCGTTCGACGCGTCGCTTCTTTTATTTTACGCGGCGAAAATTTTTCGGCAAGCGCCGAGAACGTTTTCGCGCGGAAAGAAACGCTCTTTTCGGAAAAACGCGGCGAACAGGGCGGCGGCGACGGAGAAATTTGCGCGACGAGTAAACGCGAACGGGAAATAAAAGACGGAATCGTCGTCGCGCGTCGTTCGCGAACGATATTGGAAGGTAGGCGGGCGTTGTTCGCGCCGCGGCGGCGAAAAAACGTCGCGGGGATTTTGGAATCGCCTAACAAACGGGAGACCGGTTATGATTCGCTCTTTTATCGTCGCTTCGGGCGTCGCCGCGATCGCGTTCGGCGTTCAGTGTTTCTTTTTTCAAGCGCTCGTCGTCGAAACGGACGCGCAAAAAACGGTCGCGATCGCCGATTTTTGGCCGTACTCGATGATTTGCACCGGATTGGTGGTTTATTTGTGTGGAAACCAACTGCAGAAATGACGTCGCCCAAGCGGAAAATAAAGCGAAACGGTAGATTGTTCTCGGGGGGTTCCGCTTGACCGCGAAATCGCTCTTGACGAAGGGGGCTTTTTTTGGCAAACTGAGCGCGTTTTCCGGACTTCGTCGATTTTGACGATTCCGGGCGGTCGCGTCGGACGCGGGGAGCGAAAACGGCGCGCCTCCGAGAAGGAGAATTAACGAAAACCGACGCGTCGACGAAGTTGCGCCGCCGCGAGCTGTTTGGCTCGTCGGCCGGCGAGCGACACGACGAACGACGCGCTCGGACGTTGCTGAAAAAAGGAGTTTTCACATGAAACGAACGATTCTTTGGAGCGCCGCGCTCGGATGCTGTTTCGCGCTTTCCGGTTGCGGCGGTTCGAACGAAAGCGTCGACGCGCCGAACGCGAACGCGCCGGCGGCGAGCGAGAGCGCGCCGAGCGAAAACGGTTCGTCGCCGGCGGCGCCCGAAGGCGAGTCGCTGAACGTCGACGATCCGGAGAGTCCCGAAGGCGTCGTCGACGCGTTTTTCCGCTCGTTCTTTAAGGGCGACGACGACGGAGCGTTCGCGTTGCTGACGTCGAAAGCGCAAGAAGCGACGCGGGTGCAGTTCGCCGCGCAAGCGAGCGACACGATCAAGTGGAAGGCGACGAAGAAAAGCGCCGTCGAAAACGGACGCGTTCGCGTTTCCGTCGACGTCGAGGACTACACCGAAACCGGAGAGATTCAAATCGAAGAGTTGACGTTCGCGCTTTCGAACGCGGACGGAGCTTGGCGCGTCGCCGGATTTAGCGTCGGCGATCTCGCGATCAACTTCGAGGCGCGCCAAATCGCCGAAGTCGCGCAAGAGGGCGAAGATTCGCTTTCGGGAAGCGACGAAACCGTTAAAGTCGGGCAAACGAGCGAAACGGTCGTTCGTTGACCGCGTTGAAAACGGCTTGTTGGGGCCGTCGAAAAACAAAAACGCCGAAGAGTTTGCGCTCTTCGGCGTTTTTTTGTCGAGCGACGGCGTTCGTCGCGAGTCGGAAATCGACGAACGCGGCGTTCGCGATTTTAACGGCGAACCGGAAAGATAAGGGAAACGACTCGCCGCGTCGAGAAACGACGGCGAATCGAATCAATGGAAACGAACGGGCTTAACGCCGACGTTCGATCAATCCCACCACCATTGGCCTTCCGGAATCGACGAAGCGACCGCGTCGCGCTTGGCTTCGACTTCGCCGTTTTCGTCGTATTTCAGGTTTTCTTCGTCGAGCGCGGTCGTCGGACGAACGACGACGCCGCCGCCGGTCGGGTACGAAACGAGCGTCGCGCTGCGGCGAACGGCGTTCGTCGCGGTTTGCGCGAATTGAATCGCGTTCAAACGTTCGGTTTGGAATTGCGCTTCGTCGCCGAAGAACGCCATATCCCAATTCGTTTTCGCGTAGGCGCCTTCTTTTTGGAGGTAGGCGGCGACGATCGACATGTCGATCATGTTGCGGAGGTTCGCGTAAACCGGAACGGCGTCCGCGATACGTTCGAATTTCGCCGTGAAGCTTTTCGCGTAAGCCTTAGTGGCGGGGTTGCCGCGACCTTTGTTCGCGCTGCGGTTGCCGTTTTCGTCGACCAATTCGTCTTCGCCGACGAGGTTGACGCCGTTCCCGACGAGTTGCATCGCGGTTCCGTCTTCGGTCATGACGACGCAGTCGTAATCCGGTTGGAAGTACCAACGAACGAGAGCGTTGCTAGCGCGACCGCGCGGGTTCGAGCGTTCGGCGTAAGTCGTCAGTTTGACCGGCGCTTCTTCGAGGCCGATCCCGATCAGCTTCATACGGTAGTCGGCGGCGACGAGGGTCGCGGCGAAGTTCGTTTTCGGCGAAACGCCCCAAACTTGAACGTTTTGGAGGCCGAGCGCGTCCGCCATGCCGAGCGCGTAGTCGACGATTTGGCCGTCGTCCGAGAGATTCGGATGCGGCGTCGATTTCAGGTACGCTTGCATATTGCGGAGCCCTTCGGCGGTCGGGTCGATCGAGCAACCGACGAGTTTGTTCCCTTTGCCGTCGGCCGGGAACGCGCGGAGAGCGACGACGAGGTCTTCGAGTTTCAGCGTCGGACGGCCGCTGCGAGCGCCGACGGTCGCGCCTTCGGCGCCGACGGTCCAACCTTCGGCCGGGCCCGCGACGACGATTTCGCCCGTTTCCGGATAAACGTAAACGTTTTCAATGCGGGTCAAACCGGCGAGGTTCGCCATATCCGCGGAAACGACGCCGCCGTTTTCTTGGATCGCTTTTTCGAGACGGGTCAGCGAGACTTTGCGCGATTTGCTGACGGCTTTCATTTCGCTCGGGACGCCGTAAAGCGCGGCGTCGCGCATCGCGGCGAGCGTTCCGTCGTCGAGGATAACGCGTTCGAGAACGCCGTCCGGACGCACGACGACGCCGGAACCGTCGGAGCTTCCGCCGCCGTTGTCGTTATCGTTGTCGTTGTTGTTATTATTGTTGTTGTTATTATTGTT
>JAFYQR010000043.1 GCA_017559825.1 Thermoguttaceae bacterium | reverse complement strand
CTTTTTTGTCGCCGCTTTCTTTTCAAACAATAATCGCGACCAACAAAACAAAAAAGTTTTCAAAACGTTTTTTTATTTTCGCAACTTGAACGGTTCGTTTTTTCCGCCGAACGTCGGCAAGTTTTGCCCGAATTTAGCGTTTTCTCCGAAAACTCCGACTAAATGGCGCTTTTTCTAAGGCGGCCCCTTGCGATTTCTCGACGGCGTGTTATTATAAAGTCGCCCTCGGCGGAGGGCGTTCGACCGTTGCTTTCCGGGGGAGCCTACAACTTTGCCCGATGGCGCCTTAACTATCGAAAGTCGTTTTCGCGTAACGTCTTGCGCGACGCGCCGGCCTCAGCGCCGCCTCGTCGAAATTCAAGTCGTCGGCGTTTCCGCTTTCAAGGTTGCCGCATTTGTTTTTCGGGCTGCCCATCAAGTCGTCGAACGCCGCCGCCGAGGGTTTTTGCATTCTTGACGCGTCGCCTCGAACCGTCTCGAACGTCGGCAAACGCTCGCGATTTTAACGATTCTTTCGAATATTCCGTTTTATTACGTTCGCTCGTTTCGTTCTTGCAGAAAAATCGGCGGAAAAGCGCGAAAAAATCGGTCGGCGGCGCTTGATAAACCGCGACAATGTGCGAAAATAAAAAAAATTTTGCCGTCGGCGCGTTACCTAGCGCCCCCTCTCTCCTCCTCGTCTCGCCGTCGACCGTCCGAGTCGACGCGCCGCCGCTTTCGCCCCGTCGGGAGCGTTCGAGACGACTAAAAAGAAACGATTATAACGATTACAATGAGCGCAACCCCCGCCCCCTTCCTGTTCGACGCCGCCGCGCGCGCCGACCGCCCTAACGTTCAAACGCCGGCGCCCCTTCCCATGACCGCCGAAGAAATGCAAGAACGCGGTTGGGACGAAGTCGACGTCGTCTTTATTACCGGCGACGCTTACGTCGACCACCCGAGTTTCGCCGCCGGGCTTCTCGCTCGCGTTATCGAGGCGGACGGGTTCCGCGTCGCCGTTTTGAGTCAACCGGACTGGAACGACGTCGTCGACTTCCGCCGCTTCGGCCGTCCGCGCGTCGCTTTCTGCGTTAGCGCCGGGAACATGGACTCGATGCTGAACCACTACACGGCGAACCGCAAAATCCGCAACAACGACGCCTACGCGCCGGGCGGAAAAATCGGCAAGCGCCCCGACCGCGCGACGCTCGCCTACTGCCAACGCGCTCGCCAAGCGTTTCCGGGCGTTCCGATTTTGACCGGCGGCGTCGAAGCGTCGCTGCGCCGCCTCGCGCATTACGATTATTGGAGCGATAAAGTCCGCCGCTCGATCGCGCTCGATTCGAAGTGCGACCTCCTCGTTTACGGGATGGGCGAGCGTCCGCTCCTCGAAGTCCTGCGTCGTTTGGCCGCGGGCGAGGAAATTTCGAAAATTCGCGACGTTCGCGGGACGGTCTACCGCCTCGGTCGCAACGAAGACCTGCCGGAAGAGTCGGCGACGGTCGCGCACCTCCCGAGCTTCGAGGAAGTTGAAGAAAACGAAAATAAGAGCAAACTGCGTTTCGTCAAGATGACGCAGCTCGCGTACGAAAACTTAAATCCGTACCGCGCGAAAACGCTCGTCCAAGAACACGGCGACGAAGCGATCGTCGTTAATCCGCCGTCCTTCCCGCTCTCGACGGAGGAAATGGACGCGGTTTACGACCTGCCGTTCACCCGCAAGCCGCACCCGTCGTATTCGGAACCGATTCCGGCGGTCGACGTCGTTCGCGCGTCGATTCAGAGCCACCGCGGCTGTTTCGGCGGCTGCTCCTTCTGCGCGATTACGGCGCACCAAGGCAAATTTATCCAAAACCGAAGCGAAGCGTCGATTTTGAAGGAAATTCGAACGCTTGCCGAGGAAGCCGGGGGCGATTTCGTCGTCGCCGACCTCAGCGCGCCGACGGCGAATATGCGCGGCATGGCCGGAAAAAACCGCGAGCTTTGCGAACGTTGCATTCGTTCGTCTTGCCTTTGCCCGACCCTTTGCCCGAACTTGGAAACCGACCATACGGCGATTCGTTCGCTGATGAAAAAAGCGCGCGAAACCGAAGGCGTCAAAAGCGTTTTGATCGCGTCCGGAATCCGAACCGACCTCGCGAACCTTTCGCCGGAGTTCGTCGGCGAGTTGGCGACGCATCACGTCGGCGGCCACTTGAAAACGGCGCCGGAACACGTCGACGACGCGGTTCTGCGCTTGATGAACAAACCGCAAATCGGCGATTACGAACAATTCTGCGAACTCTTCGCCGACGCGACCGAAGCGGCGGGCAAGGAGCAGTATCTCGTCCCGTATTTGATCGCCGGTTTCCCGGGCTGCACGATCAAAGCGATGGTCGCCGTCGCCGAGTACCTCCGCGACGCCGGAATCGAGCCGGAGCAAGTGCAGGACTTCATTCCGGCGCCGTTCCAACCGGCGACCTGCGCGTATTACACGGGAATCGATCCGATTTCCGAAAAGCAAATCTACGTCCCGCGCGGCCTGCGCGAACGCCGCCTCCAACGGGCGTTGCTCCACTATTACAACCCGGAATATTACCACGACGTCAAGTCGGCGCTCAAAGCCGCGAACCGCGAAGACTTGATCGGCGACGGCCCGAACGCGTTGATTCCGGCGTATCCGCCGAAAGCGGCGTCGTTGCGCCAAACATCCCGCGTCAAACGACTTAAACGCAAAGACGAACGCGAAAAAGCGGCGCGCGAACAAATGCGCCAAGAGTTCGAGACGAAATCGCAAGGCGGCAAGCGCTTCGGACGTTCCGCGTCCGGCGGCGGTTACCGAGCGGGCGCTCGCGAGTTTGGTCGCGGCGGCGGGTTCAAGCGCGACTTCAACGGCGAACGACGCGAAGGCGGATTCAAGCGCGATTTCAACCGAGACGGCGAACGCGGCGGGTTCAAGCGCGATTTCAACGGCGAACGACGCGAAGGCGGATTCAAGCGCGAT
>JAFYQR010000042.1 GCA_017559825.1 Thermoguttaceae bacterium | reverse complement strand
AGCCGGGCGCTGTTCGGGTCGCGGCGGCGGAAGCGGTTTCGGCGGGCGGCGAACCTCGGCGCGGCGGAACGCGTCGCGGATTCGTCGGTCGAGGTCGAAACTTCCGCTCCCACGCTCGATTTCGCCGTCGAGTCGCCCCGCGCCGACCGACGTTTTTTCGACGAGAACAAACGTCGGAAAACGCTTAACGTCCCAATTTCGAACGGCTTCGCGCCCGCTTCGAGTCTCGACGCGAACCGTTTCGATTCGGAAGTCGCGCCCGAGCCGTCGAAGCGTCGGCCGCGCGGCGTCGCAAGCGGGATTGCGCCCCGGCGGCTCCAAGAACGCCAACAACTCAAATCGACTCGGCGCTTCGACGCGTTCCGGCGGCTCCGGAAGGGACGGCGAAACAAGCGTTTCCGGCGGTTCGTTCCCCCGGGCCGCGACAGAAAACGCCCCCCAAATCAACGCGGCAAGAAACGCCGTCCAAAACGCGGCTCGACAAAAACCGCCGCTACCGCGCTCCTCGGCGTCGCGCCCAAAATCCCAGTCGTTCCGATCCATTTTCCAGGTCTCCCTTCTATTTCTAACGCAAATTTTCGCAACGCTTTAACGTCGCGCCAACGTCAATGCCATTCCAACGTTCCGCCGCCGACTTCCCCGCCGCCGGTCGATAATTCGGTCAGCGCCCAAACGAGCGCGTCGAGCCGGTCGGGCGAGCCTTCGCTCGTATCGCCGACGAACGAAAGCATTTGTTCTTCAAGGGTTTCGAACGTCCCGACGTGCCGCCCGCGCCCCTGCTCGTAAAGTATCGCGATCGGTTCGGCGCGCAAGATTTTACCGCGCGTCGCACGCACCGACTTCACCGGTAAATTCGGCGCGACGTTGCGAAGCGCTTCGACGACGAGGTCGCCGCCTTGGTTCGTTTCCGCGACGACGACGTCCGCGTTCCAACGCTCGAACGCCGCGACGACTTCGCGCGCCCAAGCGTTCGGCGAACCGACCAACGACCGATCGTCGAGAACGTAAAACGCGTCGCGACCGTCTCTTTCGCACCGTCGACCGGCGACGACGATTCCCGTTTCGTCGCTTCGCTCCGTCGACGTAACCGCCGGGTCGACCCCGACGACGATTCGCTCCAAGTCGCCCGGCGCCGCCGAAACGCGAAACGGGTCGATCGTCGCCGACTTCCAAAGCGCGTTTTCGACGTCGTCCGAGAACTCGCCGAGTAAGAAGCGTTTGCGCGTTCGCTCCGACGCCGCGCCAAGCGTCGACTCGACGTAACCGTCGGGCAAGTTTTCGAGGTTGTCCGCCGGGTTGATTTGAATCGCGCCGTACTCGTCGGCGTTCGGGAGCGGCTTGCGCGAAATCGGATGAACTCCTTCGACGAAAAGCCGGTACGACCAATGCGATTTTCCGGGCGGGTTGCAGTCGAAGAAAGCGCGATTTCGCAAGCGTTTGCCGTTCGCGTCGAACCGCTTTTGAGCGAGACGCGTCAGCGCGATTTCGATCGACGGAAACGCGATTTCGGAACATTCGTTAAAGTAAACGGCGGCGTACTCGCGCCCCAAAATCTTCTCGACGCGCTTGTCGTCGTCGAGTCCGACGAACCAAATTTCCGCGCCGTTGTGCGGGAAAACGACGACGCATTCCGACGCGTTGCGGCGATAAGTCAAGCCGGGATAACAGGTTTCGAGAACTTTCGGGAACGTGTCGTTGAAAACGGCGTTCTTCGCGGCGTTGAAATAACGACGAAACACGGCGTAGCGCCCGCCGTATCGAAGCGCGAGCGTCGCAAGGGCCCGACAAAATTCGAACGTCTTCCCCGAACGCGAACCGCCGTAAGCGAGAATCCGCGTTTTGTCGCGAATCAACCGCCGAAGCGCAAGTTGCGCCGCCGTCGGCTTATAACCGCGACCGCGCCCGCCGAAGGCGGTTTTATCCGAGCTACCGCTCGAACTCGGTTTCGTCTCCCGTTGGTCGACCGCCTCTTCGCTCAACATCGCTTGAACACCTCCTCGACGCCGCGTCGCGCTCAAAAATCCGCCTCTTCTTGCGAAATTCGCAAGACGACCGGACCCGTTTCGACGTCGGTCTTCGGCGCGTATCCGCGTTTGCGACCTTTCGTCGACAAATAAAATTGAATCAGCCGAACGTCCCCGTTTTGAATCGCTTGGAACATCTTGCTTTCGACGAAATCGAGCGCGCGTTCCTCGATCTCGTCGACCTGTCGCGCGAACTCCGGGTCGTTTTTCAGCCACTCGTAAAAGGTCGTTCGCCCGACGCCGACCTTGTCGCAAGCGCTCGAAACGAGCCCGAGCGAGTTGCGCAACTCCTCCAATAACAACGCTTTTTTCCGACGACGTTTTCGCTCGACGCGTTCGGCGGCGTTCCCTTCGTCCGTTCCGGCGCGTCGCTTTTTCGGCGTTTTCTTCGGCGCGGTCGCCGTCGCGTTCGGTTTGTTCGCCTCGGCGCTTGCTTTTTCGCGTTCGCTCGCTTCCGTTCGTTCGTTTTTCATCGCCGTTTTCGCCCCGTCCGCGCTCGTCGGTTCGACTTTTCTAACCGCTTGTTTTTCGTCGCGTTAGCGTTCGTCGTCGGCGCGATTCAAACGCTTGTTTGAACCGCTTCTTTCGCCCCGTTCGCGCTCCTTCTCACCCCAAGAGAAAACATTAAATTTAATATTCGCAAAAATGAAATTTAGACGTGAATTTTGCGAAAAAACCGCGTTTTTTAAAGAAAAAGCGCCGCGTTTCGACCGTTTTTAACGCCCGCCGCTGCCGATTTTCCCCGCGCTTCCGCTCGTGCCCGGTTTCCGCCCAACGAAACGAAACGATAAAAAAACGCGCGGAGTTTTCGCCCCGCGCGTCTTGCGCTTTCGTTTTGCTTCGACGTCTTGTCGTCGTTTTGTTTTTCGCGAATCAACCGGCTTTGACAACGCGTCGTATCGCTTCCGCATCGCCCCGCGTCGCGACGGTTACCATCTTGCCGCGCCGCTTTTGAACGCCTCGCGCGACCATACAAAAATGCTGCGCTTCGGCCCGAACGTAAACGCCGCGCGGCGCCAACTCCTCTTGAATCGCCGACGCGATTTCCTCGACGAGCCGCTCCTGAATCTGCAAGCGTCGAGCGAAACAGTCGACGAGCCGCGCCAACTTCGAAACGCCGACGACGCGCGAACCGGGCAAATAGCCGACCGAAATTTCGCCGAAAAACGGTAACATATGATGTTCGCACGTCGAGTAAAATTCGACGTCCTTCAAGACGATCGGCGCCGTTTCCGCGTCGGGCCGGTCGACGCTAAAACGTTTGCTCAAAATCGTTTTCGGATTCTCGCCGTATCCGCCGTACAGCGTCGCCCAGCTTTTGCGAACGCGTTCCGGCGTCTCGCGCAAGCCTTCGCGGTTCGGGTTTTCGCCGAGAAATTCGAGTTGCCGAACGACGGTCGACTCGATCTTTTTCGTCGTCTCCCAAGGAAACGCGACCCAGCCGGAAACCGTTTCGCCGACGTAATTTGGCGCGATCGAACACGGCGCCCGCCCTTTGTCGAAAAGAGCCGCGCGAACGGGCGCGTTCGACCAACGTTCGAACGTCCGGCCCGAGTCGCAAACGTCGTCGACGACGAGCGTTTTTTCGGTCGGCTCCCAAACGAGCGGCAAACCGGAAAAAGACGACAGTTCGACGCCGACGCAAACGCCGCTCGTCGGAACGGCGAAAATCGAGTCGAACGGCGAAAAGTCGATTTTCCGCGCCAAGTCGAGACAGCGAAGACGAAATTCGGGCCAAGTCAACGCAAGCCCAGCGTTTTGTGCAGTTGAAGCGACAGCGTCCATTGCGGATTCTCCTTAACGTAACGGATGGTTTTTTCGATATTTCGCGCGGTCGCCTCCGGGTCGTTCGCGACCGCTTTCGGTTGCAGGTAACGCCCGATCGAGCGCGGCGCCGCGTCGAACGGCGCGAGGTTTTGCCCGTCGTAAACGATTTTCAGGTCGACGGGGAGCGTGTTCGGCGCCCGCTCCCAAAAACGCAACGTCGTCGCGAAGTCCTCCAACGTTTTCGGCGAAACGGTCAACCGTTCGAACCAGCCGGCGCCGCCCCAACGGTCGAGCGTCGAGCCGTTCGTTTCGAGATGAAACGCGGCGGCGCCCAACTCCGCTCGCAACGCGGCCAACCGCTCTCGCGTCAGTTGAAGCGTCGGCTCGCCGCCGGTGAAAACGACGATCGCGCGGCGCGAACCGATTCGCGGGTTGAGGTCTCGAACGATTCGCGCGATTTCTTCGACCGTCAGTTCCGCGAACGTCGAAAAGTCCGTGTCGCAAAACTCGCAAGCGCGGTTGCAACCGGCCAAGCGAACGAACGTCGCCGCCCGTCCGGTCGCCGCGCCTTCGCCTTGAATCGAATGAAAAATTTCGACGACGCGCAACGTCGGCCCTTGTTCCAATTCGGCAAGACTCCAAACAACGCTCATCGGGCCGCCTCCTTTTCCGCTTCAATCTCGACTTCGGCGATCTCCCGAACGAACGACGCGACCGAGCCCGGCGACTCCTCGACGTCGACGCGGCGAACGAACGCGCCGTTTCCGGCGGAACGCAATTCCGCGTCGAGCAAATCGGCGATCGCTTTCGCGATCTTTTCGGCGGTCGGGTTCGCCGTCGCCAACGCTTCGACGTCGTCGTTTAACGACCGATGATCGAACCGCTCGACGACCGTTTGTTTAATCCGCGAAAAGTCGCAAACCATTCCGTTCGCGTCGAGTCGCGGCGCCTCGATCGAAACGACGACGTTCCAGTTGTGCCCGTGAAGCCGCGCGCACGGGCTCGGATAATCGAGCCGCAAATAATGCGCCGCCGCGAACGAAAACGCCCTCTTTACTCGATAACTCATTACTCTTGATTCCCCGCTAAACTTTCGTATAAACGTTTGTGAAGTCGGGTCGCAAGCAACGCTTCGACGACCCAACGCTTAAAATTCGGCGAAACGGGACGGCGAAACTCCCGTTCCAGCCGTTCGAGAAACGGTCGACTTTCGCGAACCAACCGCGCCCGCTCGCTCGGTTTGAGCGAGTTCGTTCGCCGTCCCAAACATTGACCGTATCGCGTCGCCGACTGATGAGAAGTCGAGTCGGCCGACGTCGCGAGGTCGCGGCAACTCCGCAAAATGTTCTTTTGCGTGCAACCCAGCAAGTGAAGGTCGATTTCCGGTTTGCGCGTCTTGACGTACCGCGCGAGCCGTTCGACGTCTTGCGCGAACGTTTTCGGACGGCAAATTCGCAACTCCGGAACGCTGATCGCGAGATACTCCGAAAACTCGATCAGTCGGTCGAGCCCTTTGCGTCCGTCCTCGACGTGAAAGACGTTGATCGTTCGGTTGTTCGGAAGCGCGTCCCGCAACCGTTCGCGCAACCGCCAAGCCTCCGCCGTCCCCAACACCTTTTGGCAATCGACTTCGACGATCGCGCTTTTGAGCCGGTTCGTTCGAACGAAATCGACGAGTCGCTCGAACCAAGCGCCGATAAACCGCCGGTCGCGCTTCCCGGCGTGCGCGCCGAACATTAACGTAAACAGTCCGGAGTCCATTATCGAATGCCGGAAGCGACTTTCGACGAACGCCGGCGGGAAGATATGGTCGACGCGCGGCTGTTGCGGCGTTCCTTTGATTCCGAAGTCGGCGCAAATGAAATTGAAGACGGTGAAAAGCGCGTACCGAACGCCCGCCTCGCGATAAATTTGCGCGTAAGTAAATTGTTCCGCGCCCGCGAAATGAACTTTCAGCATTCGGCGCCCCCGGCTTCGCTCCGACGCGAAACGACGGCGCCGCCGAACCCGTCTTCGCGGACTTCGACGCGAACCGCGCCCGTCTCCTCCAAAATCGTTCGCGCGATCGCTTCGCACGAGAGGTCGCCGAACCGACAAGGCCGCCCGAACTTTCGCGTCAAAAACTCTTCGACCCGATCTTGCGCGTCGAAAATTTCGATTTCCCGGTCGTCGTCCGCGACGGCGAACGACGTTTCAATCCGAAAGATATGTCGATGCGACGCCGCCAAGAAGCGACGACGCGGCGACGCGTTCGGCCAGCGGTGAAAGCCTTCGATAAGATTGCAGGCGACGACAAGCGTTTCCGTTTTCATTGGCGTTTTCTCCTTTCCAACTTTGGGCGATTCAATCCCCGAACGCTCGCGCGACGATTCCCTCGTCGCGAAGCCGATCGAGAAACGCGTCGCGCTCCGCTTCCGTCTCGAACTCGACGAGAACGGAGAAAAATCGCGTTCCGTCGTCGTTTTCGTCGCGTTCGACGCCGTTCGCGCTCTTTTCCTCTTCGATTGCGACGCGAACGCCGTTCGACGACGCGCCGCCGACGTCCGACGCGCTTTTTTCTTCTTCGCGAGTCGTTTCGCTCGACTTTAACGCGCCTTTCGCTCCGGAAGCGGTCGCGTCGAAGAATTCGTCGAGGTCGGGCGGCGCGAAAAACTCGACTTCGAACGGCTGAAAGTCGAAATTCAGCTCGCCCAACTCGATTTCGAGCGCGGCGAAGTCCCAAGTCGACTTTTCCGCGAGTTTATTGTCCAAAATCCGATACGCCTTTGCGTCGTCCGGCGAAAGGTCGTCGGCGCGAACGCAAGGAACAGTCGCGAGCCCGAGCCGTTTCGCCGCTTTCAACCGCGCGGCCCCGACGACGAGAACGCCGTCCGAATCGACGACGAGCGGCTGTTTGAACCCAAAACGTCGAATCGATTCCGCGATCCCGGCGACCGCCGCGTCGTTTTTGCGCAGGTTGCGCCCGCTCGTTTTGATCTCGGCGAGCTTCAAGTTTTCAATCTTCATAAAACGCCCCTATAGTAATATAGTAATATTGACAAAACGACGTCGAAAAGCCCGAAAAGCGCCGCGTCCTTTACCGCTAAGAAAAACGAAAACGCTCCCCTACCTAGACGCCGCGACCGTTAAAGACGCCGTATTTTACCTAAACCAGCGACGCTTCAATAATCGCCGCGAAAAAGAAAAATATTCGCGTTTCGAGAAAAAATTTTCAAAAAGAGCTAAAATAAGCGAAGCTTATAAAGATTATTAGCAAACGCGCAATTCTGAGCCCCGAAACGGCCCGATTTGAACAAAATCCAACAAAATTTTAACAAACGAACAAACGCAACAAAGGGCAACACCCTTTAGTATTTTATTTTCTTTTATATTCTTTTATTTTATTTTGTTCATTTTTGCTGAAGTTGGGAACGCGCCCGCGACCGCGCGAACTCGGCTTCGCCGCTCCCGTTGGTCGGCCTCGTTTGCGCCCAATTTCGGTTGAAACGCCGACGCGTCCGCCGCGCCCGCTCCGCCAAATCGTCCCGAAAATCGCCGCCGCCCCCGGAAAAACGCGACTCAAACGCCGCTCGCGACCGTCGCCGAAGCGCCTTCTCGCCCCGACGTCGCGTCGAAACCGGCGCGCAAACCGGGGGTCGACCGAAGCGCCAAATCGCCGGAACCGTCCCTATTCGCGTTTCTGACGCGAAGAAAGCGCCCTTCCCGACACCCCAGCCGGAACGACGCCCGAACGCGCCTTAGAGGGCCAACGTCGCTCAAAATTCAAAATCGCGCTCGCCGAAGGCGGTTTTATCCGAGCTGCCGCTAGAACTCGGTTTCCGCCTCCCGTTGGTCGGCGGCTTTTACGCCCAACGCCGACGCGTTTGAGCCGATCTGACCGACGCCGACGCTTCCGCGTCCGACCCGCCGCAAAATCCGCGTCGCGACGCGCGTTTGTTCGCGTTTGTTCGTTTTTGCTCCGTTTTGTTGGTTTTGCTCGTCGTTTGTTCGTTTTGTTAAAATTTGTTGGATTTTGTTCGGAACAAAATTTAACAAAAATATTTTGTTCAAATTTGTTAAATTTTGTTAAAAACCGCCCGTTTTTTGCCTGATTTTGTTGAAATTTGCTCAAACCGCCCGCCCGATCGCGTCGACCGCCGAACTCCCCGCCGCCGACGCCAACGACAAAACCCCCGAACGTCGTCCAACGCTCGGGGGTCGTCGTCAATCTTCAAATTCGGCTTGCCGCGCTTATTTCGCTTCGGCGCGAATCGCGTTCATCACCAAGCGGCGAATCGTTTCGCCGAGCGGCGCGTCGGCGGCGTACCGTTTCACCTCGTCGAGTTCGCCGGGCTTCCAGCGAATCGTCGTTCGTTCGGCCCGCGCTTCGCCCTCCGGAAGTTGCGGACGTCCGCCGCGATTGATCCACTCGACGATATTCTCCTTGGCGCGTTCGCGAATCGCTTTTTCAATCGCTTCGTCCATTTTTCCAATCCTTTCCGAGCGTCGCGTCGGCCATCTCTTGGTTGGCGGCGCTCAACTCTTCGTAAATCTTCTCGAAGAAATCCGCGTCGAAGCGTTTCGAAATCCGACGTTTCCGCACTTCGACCAGCAAATCGAAAACCCGTTTGCCGCCGGGCAAGTCGTCGCAAATCGCGCGATTGACGACCGTTCGGCCCGACGCGTTCTTCCCGTACCGTTCTCGCAATTCCGCAAAACCCACGGCGTCCTCCTTTCGTTTGAAAAATCCGCCCCCGACGCTTACGCGCCGAGGGCTTCGTCGGCTAACCGAGCGTTATTCGAGTTTCTTCCACTTGCGACCGGCGTAGACCGTCAAAAACTCGTCGTCCGTCTCGACGACCGAAAGCTCCGTCGTTTCGACGACTTGCAAACCTTTTTTGAAGGCTTTGCGCGCCTTGTCCAGGTCGACGGTTTGTTCGGTTTTGCCGTCCGGCAAAGTGATAAAGAACCAGCGTTTAACTTCCATTGTGTTTCTCCTAAATTGGGGAAAGAATGAAATTTTTAGTTAAAGGGGTCGCCCCCTACCGACTCTTATATTATAGCCAGTTTTTGTCAGACATCAACCCCGTTTTAAAAATTTTCCGGGTTTTATTCGAGCAAAAACGGTCAAGAAAAACCAAACCGCCCCGAGGCAACCGGAGCGGTTAAAAAGAAGGCGCTATCGGAGTTCCGCGGTTCGTTTCAGCGCCAAAACGAACGCTCGGCATCGGCGCGAACGACGTCGGGAAACTCGTCCCAAGTTCGACCGTCGAGAAGTCGCCCGTTTCGTTTTTTGATCGGGCCGCCCCACTGCTTGAAAAAGAACTTGACGTTTTGCTTAACGCAAAGGTCGCGAATCGCCGCGGCCCAATCTCGCTCCATCGGACGCGCTCCCGGCCCGGACTCGCCGCCGACGATCGCCCAATCGATTCCGCTAAGGTCGACGTCGCCCAACGGCCCCAAAAGCGGTTCGAACGAAACGAACTTCAAAGCCGCGCCGGTCGAGCGCAACCGTTCGATTCGGTCGAGTCGTTTCGCGCTCTCGACGGTAACGCCCATCCAGACGTTCGGTCTCCAATCGAGCGCCCCGCTTCGGTCGAGTTCGAGCAGGCGGTCGGCGCGCTTGGTCAAAATTTGGAACGTATGACGCGGCGTTCTTCGCATCACGTCGAAAACGCGCTTCAAAAACTCGACCGGAATCTCTTCGTGAAAAAGGTCGCTCATCGAGTTGACAAAGATCATTCGCGGCTTGCGCCAAGTCGTCGGCAAGTCGAGCGCGTTTTCGTGCGTTCGAACGGCGAACCCGTCCCGATAGTTGGCGACGCCCATCGCTTGAAGCCGCGCCGCCATTCGCTCCGCGTAACAGTGGGCGCACCCTTCGCTGACTTTGGAACACCCGGTAACCGGATTCCAAGTAGCCTCCGTCCATTCGATTTTCGTTTCGGTCATGACTTAATTTTGGAAAAATACGCTTTTATTTCTCGGCTATCGTAACATTCCCAAGTTAGATAAAAAGAGCCTTTGCGCGCTGCGTTGTCTTCCAGCTTCACGATGTAGCGGCATCTAAACGAAAAGCAGTTAAATTATTCTTTAATATTGTTATCTTCGCTTTTTGACTCTTGCGTCATATGGAATCTTTGAAAAATATGCATTTGATAATAGGAACGCCAAAACATTTTGCCTCTTTCGGTAAATCTAAAACGCTCGCCATATATTGAATCGTTCCCATCGCGATATAAAAGTTTCGATTTCAATAAAAAATCCTGTAAAACTTCCGCGTGATAATGGCTTATCAACAGTATCAAAATTGTTGTTGGAATATCTTTATGATTTGTGTGAATCGTAACACTGACGTTTATCTCTCTCAAATCACAATTAAAACTAATCCAAGCATCGTCGCTCTTAGCTTCTTTGAAGATTTCTTCCCATTCTTTTGGCTCTGGTTTCAGTTCAAAAAGTCGACGATTATCGCGTTCAATTAACGCGACTTTCATTTGTTGAGCGAACTCCGTAGGAACGTAAAACTCACCGTCAAAGTCTAATAATCGAGCGTCGCCCAACTCCTTTAAAACAATGGTGAAACTTACATATTCTTCACCGGTAAAATCGCTATTAAAAATCTCCTCGTTTCCTTCGTCCGACCAAAAGTAAAGTCCCAAAGCTCGGCGTTGCAGTTTCGCTTGCCTCAACAATGTCGCGACTATTAACTCGACGGCGTTATAGGAAAGTTGCGAAATGTCAAACGGCGGTTGCAAAGATGAATCGGAACTGACAACCTTCTTTATAGAAGTAGTTATGCGTTTACATAGATTCCAAATCTTTTTCCAGAAAACACTCATTATTATCCCGATTAAGAGTACGATAGCTTTAAGCGCTAGGTTCGCTACCCCCTCGCCTATCGTCTCGCCGAAGGAACGAGCCGCTGAATTTGTAGCAATTTCCGCATTATTTTGCTGTACAACTCCTGCGGTTCCTATTTGCGGCGTTTCCGGTTGCGCGGTTGCGTTTATCGACGGCGGTTCTTGCGCGGCTTCTTCCGCAGGCGACGTTTCCGGTTGCGCGGTTGCGTTTGGCGACGGCGGTTCTTGCGCGGCGTCGACCTTGGCGCCGTCGCTTCCCAAAGTTGACGCGTTATACCCAACGCCGAGCGCAATACACGCGACGGCGACCAGCGAGAGCGTAACGCTCCCGACGTATTTCAAGTTCATCTTGCACTCTCTTTTAAGATTTCCGTTTTACAAATTGGCAGATTTACAAAACGGTTTTAGGGGTTAGTTTCTAACCATCTGGTTAATCACGGCGTCGCCGCGTTCGGAGGTCGCGTTATTGACGACGATCCGCGAACCGGTCGGAGTCGGCGCGACGGTTTTCCCGACAAGAAGCGCGTCGACAATTTTTTCGAACGCTTCTTTACCGTCCTTCGGCAACGCGCAATAACGAGCGAAGAGGCGGCTGATCGTCTCGCTGCACCCTTGCGCTTGCGCGTACTCGAACGGCAACGGCAGGTTCGACGTCGACTCCGGCGACGTCGATGCGAACATTTCGCCTTCGCCGGTTTTTAGATAGTCAAGCGAAGCGCCGAAGGTATGCACCATCTTAATAATCGCGGAATCCGGCACCTTTCTTGAACCGCGCGTCGGCGACGGAAATCTTATTTTGCGCTATAACGCCGGTAATACTTTGCGAAATTTTCGCCAAACGTCGTTAAATTAAACATATAACGCGCTTTTTTTGCCGAGGCGTCCCACTCTCCACATTTAGGTAATTCAACTTGTTCTTCGTTTTTTAATTTATGTACAAGCGTTTTTGCCGACAAATCTTCCGGTTCGATAACCTTCGCCTTGCAAAACAGTAGTAACGCAGGTTGTAATTCTTGCCAGCAACATGAATAAGTCCAATCACTTTGCGATTCTGGTAACGCTAGATTCGGCGTGAGTTTATTCCGTGCCGCAAATATCGAAAGATTGAAAATTTGTTTCTCGTCCGGCTCGTTTCCTCCTAATTGCTGAAAACAAATTACGCTTCCTCTAAACGTAACTGTTTCTAAAATATAAGCCAAGAATTCCGGCATTTCCGAGCATATTTTTTTATATTTTTTCGCATTTATCATTTCGGAAACAATCTCCCAAAGATCTCTTCCAAAACCGGCGAATAGAAAAAATATGGCCAGCAATCCCAAAATAAAAGACGCAATATTAAAAAAATACGTATGTTTCGTAAAAATCGCCCCGCCAACTTGACTCATTTGTCCAAAAATCGTAAATACAAGCGTCGCCAAATAGACATGCTCCCTAAGAGTATCGTTTATCCGTGTAAAATACGTATCAACTTTACGTTTTTCTTCCGTCATTTTGTTGTTTTAGAGTTAATCCGCGCCGCAAAGTGGCAGCTCTACGGAGCGGAAGGGCGATGGTTAAAGGTTAATCGAAACGCCGAACGAGTTCGTCGGCGACGGCTTGCGTTGTCGCGGTTTGAAGAATCAAGTCAAAAATTTTTCGCTTGATCTTGGAGCAACTTTGAGCAAAAACGCAATACTTGTTTTTTGACGTCGGGCGGCAACGAATCAATTTTGTTAAGCAAATATCGTTCCGCAACGTCGTTTTCGTCAATTTCGCGCGATTGAGGAATGAAGATTTCTCCTTTTCCAGAACGCAACCAATCCTCGTTTACTTTAAACTTGCAACAAAAACGCCAAACAAAAGCGTCGTTAATCTCTTGCTTACCGTTCATAATACGCGAAAGGTAACTCGGCGCAACGTCAAGCGTTTCAGAAGCCGACGTTTGAGAAACGCCAAGCTCGAAAAAAACGGTTTTTATTCTTTGAATCATAACGATTCCTCCTTTTCATTATTCTAATAAAAATTAACTGAATGTCAAGAAAAAAAGATTTTTTCAAAGCGCTCTTGACATATAGTCAATTTCCTGTATTATTATTGACATGGAGGTCAAGAACGACCGGTTGACAAAAAATCGAGCCCGCGTTTTGTTGTTTTCGCGACGCTCGCTTTGCCCCGACGTTGGCAGACCGAAGGGCTTGAACCGGTCGTTCCCTTAGAAAGGAGAAATAATGTCGAAGGTCGACCTTAAAATTGCTCAAAAAATCCGCACCATTAAAGAGACGAATCCTAAGCTACTGGAATTAGTAGAAATATATGTCAACGGTATGGTCGCCGTTTTGACTGCTCCAAGATTAGAAAGGCCCAACAAGGCGACCGATCGACAACCCCGACGCGACGCGGCTTCGTGTTCCGCCGCAAGCGTCGACGCTTAAAGGCGTTGGCCCGCCGATAAGCTAGGATCGGTCGCCGTTTGGCGAGTCGACAAACTTTCGCCGCCGCGTCTCCTTCGTTCGACGCGCGACGAAACACCCGAAGCGATTGGGCTCGCGACGGGCTCGGACTCGCCTTTTTCACAAGCCCGACGAGACGCGGTTTTGATTTTGGCACTCTCTTTCAAAACTCGCGTTGCCGCAAGCGTTTTGGCAGACGCGACCGGCTTGGGGCTTTCCCACAAGAACGACCGGTTGACAAAAAAACGAGCCCGCGTTTGTTGTTTTCGCGACGCTCGCTTTGCCCCGACGTTGGCAGACCGAAGGGCTTGAACCGGTCGTTCCCTTTCCTTACCCAACATCAACAACCGCACGGAGATAGCGAACAATGAAACGCCAAAACCAAAGTAAAAACGCAAACGATTCGAACCGTCTCGACGCTCCCAAACTCGCGCTCGATTCCCCCGAGTACCGCGCCGCGCTGAACGTCGCCGTCGAGCTGCTTCGACACGTCGACGGTCTCAACGTCGGCGGGAGCGAAGAAGAGTATAAAGCCGCCGACGTCTGCTTTTACGTCGCTTGCCAAGCGGTCGGCGCGCAGTTCAACAAGCCGCTTTACCTCGAAACGGTCGTCCTCCCGGAATACGCCGCCGCGCACGTCGCGCCGGGCCTCTTCGACGCGGGCGTCGCCGTCGCGCTCGACGCTCGAAAGATCGTCGGCTGTCCGTTCTAACTTCATCGTTCCCAACTTGTTAAGGAGTTTCCCCAAATGCAAAATATCCTCGCCCCGCACGAAGCCCGCGAGTACGACGCTCGAATCCAAACCGTCGCGCGTCTCCATCGAGCCGCCGAAACGCTACGCGACGCCAACGACGAAGACGCTCCGACGATCGACCTCGCTTGCAAAGACGAAATTCGCCGCGTCGCGGGCGATTACCAACAACGAATCGCGAAAAAAGTCTTCCCGAACGTTCCGCCCGAAAGCGTTCCGTTTCAAGCGATTAAGCTGATCGTCGCCGCGAACGCCGCGTTCTATTGGCGCTCGCTCGACTGAACGTCGCCGAACGGTTGGGAATCAAGTTTAAAGGAGAACCGGTTATGCAGTTTTTAAAGAATTTAGGCTTTCTCGTTTTGGGATTGGGCACAAGTCTTTTTGTCCTCGTCTTCGCGCTTGCTGCAATCGGCGCGCTCGTCGGTTGGGTTTGCTTTGCGGGAGCGATTGGGGTTGTCCAGGCGACGAATAGCCAATTTACCTGCCCAACAACTCACCGCTATCCGCCGATTATCGTTAACGTTACGACTCCCGACGGCAAAACGCTCGAAGCGACGGCGGAATTTGAAGGCGAGACGGAGCAACAACAATGAACGACGAAAAAGAACGCCGCGACGTCGCGGAGTCCCGCGCCTCCGCTCTTTGGGCGCCCGACTCGATTTCAATTCCTATTAAGTCGAAGCCGCTCGCGAAATTTATGCGCCGAGAACGCCGCCGATTTTTCCGCGATTTCGCTTGGACTTGGAGCGACCTCCAACAGGAGATCTGCGCTTTTAAACGACGCGGCAAAATCGGGCGGCAGATTACCCCCAACGTCCGCCGGTGCGTTGTCGTTTCGTCGGGTTGCTACAACGGCGTACGCGCCGTACTGAAAGGCGTTTACGTCGTCGACGCCGACGTCGCGTTCCTCCGCGAAATTTACTTCGTTCCCAAACGCAAAGCCTCGCGGATTGTCGGCAAGTTATTGAAGTCGCCAAACTGGTTTACGTTCGCCCCGCCTAAGGGATTTCGTCGTTGCGAGTCCGCTTGGAGCGTCGATTTAGTCCACGCGAACGGAAGTTTGACGCTTTTTTGAACCGACTCCCGGCGTCGGAAGCGGCGTCGGGCGTTTTGAGGGCTTTTCGCGTCCCGGCGCCCTCGTTCAAAACAAAACCGGGAAAGCGGTTACCCTTCGGGCCCCGTTTGCTTCGACGTAACAGAGCCGTAAGGAACGCGTTAGACCCGGACGTCCGACCGTTAGACCAGCGACAACTGCAACCCGGGCGCGGAGACGTTACCGCGCGTAACGCCGCGAGCGGAACCGTCGTTTTCCCCATTCGACGACGGGCTCGGTTCGACTCCGAGACGCGGCCTCGTCGAGTTTTCCACAACTCGACGCAACATTCCAACTCGTTCAATATCAATAGGAGAATGCAATGCCGCCCAAATACGAATTTACCGACGAAGTCGACGAACGCCTTGGGTTTCCAACGCTCCGTCGCATTCGCGCCGTTCGCGACTTCGGCGACGTCAAAGCCGGAACGCTTGGCGGCTGGATCGGAAGCGAATACAACTTGTCGCACGAAGGTTTAGCATGGGTCGCCGACGAAGCCAAAGTCTACGAAGACGCTTGTATCCTCGGCGACGCCAAAGTTTGCGGCAACGCTATCGTTCGCGGTTTGGCCAGAGTTCGCGAAAACGCGGTTATCGACGAAAACGCGGTTGTCTTCGGAGTTTCGCACATTAGCGGCAACGCTAAAATCATTGGAGCCGCAATACTTTGCGACGTCGTCGTTGACAATAACGCAATCGTCGGCGCCGTGCAAATTCCCGGTTTGGCGCGACTTGGCGTCGGCGCTCGCGCGCAAAGCGAACGCGATTATTTGTTATGCGGGCCCATCGGTCAAAACAATAGCTTCGTTACATTTTATCGCGCTGAAAAACCGGCTCAAATCGGCGTCGCCGCAGGTTGTTTCAACGGAACGCTCGACGAATTCCTCGACAGGCTTCAAGAAGATTACGGCAGGCATATTCATCTTTTGCAACAACTTAAAGCAACCGACGAGGCTTCCCGACTTGAAATGTTGCGCGACGAATACCTCGAGATCGCCGCGTTCGCCGAACGACGCTTCGCTCGTTGCGACATCCCAAACTAACGATCGCAACCGACGGAAAAAACCAAGAAAGGAGAAACGATAAATGCTTTTCAGAAAACGACCTAAGAGAGAAATTCAACTCGCCGAAGCGAAGGTTCCGGAAGGCGTCGAAAGCGTCCTTCACATCGCCGTTTTAGCGCGCCGACGTTCGGAAGACGAGACGACGCGGGCGCTTATGAAGAAAGTCGCCGCGCTCGTTCGCGAAGAAACCGCGTTTAACGGCGCCTTCGCGTTCGTTTCCGAAGCCGTCGTCGATTACGACTCTCCATCGCAATCGGACGCGCGAATCGAAATCGTCGCCCGAGAAATTTAACGCATCGACTTCAACATCAACGCTTTAAGAAAAGGAAAATCGGAATGAAAAAATTTGTCGTCGAAATGTTGCAAAATATCGCCGCCGTCGTTATTTTCGTCGGCGTCGGCGGACTCGTCGCGCCGGTCTCGGTCGTCGCCGGGTTCAAAATCGCCGAAAACGTCTTCCCGAACTTCCGCGATCGCGGCGCTTGCGTCGAGTCGGAAACGGAACCCGACGCCGAAACACCGGTCGCCGTTCCCCCGGAAACGCTCGTCGCCGAATAAGTCTCATACCCTCGTTCAAACGTTTCACACCCAACCCAACGGAGGAAAAATAACGATGCAAACGACCGAAAACGACGCCGCGAAACTCGCCGCGCGCTCTTACCGCGAAGGATTTAACGCGATGAAATTAAAGGCGTTGGAACTTCTCGGCAATACCTGCCTTCACTGCGAAAACGCCGATTTGGAGCCGAGCGAACTTTGCGCCGCGAACGGCGCCGTCGCCGCGCTGAAAACTCGGATGCTCGAAGCGATTTCCCCCCTGTCGCCCTTCCAGGCGCGGCGACTTTCCGTCGACGTCCTCGATCTCGACGACTTCGCCCGCGATATTCTCGGTCGCGAAACCTTCTTCGGCGACGCCGAAGACGATGACGAAGATGACGAGGAGAACAACGAAGAAGACGCCGAAGACGAAGAACCGCAAGACGTTAAGCGAGGCGCCGCGCGATGAAATACGTTGTTTTCGCCGTCGAAGACCCGTTTTACTTCTTTCCGGCCGCAACGCTCGACGACGTCCCGTCGACCTTCGCCGACGCTTGCCTTCGCACGCGACAAGCCGCCGCGAACGCCCGCGACTTCCTGCGCTTCAACCCGCAATATCGCGAGGTTTACGAACCGACGTTTCAACGCGAAAACGCGACGCTGACCGTCGCCGAAACGAAGAAACATAAAGCGGCGATCCGACGTCATTACCTCGACCGTCCCGTCGAAGAGATCGGCGAAAGCGAGTTCGCGAACGCGATCGACCGTATCGCGGCGCAAGGCGTTGAAATCGCGTCGTTTGGCGGCGTCGTTCAAGCGACGGAAACGGAACCGGAATACGGGACGTTCTGTCGCCAATACGCGAAACTCGGCGGGCGTTTTTGGTCGAAAATCGTCGACGCAAGCGACCGCAAGACTTGGTTGAAATCGCTTTGGGTCGACCGCCCAAGCGTCTTCGCCCGCGAAACGGTCGACGCGTAACCCGATAGGACGGGCGACTTAGCTCGGACGTTAGAGCGTCGTTAGTTTAACGGCAAAACGCCGGATTCCTAATCCGGTCATTTCGGTTCGACTCCGAAACGACGCCTTTTTCCGCTTTCCCGCGACGCGTTTTAGCGCCGCCAACCGTCAAACTTAACCCATATTTGCCAATGATTTACCAACTCCCAACCGAAGAAAATCGACGCGCCGTCGCCGACGCCCTTTACCGCCTTTTCGTCGAGGCCGAAGAGCGCGTCGAACTCGGTCGCGTCGGCCTAAACCGCGCTCCGAACGTCGTTTGGAAATTCCGAAGCGGCGTTTTGCGAGTCTCGAAAGGCCCGAACGCGACGCGGATTAAAAACTCGCTCCTCGTCTTGCCCGGTCTCGAAACCGACGCGGCGCCGGAGTTTGCGACGACGTTCGAAACGCTTTGGGTCGCCGGGCCGAACGAAAGCGGCTTTCCTTGGTGGAAAGACTCGAACGAAAGTTACTGTCGTCAAAAGTGTTACAACTTCCTCGGCTCCGCTTTCCTCGACGCGATCGCTCGAAAATTCGGGCGCCCGACGTCGCGCGACGTCGAGTCGCCTTGGGAAGCGGCCGCCGCGACGCTCGCCGAAGAGAACTTTCGCGCCGTCGCTTTTTGTTAACCTAAACCATTACCGCGTCAAAAGAAAGGAATCGTTATGTTAACGTTGTCCCGCCGTCCGCAGGAAAGCGTCAAAATCGGCCCGGATATCCGCGTCGTCGTCTTAAACGTCGAAGGCAAGCGCGTTAGGCTCGGTTTTGAAGCGCCGCCGGAAACGGTCGTCGCTCGCGAAGAAATCGAAAATTTCGTCGGTCGGCTCCTGCGACCGAAACCGGAAAAGAAGCCGAGCGAAGCCGACGCGTTGCGGCGCGAACTTCAATCGACGCAAGAACTTCTAGCGGACGAACGCCGACGCCGCGTCGACCTTGAAGCGCGCGTTCGCGAGTTCGCCGAGTTCGCGCTTCGTCCGGAACCGACGCCGCCCCCGAAACGCTCCGCTCCGCGACGCGAAAACGACCGCTCTTAACCTTAAAAATTTTCAACCTTTACGAAAGGAAAACACGATGTTCAACACGAAGAAAATTTGGAAAAAAACGACGCTCGCCCTCCTCGCCGCCGCGCTTTTCGCCGCGCCGTCCGTCTCGTTCGCCCAATGTTGGCGCCCGTTCGGCGGACTCTTCGGCGGCTGTTGGCGCTCCGCTAACCGTTGCGGCTGGAACGTTTGCGATAACTCTTACGGTTCGGCTTACGGAGTCGGCGACTGGAACGCCGCTTGTTCCTCCGGCGCTTGCAACGTCGACGCTTCACGTTGCGGCGCTTACCGAAACGCCGAAGTCGCAAGACGTTGCGGAGTATGCGACGCCGCGTCTTGCTCGACTCAAACTTGCGCGCAAAACGCCTGCGACGCCGAAACTTGCGACGTCGAAGAAACGAAGTCGGAAACCGCGACAGAAAGCGGCGAAACGCTCGAAAAATCGCCCGTCGAAACCCCGAAAGCCGAAACCGCGGTCGAGCAAACGAGCGAAAGCGGCGAAGCGACAACCGTCGTTAGTCCTTGCGGGCCCGCGAGTTGCGACGCGCTCGAATTTTCGCGCCAAGTCGACGCCGAACTCGAAGGGATGGGCGCGACCGAAAAAGCCCTCTTCGACCGCTTGAACGAAGTTCGTCGCTGGAACGGACGCCGCGCGGTCGCGTTCGAAAAAAACGCGTTGGCCGGTTGCCGAACTCACTCGCTTCGAATGGCTAAACGCGGCTATTGCTTCCATTACGACAACGGAAGATACGCCGAAATTTGCGCGCCGGGTCGCACGATCGACGAAGCGTTCGCGAGTTGGTTCACCTCCGGCGGTCATATGACGGTTATGCTCGGCCCGTACCGTCGCGCCGCCGCCTCCTACGCCTTCGACAACCGCGGTTTCGGCTTTTGGACGATTCGCTTCGCCTACTAACCGCGACGCAACTTACCACCGTTAAACAAATTACTATCGGAACGACCGCGTTCCGCAAGCCGCGTCGGTCTAACCGCCGCCGCGGTTTCTTCCTCCGTTTCCCGACGTCGCGCTTCCTTAAACGCGACCTTCGAAACGCCGCCCGCAACCCACGCAACCCCAACAATCACGCAAGATGACGCAACAAGAATTTGAACGTTACGCCGACGTCGCGAAAACGGTCGCCCGCCGGTTCGCCGCGAAAGGCGCGAACGTCGATTACGACGACCTGTTTCAAGACGCTTGCTTAACGCTTCTCGAACAGGAGTTCGACCGCGCCCGAACTGACGGCCAAATAAGAGGTTACCTAACGAAACGCGTCTATTTCCGGATGCTCGACCGGTTCCGAGCCGCGACGCGTTGGCGACGCAAAAATCCCTCGCCGCGCTTCGTACACGTCTCGAACGTCGACGAGGAGCTTTTCGGCGAAGGCGAAAACGCGTCCGTTCTCGACGCGACGTCGGTTCGCATTTGGCGCGACGCCGTTCGGCGCGAATCGATCGCGGCGCGGTTCGCTCCCGCCGTCGAAAAAGCGCTCAAAGAAGCGTCGCAAACCGTTCGTTTATGCTATTTAGGCTACTACGTCGACGGCGAAACGATGAAAAGCGTCGGCGTCGGGCTCGGGCTTAGCGAGTCGCGCGTTTCGCAAATTTTGAGCGAGTTCCGGAACCTCGTCAAAGAGAACGCGGCAAGCGCCGGTTTCGGTCGACGCGCCGCTTAGACGCAACCTAACCAATTCCTTCGCAACGTTTTACAAAGGGCGCGACAATGTTTTTCCCGCACGACAATCGAGCCGACGAAGACCCGAAATGCGTCGCGCTTTTGCGCAAACACGGTTCGCGAGGTTACGGCGTGTACTGGCGGCTGATCGAACGGCTTCATTGCGCCGAAACGCTCGAACTCGAAACGGATTTCGCCGCGCTCGCTTGGGTTATGCGCGAACGCGCGGCGCTCGTCGAGAGCGTCGTTCGCGATTTCGGGCTCTTCGAGTTCAGCGAAGACGGGTCGCGTTTTTTCTCGACGGCGCTCAATAAACGTTGCGAGAAAAGGATTAGTCGTCGCTTAGAAATTTCGGAAGTCCGACGCGAAGCGGGTCGAGCGAGCGCCGAAGCGCGCAAACGCAAACGCGAGGAAGCGCAAGCGACGTCCGAAACGCCGACGCTTGACGCCGAGTCGCAAAACGTCGAACGACAAAATGAAGCGTCGGAGACGCCGACCGAAACGACGCAAGAAACGAACGAACGCAAACCGGAAAATACCATCGGTTGCGAAAACGCAAAACCAAAGGACGCGGCGCCGGAAATCGCGCCCGACGTCTTCGAATCGAACGCGGAAGAAACGGACGACGTCGCGTCGTTCGAGTCCCCGCCCTATCCCGCCGACGAACTGATCGCGCTTTGGAACGAGTATTTCGGAACGACGAAGCAGCGGTATCGCGGCTTACAATTAGACGCCGTGTCGCACGAACGAGCAAAGCGCGCTTGGGAAGAATACGGCGACCTGCAAACGTTCCGCAAAGCCTTTGAAACGGCGCGGTTAGACAAGTTCCCTTGGCTTTTAAGAGACGCGTTGAAACCGGAAAATATTCAACGGTTGATCGCGAAGGAGGAGAAAGAAAATGAACTCGACGCTCGGGCCGCCCCGAATCGCGCCGCGCAACGACGCGACGTCGCCTTTGGGGCTAAGTACGACTTTTCGCGATTTTCAAAACGCGAATGACGCCGCGTCGCCAACGGAGGAGAACGACGACGCGCGAATCGTCTGCAAGCGTTGCAACGATTCGGGTTATGTTTTCGAAAACGGCGGCGCCAAACGTTGCGCTTGCGTCGACGAAGAACGTCGCAAACGTTACCGCGCGGAAGCGGGCTTGCCCTATTTCGAACGGCGCGAACTCGAACCGCCGGCCCGCGAATACGTCGCTAACTTCGACAAAATCGCGCGTTCGCGGCGCAACTGGATCGCTTTTTTCGGGAAGACCGGAAGCGGCAAGTCGACGCAAGCCTTCGGCATCGTCGACGCGTTGACGACTCGCGAACGTCCGGTTCGAGCGCAAACGTTGTTATACGGCGACTTCGTTCGTCGTCTGGCCGCGCTCCGTTACGACGCCGTCGAATTCGAAAAAAGTTTTCGGAAAGCGACGAACGCGCCGCTACTCCTTGTCGACGACTTCCTCGACGTCGTTCCGAAAGCGAACTCATTCGAGGAACACGTCGCGCAAGCGTTGATTAAGCGGCGGTACGAAACCCGTTTGCCGCTGATACTTACAACGGAAACGACGCCGCGTCGAATGGTCGCGGAATCGCCTTGCGGCGAAGCGCTTCTCGGGCGCATCGTCGAGATGTGCGACGCCCGCGTTACGATCGCCGAAGAGAACGCCGTCAATCATCGGCTTGCGTCCCTTACGTTCAACCGCGACGTTATTCCTTATTAACCAACGTCTTACGAAAGCAGAAAAGCAAAATGAAACGCATCGAATTCGAGTCGGACGACGTCGACCGAGACGGCGGCGACGGCGAGAAGTTTATTCATCTCGCGCCGGTCGGCGAGTATTTGGAATTTGCAGCCGCCAATATTAGGAAAACGGCGAAAAATTTGACCAAAGCCGCCGCCAATATTGAAGACGCGCTTCCTTTTCTCGGTCATTTTATCGACGAAAACGAACGCGCGCTTCGCAATATCGAGAAACTTAAAGGCTTGCAAGAGTTGATTTTCGAGTTGAGCGAACGCGTCGAAAAGCTCGAAAAAGCGATGCAATGTCAACAGAGTTAAATTCTTGCGACACGCCTTGAAAAACTCCGGCGACTTGCGCAAAAACGAAAATCTCAACCCAAAGAATCGAAAGGACTTAAACAATGACGCTTAAACAAAACGAAACGCTCGACGTTGAAATTGAAAACGCGCTTGCGGAACCGCTCGACGACGATTTCGAAGACGATTATTACGACGACGAAGAAGAAGACGGCGACTATTACGACGACGAAGACGACTTGGACGACGTCGCGGAACTCGACGAAACTGTTTTGGAAACCGACGTCGACGCGAACGCAACTGACGACGGCGCCGACGTTTGCGACGCGCCGAAAGCGGACGCGCCTTCGCCCGTTCCCGTCGTTTCGTCGGTCGGCGAAATCGTCGAGCAGACGCAAAGAACGAACGCCGTCGAAAATTGGAGCCGCGAACGGCTCGTTTCGGAAGTCGAGGCGCGAGAAGAGTTTCGAGCGCGTTCGAAGGAACTTTTGCGAGCGTTGAAGGCGGCGAAAGAAGCGTCGGCGCATTGGGGACGCGAAACGAAGCGGCTCCGCGAAGAACTCGAAGAGCTTGTCAGCAATTACGCCCGCGACGCGGAACCCCGCCCCCTGCTTGACTTTGCGGAAGCGAACGCGGCGGCGCTCGAACGCAAAAGCGAACCGGCGGGCGTCGTCTATGCGTCGTCGCAGGACGTCGAAATTTCGAACGACTGGGCGTCGTATCGCGTCGACGAACATTTTCGCTTGACCGACTCGCAGTTCGAGAAGCTCGGCTTGGAGATCGACGCGACCGTCGGCGAACTCTCCAACCTCTTGAACGACTTGACTTCCGGACGCAAAAAGATTAAAGGCGTCGGTCCCGCGTTCGTTGAAAAGTTGGCCGAGCAGTTCGACAAGTTTTGGGAGTCGGACGCTTATCGGCGTTGCGTCAAGCGCGTCGAAAAGCCGGTCGAAACCGCGCTCAAAAAGACGAACGACGACGAAAAATCCGACGAAACGAACGAAACGCAAACCGTTGAAAGTCAAACGGTTGTCGACGACAAAAACGCGCCGATTTCGCCCGACGAGTTCGACGCGATTCGCCAAACGATCGACGAAATCGACGCCGGAATCGCTCGCGGCGTTTGGGAAGGCTTCGACGAAGAATGGTTTGCGAGCGTTCGCGAACAATTCTATCGGGCGCCGGAAACCGTTACGCGCCTTCAAGTCGAGTCGCTCGAAGCGGTTCGGCAAGGGTTCGAAAATTGGGACGCCGTTTGACGCGGCGTTGTCAAGCGCTACAACAAACAACAACAATCCAAGATAAAGGAATAAACGACAATGATTTGCCAACCGAAAATGCTCGACGGTCGAACGGAAATTTTGCGGGAAGACACGCGAGCGATCGCGGAATTCATCGAAACGCGACTCGCTCGTTTCCCGGAAGAGGATTACGACATTTACGTCGAAATCCTTGAAGCGACGGACTTTTACTTCAGCAAGGGCGACCGCGTGTTCTCGGAAATCAACTGCCTGCCGCCCGCCCTGCTCTTCGAAATTTGCCGAATTTTGAACGAGCGGCCCAAAATCGGCGACGCGTTTAAACTCCGCGACCGCTATGACTTGGCGCAAGACCGCAAAGAAAAAGGAAAAGGCGACGCGGATGAAAATCTTTCTGCCTTGGCCGCCGTCGGCGAATAAAATTTGGCGCAACCTCCGAGGTTCGCGCGGTTTATACCTTGCAAAAGAGTACAAACGCTTCGTCGACGAATCGAAAATTTGGCTTTGGAAGCAAGGTTCGCCGCGCGTTCTCGGCGACGAAAACCTTGAAGTCGTTATCAAGCTATATCCGCCTACCAAAAGAGGTTACGACGTCGACAACAGGATAAAACCGACGCTCGACGCGCTCACAAA
This sequence comes from Thermoguttaceae bacterium, assembly GCA_017559825.1. Lineage (GTDB taxonomy): Bacteria > Planctomycetota > Planctomycetia > Pirellulales > Thermoguttaceae > RUG369. The sequence goes on along the minus strand of JAFYQR010000042.1, from coordinate 3,943 downwards.
AGTCGGATTTTGGCGCGACGACAAAATCGCTCGAAAAGTTACGGCGATCGCCTGCGATCCGATTCCGGGCGGCGGCGCGGTCGTTGAAATTTACAAATTTTCACCCCTCGACGAAAGGTCGCCAACGCGCGAGTTCGCGACTTTTCGACGGGGGGGGGTAAGGGGGGCTAGTTAAATGATTGTTAAAAAAGACGTTAAAAAGGACTTAGACCTTGACTTCGGAAAAATCGGCGGAACCGCGATCAGCGCGATCGTCGGACTTAACCCTTGGGAAACCGCGCTTTCGACTTACTTGAAGATTCGCGGCGAAGTCGGCGCGACGCCGGATAATGTTGCGATGGCTCGCGGTCGACGCTACGAGCCGGTCGTCGCCTCGATTTTTCAGGCGGGCCGTCCTGAATTTCGCGTCGAATGCAATCGACGTAAAACCGACGAGCCGGAACTTTACGTTCACGGCGGACACGAATTTTTGATCGGGCGCCCCGACCGGCTTCTTTACGATTCGAGCGGCGAAAAGCTCCTCGCCGGACTCGAAATCAAGACGGCGAACGTCGCCAATATGCGCGTTTGGGGCGCCGAAGGAACCGACGACGTCCCGAAACATTACTTGCTGCAATGTCAATGGTACGCGGGACTTGCGGGCCTCGACGATTGGCGTTTGGCGGTCGCTTTTCTCGATTCGGAAGGCGCGATGAGAACTTATCGCGAGTATCAAATCGCTTTCGACGCCGAACTTTACGACGCGCTCGTCGAAAGCGCCGTCGATTTTTGGGAAAATTACGTCGTTCCGGGAAATCCGCCGGAGATGGAGCGCGCCGACCCGACGACGCAACGTTGGGTCGCGGAACGGTTTCCGGCGAACGTCGCGCCGATCGAACGAGCGACCGACGCCGAAGAAGCGTTAATGCGCGAGTATCTCGACGCAAAAAACGCCAAGCTCGAAGCCGAGGCCGCGTTGGAGCAAGTCGAGACGCGGCTTAAACTTGCGATCGGCGAACGCGACGGAATCTTTTCCGACAATTACGGCAAAGTAACTTGGAAACGTTGCAAGGACTCGCGCCGCGTCGATTACCGCGCCGTCGTCGACGAACTGAAACCGTCCGCCGAAACGCTCGAACGCTTCGCGAAAACGGTTCCGGGCGTTCGACGCTTCGAAACGAAATCGCTCAAATACGCCGACGCTTAAACCTTGCCGTTTAACGCGTTGTCAACGGTTCGACGCTTAGAGAACGCCGAGCGTCGAATCTTCCCCGCTCTTTTTCACTTCACAGTCAACAAACGGAAAGTTTACCAATGAACGACTTACAAACTTTTGAAACCGGAACCGCGACCGTCGGCGAAAGCGCGACCGTCCAAAATCCGTTCGGCGCCCCGCTCGCGCAAGGCGGCGCGTCGAACATTTCGACCGCCCAAATCGTTTCGCGCGAAGTCGCCGAAATGCAAGCGCAAATCTACTTGGCGAAACAGTTTCCGCGCGATCAACGCCAAGCGACGGACAGGATTTTGACAGCTTGTCAACGTCCCGGCTTGGCGAGCGTCGCCGTCTACGCGTACTCGCGCGGCGGTTCGAATATTTCCGGGCCGTCGATTCGTTTGGCGGAGGAAATCGCGCGGAACTGGTGCAATATCGAATGCGGTTGGAACGAAATGGAACGGCTCGACGATATGTCGAAAGTCCGCGCCTTTGCTTGGGATAAGGAAACGAACGTTTTGAAAACCCTCTTCTTTTTCGTTCCGCATTATCGGTCGACGAAGAAAGGGCGCAACCGAATCACCGACGAACGCGACCTTTACGAACTCCTCGCCAACAGCGCCGCGCGTCGAATGCGGAATTGCGTTCTCGCGCTCATTCCGGGCGACGTCGTCGACGCCGCGGTCGAGCAGTGTCAAAAAACGATGATTTCCAAGTGCGACGTTACGCCGGAGGGGCTTCTTCGCCTCGTCGAATCCTTTGAATCCTTTGGGGTTACGAAACGAGCGATCGAAGCGCGACTCGGTCGCCGCATCGACGCGATCGCCCCGGCGCAATACCTTCGTTTGCGCGAAATTTACGCTTCGCTTCGCGACGGTATGAGCGAGCCGTCCGACTGGTTCGAGCCGACGCCGGAAACGGACGCGGCGCCGTCGGCGACCGAAAAAGTCAAGGCGGCGCTTGCGACGAAGAAAACGCTCTCGGCTTCCAAAAGCGCGAAGTCGAAAGGCGCGAAAACGACGTCCGAGGAACCGCAACCGCCGTCGGTTCAACCTGTTAGCGTCGGCGGAGGAAACGGCGAACTTTTCGGCGCGTCTCCCTTCGAAACGTTTCGTAAGCGGCTTGTCGACGCGATGTCGTTCGACGAACTGCAATCGGTAAGCGCCGAAATCGACGCCGCTTGCCGACAAGGCGACTTGACCGACGACGAACGCGAAGCTCTTTTCGACGTTTTCGACCAACGATCGCAAGCGTTCGAATTCGAGTAATCGCAAGCGTTTAACGCTTTTCTTTTAACTTCGACCGCGCGACGCGTTCGCGCGGTCGCCAACCTAAGGAATTGAAAATGAACAGGATAGAACGCGCCGCTCGTCGTCCCGATTTTTTGACGTTCGACGAAACCGCCCAACTGCTGCGAACTTCAAAACCGACGCTCCGAAAATGGATTCAACGAGGGCTCGTTCCCGGAAAAAAAGTCGGACGAAAATGGCTGATTCCGCGCGACCTTCTCGAAATTGCGCTTGACGCCAAGCGCGGCGATTCGGTAAAGTTCGGCGCTACGGAATAAGCCCTTTCGTTCCACAAGGAGACGAAAATGGCTTACATTGAAGAAAGAAGAACCCAAAAAGGAATTTCGCGCGTCGTTCGTTTTAGGCTTGGAGGGCAAGAGGTCAAAATTTTCCTCGACGCCGCTTACTCGCGCCGCGACGCCGAAGACGCTAAAAGCGCCGTCGAGGGTTTTCTTCGAGCGAAAAAACTCGACGAACCGCTCGACCGGAAAACGAGGCTTTACTTCGAGTCGGCGCCGCCCGACCTGTTGAAGCGGTTTGTCGCGCTCGGTTTCAGCCCGGCTCGCGGCGCTTCGAGGGTCGTCGACGTTTGGCAAACGTTCCAAGCGGCGAAAAGTTCGACGGTCAAGCCTTCGACGCAAACGCATATGTTCGTCGTCTTCGCTCGGTTTCGCGCTTACTTTCCGGAGGCGATTCGTTTCGACGAACTGACTCCGGAAGCGATTCAAGAGTTTCGCGACGAACTAACGAAACGATACGCCCGAACGACGGTCGCCAACACGATCGCCGGTTTGAGAACGTTCGGCGCTTGGAGCGTCGAGCGCGGATACGCCGCAAAGAATCCGTTCTTGGCGGTCGCTCGCGGTTCGACTTCGAACAAAGCGCGCGACTTTCAGGTTCCGGCCGATTGGGCGGAGCGGATTTTCGCCGCTTGCCCGTCTCAAAATTGGCGAACGCTCTTCGCGCTTTGGCGGTTCGCCGGATTGCGTCAGCAAGAACCGATGTATTTGACTCGCGATTCGGTCAAATTGGACGCCGGGCGTTTGATTGTCTTCGCGCCAAAAACGGAACGTTACAAAAATAACGGCGTTCGGGAAGTTCCGATCGCGCCGATTTTGAGGCGCGAATTGGTCGCCCATTTGAAAACTATGCCGCAAGACGAAGATTTTTTGATTTACGAAAATCGACGCAAAGCGTTCGATTCCGGATTCAGGAAAATTATTTTTGCCGCCGGTTTGAAAAAATGGCCGAAGACATTCCAAAATTTACGTTCTAGCTGTGAAAACGACTGGATCGCCGACAACATTCCCGCGCACGTCGTCGCCGAGTGGCTCGGTCATTCGGTAAAAACGCAGGAAACCTATTATTTGCGAGTTTTGCCCGAATTTTTCGACCGCGTAACTCAAAAAGAGCCACGATTTTTTTGACCCGCCGTTTCGTGGGGGCGTTCGTGGCGTTTTTT
>JAFYQR010000041.1 GCA_017559825.1 Thermoguttaceae bacterium | reverse complement strand
TTTCTCCGCTTTTTTCTCTTCTTCTTTTCGCTTGCGTTCGGCTGCGCTCGGCGGTATACTAACGTTTGAAGCGTTTCGCGGCGCGGCGTCGGGAACGCTTTTTCAAACGCTTAAACCGGAACGCGGCGGCTCTTTGCGTCGCGCCTTTCGGAAAACTCGGAATAAGAAAGGACGTCTAAAATGCAAGAACTCCCTACGCCTTGGGAAAAGCGCAAGTGGTTGAGCAATATTTGCGTTTACGTCGACGATACAATTATTAAAGTCGATTATTATCCGTATCAATTTTATCAAAAGTTTAACTGGCAAACGACGCATTTGACGGCTTTTTTGCATTTCGCGTTGCGTCGTCAAGTGTTGACGAACAGTTTTGGAACCGCTGTCGTCAATTTGATTCCGCACGAGCCGGTCGACGGGAAGTACGCGGTTTTGACGGGCGAAGAGCCTTACTTCGAGTGTTGCGAGGACAAATATAAAGGATTTTTAACCGATATTATCGTCAATACTTACTTCGATTTTCGGCGTTACGTCTTGGAGGCGGACGATCGCGAAAAGAGCCGAATGTTGGCCGAAACGTGCGAACGCGAACTCGTCGACCTCTGCGCGCTCTACGCTTGGGACGCGGAGCCGATACGTCGAGCGTTTAAGGCGTTTAGGGACGTCGATTACGTTCCGAAGTCGATTTATCCCAAGGCGACTTACACGCCCGACAAGGCGTTCAAAATCGGCTTTTATTTCGAGTGGAGCGTTAGCCGTATCGATATTTACGTTCTCGTCGGCAAATACCGTTCGAAGAAGGTTTTGCAGCGCGTTTTTCTCTCGTCGATACGTTGCGATTACGATGCGATTGGGAACTATTTCCACTCGATTCAATGGTTGACGCCGCGTCGCTTTCTGCTGCGAATGAACGACCTTAACGGGAAGAAAAAAATCTTCGACCTAGAAACCGGCCAAGTCGAGGACGCTAACCCCGAAACGCCGCCTGTTTGATTTTAACCGTTTTCGAGCGTTTTTCATCGAGCGGCGTTTGGCGACGGTCGGCTCGGCGGACGGTTTTGATTTTGCGTATTGTCGAACGTTATTCCGTCGGGCGACGGCGCCGCGCCGCGTCGAAGCGAGAAACGCCGCTTGAAACGCGAATCGCCCGACGTTATAATAGACGTTAAACGGCGGACGGAGCGTCGACGGGCGCCGTTTTGCGAAACGAGGTCGCTATTTTATTGGACGTTTTATCTTGGGCAAAGGAAAACGCAAACGATGATTAAAGCATACGTTGGCATGACTTACGAAGAGGTTTACGAAGCGTCGCTAAAAGACTGGTGGTTTACTACCCGCGGGATAATTTACAGTGAAGAGACCAAGCGGCGCCTCCTAGAGACCGTCGCTCGGCTTTGGACGGATTTCGCGACCGAGCGCGTTTCGGTCGAGGAGTTCTGCGACGGCTTTTACTGTTGGCTTGACTCGTTTTACGAGGCAACCCTTCGGGCGACGCGCTATTTCCGCGAGGAAGATATTCCGAGTTGGGCGAGGAAGGTTCGCGACTTCTGGTGGCGCGCTAAATTCTCTTTTACGGAGGAAGAAAAGAAGGAAATTCTAATCGAGTTAACTCCGACGCAAGATTGGCTAAGGCTGAACTTTATTAACGCGGCGAAGGTTCTTGAGACATATGCGCGAAAAGCGCCAAAATTGGCAAAATCTCCGGCGTTCGCTCGTCTTGTTCGGCAAATTATTTTGACCGAGCGTTTCGACGTCGGACGGCGCGGATTTATCGAATTTCTCCTTCCGGTTACTAAGTTTGTCGAAGGAATCGACTTGCGTTCCTTCGCGCTCGACCCGGAGTTTGCGGCATACGCGTTCTACGCGCTGTCGAAATTGAAAGACGGGCGTTTCGTCGCCGAAGCGGAAACCGTTTTACGCGAAAACCCGAAGTGGTCCGGGCTTTACCGAAAGCGTTTGGAGCGTTATATTAAACGTTATAAGCCGGCGGAAGGGTAAAAAGGAAAAGAAAATGGACGACGCCGAATATCGCAAGTTGTACGAACTCGAGTATCTTACGTGCGCCGGGCAGATTCAATCCGCCGCGTTTAACGTTCCGAAAATCATCGAGCCGTTGGCGAAAGACGCGGCGCGGATTGGTGCCGATTTTTTGACCGGACGCTCTTCCGACGAAGAATATTGTTCGGAATTTTTGCGTTGGCTCGAAAAAGCTCGCGAAGAAGTCGCGAAAATCCCGCCGCAAAAAGTCGCGAAATGGAACGCGATACACGCGGAGCGTCTAAAAGACGATAAAAGTCTCCGCGCTTGGGGCGAGGCGTACCGCGCGTATTCGCCGCTGGAATTTTTTCTCGAGTATGGCGCCTCGAATATGTTGCACGATAAAATATACCGCCAAGCGCCGCGATTAAAAAAATCGCCGGTTTTCGCTCGTATGGTTTCGCAAATTATCGCCGACGAACGCTGGAAACTCGGGCGGCGCCGTTGTCTCTACGATATCGCTATTTTATTGGACGTTTTATCTTGGGCAAAGGAAAACGCAAACGATGATTAAAGCATACGCTGGCATGACTTACGAAGAGGTTTGCGAAGCGTCGCTAAACGACTGGCGCTTTATTGCCCGCGGGTTAATTTACAGCGAAGAGACCGAGCGGCGCTTCGCGGAGACCGTCGCGCGGCTTTGGGCGGATTTCGCGACCGAGCGCGTTTCGGTCAAGGAGTTCTGCGACGGCTTTTACCGTTGGCTTGACTCGTTTTACGAGGTAATTTGTCGTTCGACGCGCTACCTTCGCGACGAAGACGTCCCGAGTTGGGCGAGGAAGGTCGACGAGCTGAGGTCTAGGGAAAAGCTCGATTTTACGCTTGAAGAAACGCGGGAATTTAAAGTCGAATATTTGAGCGCGGCGCATTGGTTGGAGGCGGATTTTTTTGAGGCGGCGCAGCTTCTTTGCGAATGCGCGCGAAAAGCTCCCCAATTGGCGAAATCTCCGGCGTTTGCTCATCTTATTCGTCAAATTATTTTGACCGAGCGTTTCGACGTCGGACGGCGCGGATTTATCGAATTTCTCCTTCCGGTTACTAAGTTTGTCGAAGGAATCGACTTGCGTTCCTTCGCGCTCGACCCGAAGTTCGCGGGGCATACGTTCGCCGCATTGTCGAAATTGAAGGACGGGCGTTTCGTCGCCGAAGCGGAAACCGTTTTGCGCGAAAACCCGAACCTGTTCGCGCTTTACCGAAAGCGTTTGGAGCGTTATATTAATCGTTACAAGACGGCGGAATGACGTCGGCGCTAAAAGAGGCGCGGCGGTTTCGGGCGTTCGAGGGTTAAGAGGAACGCTTTGCGGTCGACTCCGCCGTCGTAACCAGTTAAACGACCGGCGCTTCCGACGACGCGGTGGCAAGGGACGACGATCGCCAACGGATTGCGGTTCAGCGCGCCGCCGACCGCTCGCGAACCGGTCGGAACGCCGATTTTTCGCGCGATTTCTCCGTAAGTCGCGGTTTCGCCGAACGGAATCGCCGCCGTCGCGTCCCAAACGCGGCGCTGGAAGTCGGTTCCGACCGGCGCGAGCGGGAGGGCGAACCGCGTTCGCGTTCCGGCGAAATACTCGGCGAGTTGAGCGGCGGCGCGACGCAAAATCGGCGGCGTTTCGGGCGCGTCGAGCGCTTCCGGCGTTAAAACGTCGTCGGCGTTAAGTCGAGCGTCGGCAAACGGTTGCGCGGCGGCGAGTTCCGACACGAACGGCGTTTCCGGCGAAAAAGTCGGCGAAACGAACGCGACTTCGGCGAGACGCCCGGCGTCTTCGCGGAGTAAAAGCGCGCCGACCGGCGACGGAACGATAAGAACGTTCAACGGCGGAACTCCTTGCGCGTCAAATGGTTGGGAATAAAAGTCAATTTGGCTTAACGGTCGACGAAAGTTGCGTCGGCGGCGGAAAAACGGAAAACGTCGCGAATCGGCGAAAGACGGCGGAAACGGAAAGGGGCGAAGCGATTTCGGCGGCGGAAAAATGGAAAACGCCGCGTCGCTCGACGAGTCGAAACGGCGCGGCGCTTAATTAAACGGCGTCGCTAAAACGCGTTAAAACGTTTTGTCGTCAGTTTTTACCGACGAAACCGACGCGGTAAAAACGCGCTTGACCGTCGCGTTTCGGGAAGTCGATAACGACCTTTTTCATCGCGCCTTTGTACGCGTCGATTTGCGACAAGTCGACGCGAATCGTCCGCCGTTCGCCGTCCCAATCGACCGGAACCGGAACGATAATCGGCGCGAGCGTCGGGTGCGTCTTCGCCTTTTCGGCGCGCTCCTTGTCGCGGTCTTTGTCTCCTTCGCTCCAACTCAGATAGTCGAGGGAGTCGGCGGGGGAAACGCGCTCGATCTTGATCGAAAGAGCGGTCGGCGCGGAAGCGTCGGCGTTGGCGGAGGACTCGAACGCGGCGTCGATCTCCAAAATCGGCGCGTCTTCCGAACGCCAAAAATAATCGGGCGACGCGGCGTAAGCGTCGGCGTCGGCTGGAACTTTCACTTTCAGACAGTCGGAAATCGGGAACCCGGCGTCGGTCGTTCCGCCGTAAATCCAGTTTTGACGGTCGCTGGCGAACGCCCAGTTCGGGATTTCTCGCAGTTTGTCGGCTTTCGCGAGTTCGTAAGCGGTCGCGCGGATTTCGTCGAGCGAACCGACGATGAAGGTCGCGCGGTACGAGTAACGAGCGTTCCAGTCGAGAATCGTTTGCTCGATCGGCGCGATGTAGCCGGTCGGGCTGTCTTTAGCGCCGAGCGAAGCGCCTTTGTTGCCGTCGCCGCCCGCGAAACCGCCGCTCGTTCGCGTCGCGCCCGGTTGGTAAACGCCGACGCCGCAGTCGTTTGCGTCGAGCAACGCGCTCCAGCGCTCCGGCGAATAGTAGTGAACCCAAGGCCAGCCCTTGCCGTCGCGTTGGTCGACGAGAACCGACGTCGGCTCGTTTTCGAACGGCTTGTCGCCGAGGTAAGTAACGAGCTTGTACCAAGGCGCGTTCGTGTAAAGCGCCGGGGTTTCTTGACTTCGACCGCTAAACTGCGTCTTGTCCGAACGGTTGTTAATAATCGTCGCGTTCAGCTCGAAACCGTTGGCGGTCAAGCGGTAAAGGCATTCGAAGACGCATTCCGCCGGAACGCCCTTGTGCGGCCAAAGTTGCGGACGCGTCCGAACGAACGCCGTCGAATCGTCGATCTTCTTGAACTCCAAGACTTTAGACTTGTTCCCGCCGCAGTCGCCCGACTGAATTGGGTTCCAGCCGAGCCCGGCCCATTCCGGCGCCGGTTGTTCGCCGTTCGGGCCGATAAACGGGTTCGGGCCGGAGTAATACGAAAGCTGGATTTGGCGACCCCAGTCGAAACTGTTGATCATGTTGCCGGTTTCGTACTTCTTGTCTTCGAGGTAAACGACCGCGCCGCCGATAGATAGGTCGAAACCGACTTTCAGTCGGTCGTTCTCGATGTAGCGAATCGGCTCGGCGCCGAAGTCGAACGCCGTTTCCTCGACGACGGTTTGGACGGGCTCGTCGGCGAACGCGACGCCGCTGGGAACAACGGCGGCGACGAAACTGAAAAGAAGCGCCGCCGAAAAGCAAACGGCGCGGCGGAAAACGGCGAAATTTCGCGTGAAAGAAAGGCGCATAACGGTCTCCCTTGGTGAATTAGGCAAAATAAAGGGGAGTGGAAAACGTCGCGCCGTTTAATCGCGACGCGACGTCAATAATCGTAGTCGTCGTAATCGTCGCGTCGGCCGCGTTTGCGGTCGCGACGACTTTTCGCTTTTTCGCGCAAGTTGCCTCCGGAGCGAGAACCGGCGTAAGCGTCGGAATCGCCGTCGTTATAATCGTCGTCGAGTTCGTCGCCGTAATCGAGGTACTTCGCCCACTGCTCGTCGTTCCAGCCCGAGTTTTGCGCGCCGGAACCGCCGCCGGACGCGTTCGAACGTTCGGAACCTTGCGATTTGGACGCGGCTTCGCGAACCGGGCTTAGGTCGATTTCGTCGTAAGTCGAGCGGTCGACGGCGCGAGGCGTCGGCGTCGAAACGGGCGTCGCGTCGTAAGCGGTCGAGCGGTACGCGGCGACGTCGCCGTCGGAACGCGGCACGGCGGGCGTCGAGTACGGAAGGGGCGCGTCGGCGACGACGCCGGCCGGAACGCTCGGCCCGTTGGAACCTCGGCCGCGCCACTGCTCCATCGTGATCAAAACGTCGCGAGGGCGGGACGGTTTGGCCGGGTTTTTCGGCGAGACGATTCCTTCGTCGGTCATCGTGTCGATCAGGCGCGCGGCGCGACCGTAGCCGACGCCGAGTTTGCGTTGCAGAAACGACGTGCTGGCGCTCCCTTCGGAGAGAACCCAATCGACCGCCTTGACGTAAAGGGGGTCGTACTCGACTTCGTCGCGCTCGCCGTCGTCTTCCGGCGCGGACGGATCCGGAACGACGAATTCGTACTCCGGCTCGTCGACGGAAATCGTGTCGATAACGGCGTCGATTTCTTTGTCCGAAACGAACGCGCCTTGCCCGCGGACGAGCTGGCTCGTGCCGGGGAGGAGGAACAACATGTCGCCGTTGCCGAGAAGCTGTTCCGCGCCCTTGGCGTCCAAAACGACTTGGCTGTCGGTGCGGCTCGCGACGCCGAACGCGATGCGCGCCGGAAGGTTCGACTTAATCAAGCCGGTAACGACGTCGACCGTCGGCTTTTGCGTCGCCAAAACCAAGTGAATGCCGACCGCGCGGCTCTTTTGCGCCAAACGAACGATGTGCCGCTCGACGTCTTTGCCCGACGTCATGATCATGTCCGCCATTTCGTCGGCGATAATGACGACGCTCGACATCGTTTTCGGAAACGCGGCCCATTCCTCCTCGTCTTTCGGTTGGAGGCGGCGGCGTTTCGTCGCTTCCGGCATCGCGTTGAATTCGCTCAACTTGCGAGCGCCGACGGAGGCGAAGATTTGGTACCGCTGCTCCATTTTTTCGACGGCCCATTCGAGGATGGCCTCGGCTTTTTGCATGTCGACGACGACCGGGTGCATCAGGTGCGGCACGGTTTTGTACGGGCTGAGCTCGACCATTTTCGGGTCGATCATGATCAGCTTCACCTCTTCCGGCGAGCGCGTCATCAGGATCGACATGATGATCGAGTTCAAGCAGACCGATTTCCCGGTGCCGGTGCGCCCGGCGATTAGGAGGTGCGGGAGCTTTGCCAAGTCGGCGATCATCGACGCGCCGACGACGTCCTTGCCGAGGAAAATCGGAATCGCCATTTTCTCGGCCTGCGCGGCGCGTTCCTCCATCACTTCGCGGAGGCGAACGAGCTGGCGGCTTTGGTTCGGAATCTCGATCCCGACGGTGTTCTTTCCGGGAATCGGCGAGACGACGCGGACGCGCGGCGCCTTCATCGCGATGGCGAGGTCTTCGGCCAAAACGTTCAGCTTGTTGACGCGGAGACCTTTCTTAAGCTCGATTTCGTAAAGGGTTAAAACCGGGCCCGTCTGTACGTCGACGACTTTCAGGTCGACGCCGAAGCTGGCGCAGACGCGTTCCAACTCGGCGCCGCGTTCGAGAATCGAATCGCGAATCGCGTCCAAGTCGTAGCGTTCCGGCGCGGCGAGAAGATCGATCGACGGGAAGGCGTACTCGCGGCGAGCGGGGCGGGGCGGTTTCGGCGGCGCGTCGAAATCGTCGAAATCATCGAAGTCGTCGTTAAAATCGTCGACGGGATCCGGCTCGCGTTTTTTGCCGCCGAGGCCGAACGCTTGCGAGAGAAGCGAGCGTTTCGGCGGTTCCGGCGCGATTTCGGGCCGCGCGGCGACGACGGGTTCGACGCGGGACGAACGCGGGTCGACGCTCGGACGTTCCG
>JAFYQR010000040.1 GCA_017559825.1 Thermoguttaceae bacterium | reverse complement strand
GGTTGGCTCGTCGAAGCGATTTGAACCGGGCCCTGCGGTTGGCTCGACGGAGCGATTTGAACCGGGCCCTGCGGTTGGGGCTCCGGAGCGATTTGAACCGGGCCCTGCGGTTGGGGCGCCAAGGCGACTTGCGGCGGAAGTTGCGGTTGGACGGGTCGCGCGGTCGCGGCGACGGCGGTTTTGTGCGGAAGCGCCGGAACGGGACGCCCGAGCCGCGCGGCGATTTGCGCCGTTTGCGCTTCCCAAGCCGCCGCGTTTTCAAGTTCGCCGACCGCGTAATACTTGTCCGTCAAAAGCGCGGCCGCTTCAAGTTCGCCGACCGCTTGCGTCAACGGAGCGATCGCTTCGGCGCGGCGCGTTCCCTCGAGAAGCGTGAGACCATAGTAATACTGCGCTTGCGGATAGTTCGGGTTTTGCGCGAGCAAGGCGGAAAACGCCGCGTCAGCTCCGGCGTAGTCGGCGCCGTCGTAGCACGACTTGCCTAGGTCGAAACGGTAAAGCTGATTTTGCGGCTCGTAGCGAAGCGCGGCTTCGAACTCGCGTTTCGCCTCCGCGAAATTCATCTTTTTGCGAGCGACGACGGCGAGGCGGTAACGCGCCTTTCCTAAAACGACCGGCGGAGCGAGAGCCGCCTCCGACGTCGCGAGGTATTTTTGGTACAAACGGGCCGAATCGTGGTATTTGCCCTGCTCAAAATAAGCGTTCGCTTGGAGAAGCAGGCGATCCGGCGACTCTTTGAACGGCGCGCCCAACGGCGAAACGATCGCCGGCGCTTTCGGAGGTTTCGGCGGCGCGTTCGGATTAGGAAGACGCTCGACGTCTTGACTTAATTCGCCCGCGACGTAATCGGACGAAGAAGACGAAAACCAATCGGTCGCGCAACCGGGAGCCGACAGCGCGGCGCCTAAAATGACGACGAGAAGTTTCGAGTTGCGAGCGAACGTTTGCATGGGCGATTCCTTCGGCGGATAAAAATAAGGACGCGCTTTCCCGAAAAAAAATAGGGAAAAAGACGGTCGTATAGATTGTATCGACTGTAGCGGAGACGGCGATTAGTTTTTTCGGTAATTTTGATAAAAAGGACTGAATTTTTGAGCGGAGACGCCCGCAACTTGGAACGGCGAGACGAAAAGAAAAACGAGAAAGCCGATTTTCAAATGGAAAAAGAAACGAAAAACGCAAAAACGCCGCGTTCGTTCGACGACGGACGCGGCGTTTAGAAGGAAACGACGAAGACGCGGCTTATTTTTTCGGCGGACGACGACCCGGACGGCTCGCTTTGACGCCGCTCGATTTGGTAAAATCGGCGAAAGCGGAAAGGTCGAGGTCGTCGAGCTCCGGAACGTCTTCGAATTTCGGAAGCGAAACCGGCTTTTTCGGCGTTTTTCCGTCGGGGCGACGCCCGTTTCGTCCGCCGTTCGAGGGGGTCGAGCGCGTTTTTTTGCCGTTTCGTCCGGCGAAGTCGGCTCCGCAGATTTGCCGCAACTCCGCCTCGACGTCGGCGTCGAGCGCGTCGACGTCGAAATGCGCGTCGAGTTTCTCTTGGAATTGTCCGGCAAACTCGATTTGCGACGCGGCGCGGAGAGCGTCGTCGGCTTCGTCGTCGAACGCTTTCGGATCGAACGCCTCCTCTTCGTCGACGCCGATCGGCGAAAGCGGGATTTCGGCCAGCACGTCGTATTTCGGGCCGCCGCGTTCGAGCTCGCTCGAGTAAACGAGCACCGCGTCGACCGGCGAAGCTCCGAAAAAGACGTTCGAGCGTTCGAAAATCATTCGACCGAGCCCGCCGTCGACGCCTGATTCGCGGTCTTTTTGGCGAGCGCGTCCAACGGTCAAGTGCGGGGTGAACTCGCGATTTTCCGGCGGGTACCCGAGTTCGGCGAGCTCCGCTTCGATACGCCGGGCGAGCTCGCGGATTTCTCGGGCTCCTTCGCGGACGCCGATCCAAATCGAACGGGGCGATTCCGCGTTCGGGAACGCGCCGACCCCTTCGAAAACGAGGTCGAACTGCTCGAATTTGCGGCAGCCGCGCTCGACCGCCGCGACAACGCGGTGAAGGTCGGTCGTCGGAACGGTTCCGAGGAATTTCAGCGTAACGTGAAAGTTTTCCTCTTCGACCCATTTTACGTTCGGGTACGCCTGCGTTACGGGACGGAGCGTTTTGCGCGCTTCGTTGCGAATCGACGGGGAAATTTCAACGGCGATAAAGGCGCGAACGGTCGGTTTCATCGGGACGGTTCCTTAAAATTGGGAAAACGGGGCGAACTGGCGAAACGCGGCGGCGTCAATCTTCCGAAAATTCGGCGTTGATTTGAATATTGTCGCGGTGAACGATTTCGTCGTAGGGGCAAAAACCAAGAATGTCGGCGATTTCCGACGCGCGGCGGCCCCGAATCATTGCGACTTCCTTATGCCCGTAATTGGCGAGGCCGCGGGCGATTTCGCGGTTTTCGCGGTCGACGATCGAAACGACGTCGCCTTTCTTGAAACGGCCGAAACAGTTCAAAACGCCGATCGGAAGGAGGCTTTTCCCTTGCGTTTCGAGCGCTTTGGCGGCGCCGTCGTCGACGACGAGACTCCCGCTCGGAACGGGCGCGAATCGCACCCAACGCTTGCGAGCGGGGAGGCGGCGGCGCGGGAAGAAAACCGTGCCGTATTCTTCGCCGGTGTAAATTTTCGTCAAAATCTCCGGATCGTCGCCGTTGGCGATCATCATGCATCCGCCGGCGCTCGTAACGGTCTGCGCGGCGCGGAGCTTGCTCGACATTCCGCCTTTGCTGCGGCTCGAGCGTTTTTCGGCGACCATCCGCATCAGGTCGGGCGTCCAGCGGTCGACGACGGAAACGAGTTTCGACTCCGGCAAACTCGGGTCGCCGTCGTAAAGACCGTCGACGTCGGTCAACAAAATAAGAAGCGATTCCGGGAAAATGTTCGCGACGAGCGACGCGAGCCGGTCGTTGTCGCCGAACGTCGAGCAAAGCTCGGCGGTGCTGACCGCGTCGTTCTCGTTGACGATCGGAAGGGCTCCGAATTTCAGAAGCGATTTGAACGTGTTGCAGGCGTTCAAATAACGGTCGCGACGCGCCAAATCGTCGGCTGTCAGGAGCACCTGCGCGGCGAGAACGCCCCGAGCGTCGAGCTCCTGTTCGTAAAATTGAATCAGCGTTCCTTGCCCGATCGCGGCGACCGCCTGCAATTCCGGGTGCGATTTCGGTCGTTTCGCCAAGCCGAGCCGTCCCATTCCGGCGCCGACCGCTCCGGAACTGACGAGGATTACTTCGACGCCGCGTTCTCGGATCGCGCAAATTTCGGCGACCAAGGAGCGAATTCGGTCGCGGTTGAGGAGACCGTCGCGCGTCGTAAGGACGTTCGTGCCGACTTTAACGATTAAATGACGGGTCGTTTGGACGATTTCTTGTCTGCTTAAACTGATCATCTCGGCAAGGGGCGCAAAGTAGGGGAAACGCGCGAAATGCGAAGCGAGTCGGCGAACCGTCGTCGACGAAAGCGCGATTTTTATTGTCGACGCAAAATCGATTTTTGTCAATATCCTTCTTCGACTTTCCGCCGTTTTCGCGCCGCTTTTTCGCGTTTCTTGGAAAATTTTTCGCCGTCGAGCAATTTCTTTCAATATTTCTATAGGCAAAAAATAAAATTTTTCGCGAGCCGTCGACTAGCGCGAGTTAAACTAAGGAGACGAGTGAAAACGGCGAAACTTTGCGGGTTGAGCGCGCCGGCGAAATCGACGAAGCGGGAAGAGGCGAAGTTTTTCGTCGGCGCCCGCTCTTTTCGAAATGTAAAATTCGGTTAAAATAAAGGGAAGGAGAATCGGCGGCGAATCGTTCCGTAAGAACGGCTCGTCGTTTTCCGCGTTCGAACGGCGGCGAAAGCGCGTCGGCGAACCTAGCGAAACGATAAAATTTTCGAAAATTCAATCGAGGAACAAAAAATGCAAATTTGGCCGGCGATCGATATTCGCGGCGGGCGCTGCGTCCGTCTGTGTCAAGGCGATTACGGACGCGAGACGGTGTACGGCGACTCGCCCGCGGAAACGGCCGATTTTTGGCGCTCGAAGGGCGCGCGTCGACTGCACTTGGTCGACCTCGACGGCGCGAAGGACGGAACGACGGCGAATTTCGACGCGGTGAAAAAAGTCGTCGAAACGACGGCCCCGTTCGGCGTCGAGTGCGAACTCGGAGGCGGCGTCCGCTCGGAGGAAACGATTCGCCGTCTCCTCGACCTTGGACTTTCGCGCCTCGTCGTCGGGACGCTCGCGCTGAAACAGCCGGAGTGGTTCCTTGAAATGTGCGAAAAATTCCCGAACAAACTCGTTCTCGGAATCGACGCTCGCGGCGGGATGGTCGCGACAGACGGTTGGCTCGAAACGAGTTCGACGCGAGCCGTCGACTTGGCGAAACGCTTCGACGGCGCCCCGATCGCCGCGCTGGTTTACACCGACGTCGCGACCGACGGTATGATGAAGGGCCCGAACGTCGCGGAAACGGTCGCGATGAAGGACGCCGTTTCGATTCAAGTCGTCGCGTCCGGCGGGATTTCGAATATCGACGACGTTAAAAAACTTTGCGACGCGAAAATCGAAGCGTGTATCATCGGGCGCGCGCTGTACGAAAAGACGGTCGCTCTGGAAGACGCGTTGAAATTCGAAGATTAACGCGGAAATAGCGAAACGGCGAAAACGTAAAACGAATAGATAGCGGAAATAGCGAAACGAAGGGAAGTTGTAATGCGCGAAGAGGAACGCATCGTGATCACCGGCGTCGGGTTGGCGGCGCCGAACGGTTCGAATTTGACCGAGTACCGCCGCGCGATTTTGAACGGCGTCAGCGGCGTCGTCCCTTATGAAATCCGCTATTTTGGCCCGACGGTCGCCGGCGTCTGCAACTGCGACGTGCTGAAATGGCAATCGCGCCGCGAGCTTCGCCGAGGCACTCGCGCCGGAAGCCTTTCCATTTACTGCGTCGGGGAAGCGATCGCCGATTCCGGGCTCGATTGGGAAAACGTCCGCAAAGACGCGGTCGGCGTTTACATCGGCGTTACCGAACACGGCAACGTCGAGACGGAAAACGAAATCTACCAAATTAAGCAATACGATTACGACTGCGCGTATTGGTCGCACCACCACAACCCGCGCACGGTCGCGAACAACCCGGCGGGCGAAGTTACGTTGCGTTACGGTATTACCGGGCCGCACTACACGCTCGGGGCCGCCTGCGCCGCGGGGAACGCCGGGATTATTCAGGGCGTCCAACAGCTGCGACTCGGCGAAGTCGACGTCGCGCTGGCCGGGGGCGTTTCGGAGAGTATCCACACCTTCGGGATTTTCGCCGCGTTCAACGCTCAAAACGCGCTCGCGAAACACGACGATCCGACGAAAGCGTCGCGACCGTTCGACGTCGATCGCAACGGCATCGTCGTCGCGGAGGGCGGTTGCGTTTACGTTCTCGAACGCCTCTCGGACGCGAAAAAACGAGGCGCGAAAATTTACGGCGAAATCGTCGGGTACGCGATGAACAGCGACTCGACCGACTTCGTTCTCCCGAACGCCGAGCGTCAAGCGCAATGCGTTTCGAAGGCGTTGACGCGAGCCGGATTGGCGCCGGAAGAGATCGATATCGTCAACACGCACGCGACCGCGACGCACGCCGGCGACATTATCGAAGTCGAGGCGTTGCGCAACGTCTTCGGCGCGTCGAAAAAGACGTATATTAATAATACGAAGAGTTTCATCGGACACGCGATGGGCGCCGCGGGCGTTCTCGAGTTGGCCGGGAACCTGCCTTCGTTCGACGACGGCGTCGTTCACCCGACGATCAACGTCGACAATCTCGACCCGGAATGCGAAATCGCGAACCTCGTCTTGAACGAGCCGAAAGAAATCGGTTCCGTCCGTTATATCTTGAACAACTCGTTCGGGATGGTCGGGATCAACGCGGTCGTTATCGTCGGCAAATACGACGAATGACGATCGACGGCGCGAGTCGAGGCGCCCGAGCGACGAAACGAACGGGCCTTAGCGGTTGACGCAAACGGCGGCGTTTCGATAAAATTGAGAAAATAAGCAAAATGGATAAGGTCGGCGGCTTCGGGTTCGCGAACTCGCGGCCTCGATCTCAACGTCAACGATAAAAAACGGCTCCGCTTTCGAGCGCGGTCGGATGGTAAGGAGTCTCATTATGACGACGGCTGAAATTAGAGAAACGATCATCGGCATTCTTTCGGACATCGCGCCGGACGAAGATTTCGACTCGCTCAAAGACGAAGTTTCGTTCCGCGACCAACTCGGGATGGACAGCATGGACATGCTCGACGTCGTTCTCGAACTGCGCCGCAAGTTTAAGCTGCAAATTCCGGAGTCGGATTACCCGCGTCTCGACTCGATGAACTCGACGCTCGAATATCTTGAACCGCTCCTCCAAGATCGTTAATCGGAGCGCGCTTGAATTTTCAAACCGCGACGCGTTCGCGGTTTTTTTGTCGACGCGAAATTAAGCGGCGGAAAATAGCGCAAGCGGCGCGAAAACGGCGTTTCGACGCTCGAACGCTCGGCGAGCGAGAGCGTCGGGCCCCTTGTCGCGACGGAAAAAAGCGCTATAATTGGTGAAATTTTAAGAGCGGTTCCCAATAGGAAGGCGCGTCGAATTTTCGGCTCGTCGGGGAACGTTCGTTCCATCGATTTGAACGCCGATTTTATTCGGCGACGGGAGCGGTTTTTTGCCTAATCGAACTTTGCGCGACAAAAAACGGCCTCGCGACTTCCTCTTTGGCTCGCGCGCTTGGCTGAACCTTACGGCGCCGCCTAGAGGGCGGCGTTAGGCTTCGTTTGCGAAACCGAACGGTTTCGGTTTCGTAAGGTTACTTTCGTTGGACGGAACGATTTTCGTTGAAAACGAGCGAGCGGCTCGTCGAAAAATCGGCGTCGAACGAATTTCGAGCGTCGCGGCGCTTTCGCCGTCGACGTTTTCCGCGCGAAAAAGAAAATGCAAAAAAGAGGTTTTACAATGGCTTCCGATATTACGAACGCGTCCGAATCTTGCCGCAATATCGTTATTTTCGACACCACGTTGCGCGACGGCGAGCAATCCCCGGGCGCGAGCATGAATCTGCAGGAAAAACTCGAAGTCGCGAAGGCGCTCGTCGAACTCGGCGTCGACGTGATCGAAGCCGGTTTCCCGATCGCGTCGCCGGGCGACTTCGAAGCGGTGCGCGAAATCGCTAAAATCGTTAAAGGCTCCTCCGTTTGCGGTCTGGCCCGTTGCGTTCCGGCCGACATCGACCGCGCTTGGGAAGCGTTGCGCGAAGCGGAAGACCCTCGGATTCACGTCTTCTTGGCGACGAGCGCGATTCACCGCGAATTCAAGCTCCGCATGACGGAAGACGAAATCGTCGCTCGCGCCGTCGAGGGCGTCAAACGAGCGAAGAGCTACTGCTCGAACGTCGAGTTCTCGCCGGAAGACGCCTGTCGCACCGAAATCGACTTCCTCTGCCGCGTCGTCGAAGCGACGATCGCCGCCGGCGCGACGACGGTCAACATCCCTGACACCGTCGGTTACACGACCCCGCCGGAAATGACCGAGCGCATCAAAACGCTGTTGAATCGCGTTCCGAATATCGACAAGGCGACGATCAGCATTCACTGCCACAACGACCTCGGGATGGCGGTCGCGAACTCGCTGGCGGCGGTCGCGGCGGGCGCCGGGCAGATCGAGTGCGCGATCAACGGACTTGGCGAGCGCGCCGGAAACTGCGCTCTCGAAGAGGTCGTGAT
>JAFYQR010000039.1 GCA_017559825.1 Thermoguttaceae bacterium | reverse complement strand
GGGAATTATTCGACATTATCAGACGCCTTGTATTCTAGCTTTCCGCCAAAGTCGAGCGACGGCAAGAAAATTAGCGACCTCCGCTTGATTTCTTACTTCGCCGTCGTTCTTTAATTACACTATAGCGAAAAATATCGCGAAGTCAACCAAAAATAGCGTAAATAGTAAACGCGCGCCAACCAAACGTTGCAAACGTTGAGAGAATATTCTCCATTGCCGCAAGGCGCTTACCCCAATTTTCCCTCGACTTTCATTTCGCCGGAGGTTGAAGCAAGGCGGCTCGCGCCTGTTCAAACTTGGCGCGTTTAGGAAATCCGACGGCAAACCAGAAATTAAACGTTCAACAAGCGTATTTCGGAGACGCAACGCCTTGCCGAATACACGTTAAGGCGGCGCCCTTCCCGCCCCGCCGACTCCGCGGATCGCCGAGATTAAGGCGCTTCCCCCAAACCGTCCGTCGACGTTTAGGGTTCCGTCGATTTCGTACGACGACGTCGAAAGTTTGGTTCGCACCGACGCTTTCGTCGTTTCCGCGTCGCGCGACGAAAGCCGAAAATCGAGAAGAAAAAAAATTTGGAACCTCGCGCGCAAAGTTAGGATGGACTGTTTTTTACGGAAAGCGTTCTCGCGACGTTGCAGACTTCCTGCGTTGCGCGACGAAAGTCGAAAAACGAGAAGAAAAAAATTTGGAACCTTGCGCACAAAATTAGGATGAACAAGTTTTTACAGAAAGCGTTCTCGCAACGTCAAACGTAGGGCGGCGTTGAGTTTCAATAGTAACGAACTGAGCGCGACATATGCTTCCTTGCGTTTAAGATCGCGGCGAACGTCGAGAAAAATGTCGGAAGCAACGCTTGTCTAAGCTAAGCAAGAGAAACGCGCGGTCGACGGAAAGAAATTGAAAAACGTTCGCGACGCCGCGCCTAGTTTTAACTTGAAGCGCAAGCGTTTAGGCGCCTCTTCGTTTCGTTTTTTACGCGCAAGTAAGCCAACCGGCGCGGCGACGCAAGTCTTTACCCTACAACAACATTACAACGCTCCGCCGGCGTCGACCCAGGTTTCGCACTGCGCTAAGACGGCGTCGAGCGCGTCGTCTTGGCCCTCCGGCGGATATTTAAAACGTTTGAGCAAACGCTTTACAATTCGACGCATCTCGGCGCGACCGCTCTTTTTTCGGCCCCAGTCGAGCGTTTGACGTTTCCGAAGTTCCTCGGTCAACGCCTTCGTTAGCGCGATCAGTTCGTCGTTCTCGTAAAAATCGCGAACCGCTTCCGGCTGTGTTAGCGCGTCGTAAAACGCCTTTTCTTCGGCGGTTAGCCCCATCTCTTCGCCGCGAGCCGCCGCGTCGGCGATCTCTTTCGCTAAGTTCAGCAGCTCGGCGATCGTCTCCTCGTTCGTCAAGAGACCGTCGAAGTAACGGCGCGTCGCGTCGGCGAAAATCTCGGAAAACTTCTTCGCTTGGACGACGTTCGTTCGACGGTAAACCTTGACCTGTTCGGCGATTAGGCGTTTGAGCAACTCGACCGCCAAGTTCCGCCGCTTCATCTTCGCGATCTCGGCCAAAAACTCCGCGTCAAAAAGCGAAAAGTCGTTGCGCGCGCCCTCGAAAAGGTTGACAACGCCGTCGCTTTTCAGGCTCTGTTTCAGCAACTCGTTAATTCGGTCGTTGATTTCCGGGAGCCCCAACTTTTTCCCCGACGCGCCGCCGGTCGCCAAACGCGTTAAAATCGTTCTAAGCGCTTCAAAAAACGCCGCTTCGAGTCGCTTTTGTTCGTCGACGAGAGACGCGCAGAGCGAAAGCGCTTGTTTCAACGCCAGCGCCTCCGCGACGTAAACGCGTCGGAATCTATCCTCTTCTTTTACGCCGGTTTGCGACGCGTCCTTGCCGAGCGCGAAATCGACCGCGTCGCCGATGATTTTGCCGCGAACGTAATCCGAACCGGCGACGAAACCGGAGTAATCGAAACCGCGCATCAGGTCGCGACAAACTTCGTGCTTCTCTAAGAACTTACGGTAAGCGGACTTAGCGACGTCGGACTCGCCGAAATTCTCTTGGTCGCGAACGGTGTATTCGCTCATCGCCTCCTTCAACGCCGCCGCGATCCCGACGTAATCGACGACGAGACCGCCCGCCTTCTCCGGAAAAACGCGGTTGACGCGAGCGATCGCCTGCATTAAGTTGTGGCCCTTCATCGGTTTATAAACGTACATCGTCGCCAGCGACGGCACGTCGAAACCGGTCAGCCACATGTCGACGACGATCGCGATTTTCAGCGACCCGGCGTCGTCTTTGAAGCGTTGCGCCAACTCGTCGCGGCGCGCTTTGTTCCCAAGAATCGGCTTCCAATCCTCCGGGTCGTTGTTCGAGTCGGTCGCGACGACGGCGACCTTCTCCCCCCAACCGGGCCGAAGTTCGAGAATGCGGCGATAAATTTTGATCGCGATTTCCCGCTTGTACGCGACGACTAACGCCTTGCCGGTCAATAAGTTAGCTCGGTGCGCTTCGTAATGTTCCAGAATGTCGTCGACAAGAGCGTTCACCGCGGCGTCGTGTCCCAAAACGGCGTCGAAACCGCCGAGTTCGCGCTTGCTGCGTTCGATCGCCTCCGGTTCGGCCTCTTGCGCCATCTTGTCGTACTCTTCGTCGACGCGGCGCAGCGCTTCCTCGTTGAGCCCGAGTTTAACGACGCGGCTCTCGTAATAAACCGGCTTCGTCGCGCCGTCTTCGACCGCCTGCGTCATGTCGTAAACGTCGACGTAATCGCCGAAAACCTCCCGCGTGTCCCGATCTTTCGCGGAAACCGGCGTCCCGGTAAACCCGATGTAAACAGCATTAGGCAACGCTTTGCGAATCAGCAGCGCGGCGCCGATCGACGTTTTCGCCTCGACGGTTCCGTCGTCGCGGCGCTTGGCGATCATTTTTTCCTTCAAGCCGTATTGGCCGCGGTGCGCTTCGTCGGCGATCACGACGACGTCGCGTCGCTCGGTCAGCGGTTCGGAGCGTTCGGCGAACTTCTGCATCGTCGAAAAGAAAATCCCGTTCGCTTTTCGGCCCTCCAAGAGTTCGCGCAGGCCCTCGCGACTCTCGGCGCGCTCGGGCGTTTGGCGGAGGAAGTTGCGACACTTCGTGAACTGCAAGTAAAGTTGGTCGTCCAAGTCGTTGCGGTCGGTGAGCACGACGATCGTCGGCGAGTCGAGCGTCTTTTGGAGCGCTTTGGCGTAAAAGACCATCGAGAAAGACTTTCCGCTCCCCTGCGTGTGCCAAAAGACGCCGCCCTTCCCGTCGCCGAGTTCGCGAGCGCGCCGGGTCGACTCGACCGCTTTTTTCACCGCGAAATATTGGTGGTAGCCGGCCAAAATTTTGACGTCGGAGCGCCCGTCGGACGCGAAGCAAACGAAGTTCTCGACGAGATCGAGGAAGCGGCGTTTCTCGAAAATCCCGCGAAAGAAAACGTCGTACGGCGTAAAGCCCGTCGTTTCGCCGCTTCGGCGCTCGCCGTTCTCCGACTTCCATTCGGCGAAGCGCGTTTCCGGCGACGTGATCGTGCCGACTTTCGAAACGACCATATCGCTCATTACGCAAAAAGCGTTGTAAGCGAAGAAGTTAGGCGCGTCGAGCATATAGTTGCGCAGCTGGCGGTACGCGGCGCCGACGTCGACGCCGTCTCGCACGGGCGACTTCAACTCGACGACGACAAGCGGCAGCGCGTTGACGTAAACGACGACGTCGAAACGTTTTGTCATTCCGTTTTCGACGTAGTTCCACTGGTTGACGGCGACGAACTCGTTATTCCCCGGGTCGCGGTAGTCGAGGAGCCGCGCTCGGGCGAAGCGCTCTTCGCCGCGCTCGAAATAGCGAACCTCGACGCCGTTTTGCAGGTAGTCGGTAAACGTTTTGTTCCGTTGGACTAACGTTCCGAGTTCGATATTGCGGACTTTGCGGACGGCGTCGTCGAGGGCCTCGTCGGGGAGCTCGGGGTTGACGCGCCGCAACGCTTGCCAAAGCTCGACTTCGGAAAACGGCTCGCGATAATCCCGTTCGACGTCGGCGCCGCGTCGCGTTTGGTACCCGAGTTCGTCGCCGAAGAGCGCCATCACGGCGTTTTCGAAAGCGTTTTCGTCAAAATGTTCGAGCTTCATCTTGCGTTATTCCTTGGTTTACAAAGATTTTAACCGTTGTTTTCTTCGCCGTCGACGTTGTTTTGTTCTTGCTTTTCCGCTTTTTGCTTCTTTTGACGCTCTTCGATTCGGCGGCGCAAATCGGCGACTTTAACCGGCGTCGAATAAAGATAGGTAATGATAGAACTGACGTATTCGATCGCTTCATCGACTTCGCGTTTGCTGAACTCGACGTCGTCGGCGTGCGCGGCTTCGTTCCCGCATTGCCGCACAATCCAGCAAGCGTCCCGCATCATTTCCGGCAAGACTTTTTTCTCGATCAAGTCGTCGATTTTCTTTTCTAAGTTGTCGCCTTGGGCGTTTTTATCCTTACACACCATTTCGAGCGTGCGCCGCAACGACAACAAACAAATGGCGTTATCGATACCGCGAGTTTTTACGGCGGCTTCGTAGGCCTGAAAAATTTTAGGCGGAACTCCTTTCGATGTTATAACAAGCGCCGGATAAATAACTTTAATATCGTTAATACAATTGGGCGGGTCACAATTACCTTCATACTGCTTTGCCAAAACAGGATTTTCACAAACAGGACATTTGTAAAGATACCATTTTAAGAATCCGAGACAATCTTCATAAATAACTTGACCATACTCGTTTTTATCAATCACAATATCGTCGACGTTAAATTGTGCGACATATGTTAAAATCCCGGTATTCCCGCAGTGATAGCAAGTTAACGGCGTTTTACGTGGATCCATTTTACCTCCTGTCGTTTTAAAGCGAAACGTCCGAAACGTCGATTTCGCCGGACATTAGCCGCGGCAACAACGCGTCGCGAAGCGCGGCGAGCTTCTCGTTTTCCAAGCCGTTGGCATAAATTGTCGCAAAATAGTCGCGACAAAGCGTTTCGAAACACGTTATCAATTCTTGCGGAGCTACGACAATAGGTTCCGTTTCGATAAAGCCAGAAATATCTAGGTTTTTAATTCCCGTTGTGCCGTTTTCATAAGCAAAAAAGACATTGTTTTCGTAAAGATATTGCCAATAATAGTATATGAACATACTATAACCGGCCAACGGCTTCAACGCTTTACAAAAATTAGTGCAAACCATCCCTTTATCGTAACGGTTTAGTAACGACGAAGTAATAACGGCGGCGCGTCCCGTCGATTGCGTCGGACTTCCTCCTGAAATTTCGACAACTATATCGCCGTCTGTAAGTCGTTTTTCCGCATAGTTTTTAGGAAGTATAAAGCGCGTGGGCATTTTACCTTTATTTCCAACGCGCACTTCCGGAATGTCCGTTCCGCGAATGCAGTAAACCATTTCGACATTATTTCCCGAAGGCGCGTCTTTTCCCCAGTCGCCGCTTACAATTTTTTCGATCAGCAGCGCAAAAGTTCCCTTTTTCCAAGACCGAACCTCGGGAGCGTCAATAAACCAAGCCTTAAAAATCGCGGCGGCTTGTTGTTCTAAGTTCGCGTTTATGCGGCGGTTGAGTTCGATTTTATCGTCCAACGCCGAGAGAATCGCCGCGATTTTGCGCTGCTCTGCAAGCTCAGGAAGCGGTACGTCTATTCCCTCAATATCCGACGGTTTAATCGAAGGATAAGCCGATACGCTTTGTTCTGCGATAACGTGCAAAGACTCGACAATATGGTCTTGAGTCAAAAAATAGTAAATAAAGCGGGAATCGGCAAGCTTACTATCTGCTGTAACAACTGCAAAACCAGTTGAAACCAACAAGTTTTCAGTATCCGTTCCTACCATTCCATAATGTTTTTGATTAGGCCTAACTGTTGAAAATAAAATATCGCCAGTCTTAACCTTACGCTTCGCTCGACTTGGAATTTTATCTTTACCAGGAATAAACGTTTGAATTTCGTCAATTCTTCCCTCAGTTAAATTCCCGGTATCCAAGTAACGAATTACCGGCCAATTTTCCTTATTAGAATACGAAGAAACGTTTATTTTACAGCAATCGCCAAGTTTCATAACTTTTCCCTTTTTCTCACCGCTAATTTAAAGCTCGAAACCAAGCGCCCCCAGATTCTTTTTAATCGTCGTTTCGAGTTCGCGGGATTTTGCGAAAAGTTCCGAGAGTTCGGCGGTTAGGCGCGACATTTTCGCCTCGAACGGCTCCGCGTCCGCTTCGCGCTCCTCGACGCCGACGTAACGCCCCGGCGTCAAAATATAGTCCTGCGCCGCGATTTGCGCCGTCGTCGCCGTCGCGACGTACCCCTTGACGTCTTCTAAGGTTCCGGCCGCGTACGCTTCGTACGTCTCGCCCAGCTTCGCGATCTCGGCGTCCGTCAGCGTCCGAGCGTTGCGCGTTACCATCTCCCCCATTTGCCGCGCGTCGATGAAAAGCGTCGTCCCGGGCCGCTTCTTTTTGCGCGATAGAAACCAAAGCGACGCCGGGATTTGCGTCGTAAAGAAGAGTTGACTCGGGAGCGAAACGACGCACTCCACTAAGTCCGCCTCGACCATCTTGCGCCGGATTTCGCCCTCGCCCCCCGATTGCGACGATAAGGAGCCGTTCGCCAACACGACGCCCGCGCGCCCGCCCGCCGGGTTCAAATGCGACGCGATGTGCTGCAACCAAGCGAAGTTCGCGTTCCCCGCCGGCGGCAAGCCGTAAGCCCAGCGTCCGTCGTCGCTTAACGCGTCCGCGCCCCAGTTCGAGAGGTTGAACGGCGGGTTCGCCATCGCGAAATCGGCCTTCAAGCGCGGGTGTTTGTCGTCGTAAAACGTGTCCGCGTTCGCGCCGCCCAGGTCGGCCTCGATCCCGCGAATCGCTAGGTTCATCCGCGCCATCTTCCACGTCGTCGGGTTCGCCTCTTGACCGTAAACCGAGATATCCTCCAAGTTGCCGCCGTGCGCCTCGACGAATTTCGACGACTGAACGAACATCCCGCCCGAGCCGCAGCAAGGGTCGTAAACGCGCCCCTCGAACGGTCGCAGAATCTCGACCAACGCCCGAACGACGCACGACGGCGTGTAAAACTCGCCCGCCCGTTTCCCCTCTTGCTCCGCGAACTTCGACAGGCAGTACTCGTAAACCCGGCCCAGCAAGTCTTTAGACTCGCCCGCGTCGCCGACTTTAACGTTCGTGAAGAGGTCGACGACTTCGCCGAGCCGCCGCTTGTCGAGCTCCGGTCGCGCGAAGTTTTTCGGCAAAACGCCCTTCAACTCGTCGTTTTCCCGCTCGATTTCGCGCATCGCCGCGTCGATGACCGCGCCGATCTCCGGAGTGTGCGCCGCCGACGCTATCTCTTGCCATCGCGCCTTTTCCGGAACCCAAAAGACGCGCTCCGCCGCGTACTCGTCCCGTTCGTCGACAAACTCTTCGCCAAGTTCCGGGTCGGCGAGAATCTCCGAACGCCGCGCTTCGAAACGGTCCGAAACGTATTTCAGAAAGATCAGCCCCAGGACGACGTGTTTGTACTCCGACGCGTCCACGGCGCCGCGCAGGATGCGCGCCGCGTCCCAAATTTTGTCCTCAAACTTAACGTCCGCCGCGTTCGCCTTCGATTTCGCCTTCGCCATTTTCGCGCTTTTTCGTTCAATTTTCGATTCGACGCGACGCCGGAACCGCTCCGAAAGCGCGTCAAACCTCGAGAAAGCGTCATTATACGGCATATTTTGCGCAAAAGCAAGGACGCGCCGACGTTTTTTCCGGGAAAAACGCCGACCTAGGACGCCCGGCGTCCCGCCTGAACAGTCGCCGAGCCCAAAAGCGCCGGCAAATAAGCTCGACGACGCCGACGCGGTGCATTGCAAAGAACGCGGCGTTGAGTTTCACAGCTTGTCGGACGACGCCGGCGAAGCGTCTGAAGAGGCCCCAAAACAGAAAAACGGTTCGCGATTCCGGCGAAAACGCCCGCGTTTGGAGCTAACAAGACGCCGTTTGATTTCAGCTCCGCAACCGATATACGCAACGAAAAACTGCGATAAAAAACAATGAGAAAAGTCATTTTTTGCTTGACGCCCCAAATGAAATCGTTTACAATATCGCCAAGAAGTTGAGTTTTGCGCACGGTGTCGCAACGCTAATTCGCCCCCGCGCGCGGCGTTAAATTCCGTTAAAATTCAAGAGATAAAAAGCGCGACCTTTCCCGCAACCGCTTCAACGTAAGTCGTTGCTATACAATATGTTCACCAAGCGGATTGGGACGAAATTAGCAAGCAGCGAGATTTTGAAATATGGTGGGAAAATTATCATAATGAAAATTTCCCTTACTCGCTCGTCGATCCTTGGAAGAATGTGCCGAAGCGGCAAGCCCAAAAGCGTCGCAACTCGATTAAAAAACCGCTCTTGCAACTTTTGAACGAGTTCGACCGAATCGCGCAAACTTACGCAGAAATCGGCGACACGGACGTCCGCGAGCAAATCCGCGACGCGCTAAACGACGGCTACGTAACGCCTAAGGACGGTTTCGAACTCCCCGAGACGTTCGGAATGTTCGAGCCGGACGGCAACGCGCAAGTCGGCGCCGCGTTGCGCCAATTCCTCGCCGCCGCGAACAAAATCGCCGCGCAACGCAAAAACCTGCAAACCGCGAAAGGTCGCCTGCGTTCCATTCAAGACGAGAACGTAACGTCCGACGCCGGGACGCTTTACGACGAATATTGGGGCTACGTCGACGAAGACGAGTTCGACGAGGAGTAACCGCCCGACGCAACCGCTTCCCCGCCCAACGAAAACAAGTTAAGACCAGCAACGGCGCGACTTCCCCCGAGGCCGCGTCGCCGACTTTAACCCGGAGTTTACACTATGAAACGCGCCCGTTCGCAACGTTCGCTCCTTCGAACGCTCGCCCTTTCGACCGCTCTTTGCGCGCCGACGTTTTTCGCGTCGCCGACCTTCGCGCAAAGCGTCGCGCCGCCGAAGTTTGCGAAAATCGAATACGACCCGAACTATCTCCCGACCGACTCGAAGCAAAACAAAATCGAAGCGACGCCGCTCGCCAAAATTCGCGAAAAGTTCGCCGAGCCGGGGAAAGATTTCGCGACCGCGCCGCTCTGGACGTGGAACGATCTCCTTACCGAAGAACAAGTTAGGCAAACGATGCGCGACCTCGCGGCGCAAGACGTCGAGCAAGTCTTCGTTCACCCGCGCCCGGGTCTTGCGACGCCGTATCTCTCGGACGACTGGTTCGCGCTTTGGGGCGCCGCGCTCGACGAAGCGAAAAAGCTCGATATGAACGTCTGGATTTACGACGAAAACTCTTATCCGTCGGGCTTTGCGGGCGGTTTCGTTCCCGAATTAATGCCGGAGTCGCGCGGCGTCGGGCTCGACACGCAGGCGCTCGATTCGCTCGTCGACAAAGGAGGCAAATGGACGGCGGGAGACAACGTAATTTACGTTCTTGAAGAACTTAGCGACGGTTCCGCTCGCGACCGTACCGCCGAAATTCTCGACGCGAAAAACGCCGGTCGACCGATTCCCCCCCTCGCCGCCGACGCCGAGCGTTGGGTCGTCGCCCGCCGACGCCTCGCCGGAGCGTCGCAGTGGTACGGCGGCAAGACTTACGTCGACCTGATGCGACCCGGCGTCGTCGACGCGTTCGTCGGCGTTACGCACGAGGCTTACCGCAAGCATTTCGGCGACGAGTTCGGCAAACGGATTCCCGGCGCCTTCACCGACGAGCCGCAAATCACGCCCGCGGGCGGACTTTCGTGGACGCCGGACTTGCCGGAAGAGTTCAAAAAGCGTCGCGGGTACGACCTTGTGTCGCAACTCAATTCGCTCGAACGTCCGGTCGGCGACTGGAAAAAAGTTCGTTACGACTATTACCGCACGGCGCTCGAAGTCTTTATCGACCGTTGGCACAAGCCTTTAGGCGCCTACTGCGAGAAGTGGGATATCGAGTATACCGGCCACGACTGGGAACACGGTTGGCCGAACGCGAGCCACTGCCCGGACAATATGGCGACCGCGTTTTGGCGACAACGCCCATCGATCGACCTCCTGATGAACACGTTCAGTCGCGGGACGAACGCGCAATTCGGCAACGTCCGCTCCGGTCGCGAGCTGATTTCCGCGGCGCGTCAAGCGGGCCGAAGTCGAACGCTCAGCGAGAATTACGGAGCGGGCGGGTACGACCTGCGCTTCGAGGATATGAAACGCCTCGGCGACTGGTCGTACGCGGTCGGCGTCAACACGACCGACGAGCATATCTCCTACGTCTCGATTCGCGGCGCCCGCAAGCACGACCACCCGCAGACGTTCTCGTACCATTCCGACTGGTTCGAGCAATACGGCAAGATGGCGACGTATTGGAAACGCCTGTCGTATCTCCTTTCGCGCGGCGACCTTACAAGCGAACGTTTTCTCCTCCTCGAGCCGACGACGACCGCTTGGTTTTACCAGCGCGACGCGGGCGCCGAAAACGGAAAACTTGCGAAAATTGGCAACGACTTTGCGAACCTGCTGAACCGTCTCGAAGCGTCGCAAGTCGATTACGACCTCGGTTCCGAAGATATTATTCAACGCGTCGGAAAGGTCGACAACAAAACGTTTTGCGTCGGTTTCGCGGGATACGATACGGTCGTTTTGCCGCCGAATCTCGAAAACCTCAACGCGGAAACGCTCGAGCTGTTGGCGACGTTCGTAAAGAATGGCGGTCGCTTGATTTCGCTCGACGCTCCGCTCGAACGAATCGACGGCGCTCTTGTCGACGCCCTGCCGCAAGAGTTGCGCGACAAGTTCGCGACCGTCGCCGCGAAAACGGTTAAGCTCGATTACGACGCGTTGGTCGCCGAAGCTCGCGCCGCCGCTCCGCTCGCCGTTGTTCCTAAAACCAACGCCGACAATATTTTCCATCTGACTCGCCAAACGGAAGACGCGCTGATTCTCTTCCTTTGCAACGTCGATATGAACGCCGCCGCGACCGGAACGCTTGAATTTTCGGACGCTTGGGCCGACGCCGGAATCGAACTTTTCGACCCGCAAACCGGCGAGCGGCAAGCGTTTGCGGGCCGCGACTTCGCGATTCCGCCCTGCGGTTCGCTCGCGTTGGTCGCGTCGAAGAAAATCGACCAAGCGTCGCAGGTCAAAAAGGCCGAAGCGTTTACGCTCGATCCTTGGGCGTTCGCCGACCGCGTCGACGTTAAAGCGTTGGGCGACAACGTCTTGTCGCTCGACTATCTGACGCTGAAAACGCGCGGTCAAACGCTCGAAAACGAGTATTTTTATCGCGCCAACGCTTGGCTTTGGAAGCAAAACGGTTTTCCTAAGTCGCCTTGGGACAACGGCGTGCAGTTCCGCGACGAGCTAATCAAGCGCGAATTTTCCGACGACTCCGGCTTCGAAGCGATTTATCGTTTCGAAAAGTCGGACGCGAAAATCGCCGACTTGCGTCTCGTTATCGAAACTCCCGATATTTACGACGTTTACGTCAATGGTCAAAAAGTCGAACGCGTCGAAGGCGCTTGGAAATTCGACCGAGCGTTCGGCGTTTACGATGTCGCGTCGTCGGTCAAAACCGGAACGAACGACATTCGCCTCGTCTCCGCGAAAATGACGCCATTTAGCGAAATTTCGACCGCTTGGCTTGTCGGCGATTTCTCGCTCGAACCGCGCGACGTCGGTTTTGCAATCGTCGCCGACAAAGGACTTAGTTTCAAAAACGACGCCGTGAAACAAGCGACGCTTCCGCGAGCGTCGAACGGACTCGAAGGCGTTTCTTGGCTCTCGTCCGGCGTCGGTTTCGGGGCCGAGGACGACCGCGCGCCGTCGATTTCGTTCGCCTTCCCGGAAAACGTTGAGATCGCGGGCGTCCGCGTTTGGAACTACTGCGAACGTAACCTCGAAACTCGCGGCGTTAAAGCGTTTACGATCGACGGCGTCGGCGGTTTCGAACTGAAACGCGGCGACGGAACGGCGCAAACGCTCGAATTCAGCAAACCGCTTCAACTCGCGGCAAAACAAGCGCTTACATTCCAAATTCGTTCAAACTGGAACGGGCTTTCCTACCCGCTTCCCGCCGACTTCAAAGGGACGACGGAACGTAAAGTCGACAACGCTTTCGTCGGTCTCGCCGAAGTTCAGTTCTTGACCCGCGCCGCCGACGGAACGCTCCAACCCGTTAAAGCGCAACCGGTTGCAACCGCGTCGAGCGAACTCGTTTACCGTTCGCACGACCGAAAAGCGCAATACGCCGTCGACGGAAGCGGCCTCGACGACGACGCTTGCGGCTGGGCGTCGCAGGGCCGTCCGTTCTACTCCGGCGCGGTCGACTATACGTTCCGGGTTAAGAAGTCGGAACTCCCGAACGACCGTCCTATCCTCTTTGCGCTCCCGGGTTTGCGACGCGCTTGGAACGGCGCCGTCGCGGCGGTTCTCGTCGACGGCGAGCAAGTCGGCTCCATTGCGATTCCGGACGAAACGGTCGACCTGACCGCGAAGCTCGCCGCCCTTCCCGACGACGCCGAAATCGCTTTGACCGCAAGGGTTTACGGAACGCCGAAAAACCTCTTCGGTCCTTGGCACGCGGGCGCGCTTCGCGGCAGCGCTTGGCCGGGGAGCTTCCACAACGCGCCGCAAACCCCGCCCCCGGGAAGCGCTTACGACTTCATCGAATACGGGCTCTTTAAGCTTGACTAGACATAACGTTTAAAAAACGACGCGCTAAAACGACAACGCGTCGTCAAGCAATTTTCATCGCAACGCGGAAGCGCCGCAACCAATAGCGCTTTCGCGTTTGTTTAACAACGCAACACGTTGTCAAGAAAGGTTTTCGCAATGTTGAAAAAAGCGTTTTTAACGTCGTTCATCGCGGCGTTTTTGGCGGTTTCGACCGTCTTCGCGGGCGAAATTACGTTCTTCGGAACGACCGATAAAAACCCGCTCGAATACGAACCGGGCGAAAAAATGACGTTCAGCGTCCAATGTCTCGAAGACGGCGCGGCCGTTTCCGGCAAGAAACTGACTTGGAAACGAACCGGCGACGACGGCAAAACGGAATCCGGCGAAGCGGTTTCCGACGCCGCTAACCCGCTTAAAATCGAAACTTCCATCAACGTTCCCGGCTTCGTTCGCATCCAAGTTTTCGCGCTCGACGAAAACGGCAAACCGCTCGGCGGCGAACAACGTCAATTCAACGGCGGCGCCGGCGTCCTCCTCGACCAAATCGAAGGAACGCCCGAACCGGCCGACTTCGACGCGTTTTGGAACCGCCAAAAAGAAATCCTCGCGCAAGTCCCGATGAAATACACGCTTACGCGAGTCGACGCCGACAACGAAAAGTTCGACGTTTACGACGTTAAAGTCGACTGCGCCGGGCCGACGCCGGTTTCCGGATACCTTTGCGTCCCGAAAAACGCCGAACCTAAATCGCTTCCGGCGGTCGTTTGCTACCAAGGTTACTCCGTCGTCAGCGCCGGCAAACCCTTCGTTCCGAACGCCATTTCGTTTCAAATCAACGTTCACGGCATTCTGAACGGCCAGTCGCGCGAATACTATCAAGAACTTAACTCCACGTATTTAAACAGTTACGGTTTCTCGAAAGAAGAAAACTCGAACCCGAACGTTTCCTTCTGGCGCGGCGCGATGTTGCGCGTTATGCGGTCGCTCGAATTCGTCAAATCGTTGCCGGAATGGAACGGCGTCGATCTGAAAGTTCGCGGCGGAAGCCAAGGCGGACTCCAATCTCTCGCCGCGGCCGGACTCGACGCCGACGTTACCGAAGTCGAAGCGCACGTTCCGTGGTTCTGCGACTTAGCGGGCAAAGCGAAGAACGATCGCCTCGGCGGCTGGTTCCCGGAATGGGTCGACGGCCTCGGGTATTTCGACTCGACGAATCACGCGAAACGCATTAAGGCGAAAAAAGTTACGATTTACTCCGGCCTCGGCGACTACGTTTGCCCGCCGTCTGGCCAAGTCGTTTTGTTCA
The DNA here is from genome assembly GCA_017559825.1 of Thermoguttaceae bacterium. GTDB lineage: Bacteria > Planctomycetota > Planctomycetia > Pirellulales > Thermoguttaceae > RUG369. The sequence goes on along the minus strand of JAFYQR010000039.1, from coordinate 10,589 downwards.
AAGCGATTCCGACAGAAACGCGCTGGGTCGTCAACCAAGGCAAAACGCACGGTTTCACGCAAAAGAACGCGCCGGAATACGCCCTCGAAAAACCGGCGAAATAAGAAGTTAACGCCGAAAACGCGCTCGCGTTTTACAAGAAGCGACAAGCGTTTTCGGCGCCTCGTTTTCACACGATTTCGAGCGGCGGCGCGCCAACGCGTCGCCGCCAACTAACACTTTTATTCACAAGGATTACTCAATGAAAAAATTCGCGTTTACTCTCGTCGCCCTCCTCGCCGGAACGGTTGCCGCGTTCGCTCAAGACGACGCTCGTCTTAAGGTCGGCTCGAACGACGTTTTCAAGGGCCCGGTCGGTTTGCAGCTCTATAGCCTCCGCGACACGTTCTCGAAGGACGTCGAAAAAGGCTTCCAAACCGCCAACGACCTCGGCTTCGGATATGTCGAATTGGCCGGGACTTACGGTATGAAACCGGAAGAAATGGTCGCGAAGCTGAAGGAATATAAACTGACGCCGATCGCGGGCCACTGGGACTACAATCTCTTCAAAAACAATCCGGAAGCGGTCGCTAAAGAAGCGAAAGCGCTCGGTTTGAAATACGCGGGCGTTGCTTGGTTGCCGCACGACGGCGAACTCGACGAAGCGGAAGTCCTTGCCGCGGCGGAAGTTTTCAACAACGCCGGCAAAGTCTTGGCGGAATATGGGCTCGGTTTCTACTACCACAACCACGGTTATGAATTCCTCCCTTGGAAAGACGGCAAAACGCACTTCGACCTTCTCGTCGAAAAGACCGACCCGCGCTACGTTTCGTTCCAAATGGACGTTCTTTGGACGATTTTCCCGGGCCAAGACGCCGCGAAACTCCTCCGCAAGTATCCTAACCGCTGGTCTTTGTTCCACTTAAAAGACCTCAAAAAAGGCGTCGAAGGCAACCACTCCGGCGGCACCAGCGTTGAAAACGACGTCGCGCTCGGCTCCGGTCAAGCGCCTTACGCCGAAATTTTGAAGGCGGCGCAAGAAGTCGGCGTCAAGTACTACTTCATCGAAGACGAATCCCCGGTCGTCGTCGACCAAATCCCGCAAAGCCTTAAATTCCTCGAATCGGTTAAGTGGTGATTTTCCAAACGCTTAACAACGTCGCGTCGTCCGTTTTGCAACGTCGAACGACGCGACGTCGTTATCCTTTTCCAGCCGCCGCGCCGTCGTTTGACAAGACGCCAAATCTTCCAAGCGACGACGCGTCGTTTTTCTTTATTTTCGACGTTTTATTCTTGATTTTCTCGACGCCGTCGATTATACTAAAATTAGCGAACAGATATGATGTTACGCGTCCTATTTAACATCGCTTAGCGCTGATTTTATTACGCCTTAACGCAAGGAAATTTTTCCGATGACCGACGCCGATAAAAAACAACGCTCGAAATGGAAATCCGCCTTTAAAAAACGCCTCAAAACGCTTTTCACGGAAACCTTGGAACCGCTCGGCTTTGCGCCTTCGCAACACGAGCGCAACCTTTGGGAACGCGCGTCGCAAACGGCGGCGCAATACTGCAATTTTGAATACGTCAATTCGCTCGACAGTCTCTACGGCGCCGGCGGCGTTCGTCCTGGGTTTTGCCGCGATTGTTGGGCGAACGCGCCTCGCAACGCCGAGACGCAAGAGACGCTCGACGTTTTTTTTAGCGCGTTAACGCAAAATAATATCCTACTAAAAATTAACGATTTAGAGGTCGTCAATTTCACTATTGGCCCCTGCTATCGGCAACGTTTTGAAGCAAACGTCGCGACCGACGTCAACGAAATTTTCGCCAAAGTCGAAAAAACGATTTGCGAAAAAATCGTTCCGTTCTTCGAAAGAAACAACACGTTGCAACGAATTATAAACAATTACGATTCGGGAAGTTGCGAATATCGCGTTAAAAATTCGGCCTATCGCGACGATTGGTTCATCGCAAAAATTTACGGCGACCTTTGCCTCGGCGCAGCGCGTTTTCAACTCGGCCAATTCGCCGAAGCGGCGACGCATTTTGAACTCGCCGCGGAGAAAGCCCTTGCCGACGACAAACTATCGCAACTCAAGTTTTGGCAAATCTACGCTAAAGCGATGCAAATAGGCGCGTTAAGTATTCGACGAACGATCGAAGAAAAAGGGCCCGGGCCGCGTCCGCCGAAGCCGAAACAGCGCTGGAGCGATCTCGAAATTCCCGCCGAACTCGCCGAATATCCAAAACGCGACGAAATTTACGAACTTCTCGAAAAGACCGCGTCTCCTTACGAACCCGTTTCGTCGCAAGCGCTTAGAAGACTCGCTTGGCTCAAAGAAACGGCCTCGGCTTCCCCGACGTTCCGACCGAATCGCGAAGAAATCGCTGAATCGCGACCAAATGAAGCCGAACGCAGTCGAATTCTTTTTTCCGGAACGCCGGAAGAGAAAGAAATGTTGGCGCGTTACAAGAAGAAACTTCAAAAATTCTTTCGCGAAAAACTTAAAGAAACGCTTTCACCGCAAGGCTTTACAACGGAGTCCCCTTCCGCGATATTTTGGGAAAACGAAACCGAAACGCTCCGTCGTTATTGTCGTTTTTCGTTCCATAAGGGACGCTGTTGCTTGATCGATTACGGTTATGCGTTGAAACCAGATTTTTCGCTTTGGCACAACGCGCCGCAAGACGCTGAAACGCAAGGGATTATCGCTCGTTGGCAAAAGTTTGAAACGGAAAATTGTCAATACTCCGTCGACGCTCACCGCCAACGAAGCTGGACGCTTCCCATAAACGACGAAGAACTTCAATCGATTCTAAACGAAGCCGATAAAACGTTTAACAACGAAGTCCTTCCGTTTTTTAAGCGTTTTCGCGAAACCTCCGACGTCTTGCGCGCGCTCGACGCGGAAGCCGTCCGCCCCAACGAGATTCTTCCCGTCGATCCCGCCTGGAAACTCTTTTGTCTTGCTATTTTACGTTTTCATGCGGGACAAATCGTCGACGCGGCGTCGTGTTTGCGCGAACTTATCGAAAAAACGGACGAGACCGCTCCCGATTGGGCGCGACTACGAGCGGAAGCGGCGCGCGTCGGACTGTCGTCGCTTGAGAAAACGCTCGCAAAACAGGACGCGCAGGCCGGCGTCGTCAAACGCGAAATCCCGAAATCGCACGCGTTATGCGCTAACCCGGACGAAGTTCGCCGTCTTCTCCAAGAAGCGGAGTCTTCCCAATCCGACGTCGCCCTTAAAGCGCGAAAGGTTCTCTACGAAAGCGGCGAGTTCCTGCGACGCTTACCCGAAATTTTCTCGCAACACCTCGAACCGCAAGGCTTTAAGCGTTCTCCTATCGAGTCGACGCTTTGGATTCGCGAAACCCAAACGCTTACTCAACGTTGTTCTTTTACGGTCGAACCGTCCGACGGCAAGTATTTCGAACTCGAATTCTCCTATCGGTTTAAGCCCGATTTTACGCCTTGGTCGCGCGTCCCTAACGACGCCGAGTCGCAAGAAATACGCGAACAGTTGAAAAATCTCGTCGAAAAACGCTTGTCGTTGTTCGACTTAAAGCGCGACGCTTGGGGCGTTTTCCTTCCCGACTTCACCTACCGCTCGCGCCAATTTCCGCTCGCCCCAGAAACAATCCTAAATTGCTTAGACGCTTCCTTTGCCAACGACGTTCTTTCCTTTTTCGAGTCTTGGCGCGAGTCGAGCGATATTCTCGCCGCTTACGACGCCGACGAAATCGACGAAAGCGCCTTTGGAAACGACGCCGCGACGCAAAACTTCGTTCGCGCGCTATTCCTTTTCCAAGCGGAACGTTACGTCGAATCTGCGAATCGTTTCGACTCGCTCGCGCATTCAATAAACCAACCGAACGTTTATTCCGACGCCGCTTGGACGACGTTGCTCGACGGAGCGCGACTCGCCGCCGCAAGCGTTCGTAAGTTCATTTAGAAAACGATTTAATTGCCGCCCCGCTCGTTCTTCGCGACATTTTGTTTTAAGTAGAACGACGCGACGTTTTTCCTATTAAATTTTGTTATTTTCGTCTTTTTTTTCTTGATTTTCACGGCGGCGCATATATACTATAGAAAGCGGAGGCGCCGGCTTGCGTTTTTGACGTCGTTTAACGCTTGCTGCGCTACATTTCGACACAAGGAGTTCTTACGATGTCCGACGACGCGAAAAAGCAATTTTCGAAGTTAAAATCCGCCTTTACAAAGCGCGTTAAAACGTTTTTGGCGCAAAAGTTAGAGCCGCTCGGCTTTGCGCTCGCTCCGGGAAAACGTCAACAATGGGAGCGTTCAAACGTCGCGACGCCGCAAGTCGTTGCTTTGCATTACGACGTCGCGGCGCGCGCCTTTTATCTCGAATACGATCATTATATTATATTTAGTCGCGCATGCTGGGCGAACGCGCCGAACGACGCCGAGACGCAGGAAGCGCTCGCTCTTTTCTTTCGCTCGTTCTACGCGGGCGACTCCGACGTCTTTAAGATGGGCAATTTAGACGTTTTGCACTGGCTCCCGCGACAAAAAAAGTTCAACTTCGTTCCCAAAACCGAAGCGGACGCCGACAAAATTTTTACGCGAATCGAAGCGCAATTACGTTACGACGTCCTTCCCTACCTTCAACGTTTTGAAAAGCCGACCGACGTTTTAAACGCTTACGACTCGGGAAATTACGGTCGTCTTATGGAAGCCGATCCGAATGGGAGCCTCGATTTTTTTATCGACGAACGAAACGGCGATCTTTACCTTGCTTGCGCTCGTTTTCAAGTCGGCCAATACGCGGAAGCGGCGACGCACCTTGAACTTGCGGCGGAAAAAGCCCTCGCCGCCGACTCTTGGACGGCGTCGAGCGCATATTGGCGGCTTTACGCTAAAGCGATGCAAATCGGCGCGTTAAGCGTTCGCAAAATTATTGACGAAAAGGGCCCGGGCCCGGCTCCGGCGCGTCCGAAACGTTGCTGGCGCGAACTCGACGTCCCGCCGGAACTCGCCAATTATTCGGATCGCCTCCAAGTTTATCGTCTCCTCGAAAACGCCGCGTCGCCTTACGAAGTCGTTGCGAGCAGAGCGCTTAAAGCTCTCGAAACGCTCAAGGCTGAGGAAGCGAAACGCCCGACCCCGGAAGCAAAACGCGACGCGGCGTCCGAAGAACGGCAAAAAGAGGTCGAACGGCGGCGCATTCTCTTTTCCCCGACGCCCGACGATAAAGAAATGTTGGAACGTTACAAGAAGGAACTCAAAAAACGGTTCCGAGAAAAAGTCAAGGAACTCCTTGCGCCCAAAGGGTTTGTCAAAACCAACTCTTCCGCGACCGATTGGCGCCGCGAAACCGAAACGCTCCGCCATTACTGTTGGTTTTCGTTTCACAAGGGCTACGGCTTTTTAATCCACTGGGCTTACGCGCTGAAACCCGATTTTTCCATTTGGGCAAACGCGCCGCAAGACGCCGAAACGCAAGGAATTATCGCCCGTTGGCAAGAGTATGAAACGGAAAGTTACGCAAGAGGGAGCTTGAACGGTCATAAGAGTCGCAGTTGGGATATTCCGACGAACGACGAAGAATTCGCAACGTCGCTAACCGAAATCGATAAAGCGCTTAGCGACGAAGCGTTCCCCTTTTTCGACCGTTTCCGCGAAACGTCCGACGTCCTGCGCGCCGTCGACTCCGGCGAAGTCCATAAACGCCATGCGATCGCCGAAGATTCCAACTGGAACCTCTATTATCTTGCGACGTTGCGTTTCCAAGCCGGGCAAATTAGCGACGCGGCGTCGTTGTTGCGCGAACTCGTCGAGAAGTCGAAGGACGACGACCGCGATTGGTATATTATGCGAGCGGAAGCGGCGCGCGTCGGGCTTTTGTCGCTCGAAAAAACGCTCGCGGAGTAAGAAACGTCGGAGCCGGAGCCCCTCGTTCGAACGCCGTTCAAGAAGCGACGCAAATTCAGAATTCGTTCGTTTTAGATTGCAAGTCGAACGCGATTCGTCGCCGTCTCAAAGTCGCGGCGTCGACGCGTTTGGTTCGAAGCCGATTAGCGTTCGCGATATTACAACTTGCGACAAGGAGGTTTTCCCAATGTCGGACGACGCGAAAAAACAATTCTCAAAACTGAAATCCGCGTTCACCAAGCGTCTCAAAACGCTTTTCGCGCAAACATTGGAACCGCTTGGATTTGCGCTTGCTCCCATCCCGGGAAAGCGTTATCGTTGGGAACGCGCGAGCGACGGAACGCCGCAATACTGCGTTTTCTTTTACAACGCCTCGACAAACGAATTTTGGTTTGCCTACGGTTGCTTCGTTAGATATTGTCGCGATTGTTGGTCGAACGCGCCTTGCGACGCCGAGACGCAAGAAACGCTCGACCGTTTCTTTCACGCCTTTGAAAGCGGCGATAAACTTCTTAAAATAGGCGGTTTAGACGTTTTCTTTTGGCCGTATTGGTTCGTCGCGTTGGATTTCCAGCCGCAAACCGCGGACGACGTCGACGCGATTTACGCGGAAGCGGAAGCGCGGTTACTCGACGTCGTCGTTCCGTTTCTTCAACGATTCCGCGAACCGTCCGACCTTTTAAGAGCTTACGACGCCGGTCTTTACGAATATCGCGTCAAACTGCGTTCCGACGTTGTTTTCGATCATTTTATCGACGGGCTGGACGCCGATTTCACACTCGCCGTCGCTCGTTTTCAAGTCGGGCAATACGCCGAAGCGGCGACGCGCTTTGAACTTGCGGCGGAAAAGGCGCTCGCCGACGACTCTTGGAACGCGTCCAACGATTATTGGCGGCTTTACGCTAAAGCGATACAAATCGGCGCGTTAAGCGTTCGCAAAATTATTGAGGAAAAGGGCCCGGGCCCGACGCCGCCGCGTCCGAAACGTCGTTGGCGCGACCTCGAAATCCCGCCGGAACTCGTCAATTACCCGAATCGCAACGAAATTTGCCGCCTCCTCGAAAGGGCCGCGTCCCCTTACGAAGTCGTCGCCAATAAAGCGCTTGGCGAACTCGAAATTCTCAAAGCCCAGGAAATTGGCCGTCCGACCTCGCAAGCGGAACGCGACGCGGCGACCGAAGAACGGCAAAAACAGGTCGAACGCCTCCGCGTTCTCTTTTACGGAAACGCCGAAGATAAAAAAACGTTGGAGCGCTACAAAAGAGAACTCAAAAAGCGATTCCGCGAAAAATTCCAAAAACTCTTTGCAACGCAAGGCTTTGTCAAAGACGGTTCTTCGGGAACTTATTGGGAAAGCGAGACTCAAACGCTCTGTCGCTATTCTCATTTTTCGTTTCACAAGGGGTATCTTTGCCTACTTAATTACGGTTACGCGATGCAACCGGATTTTTCGATTTGGGACGCCGCGCCGCAAGACGCTAAAACGCAAGACGTTGTCGCTCGTTGGCGAAAGTATGTAACGGAACATTACGAACTACGCGCCCTTAGCGCTCATCGGCAACGCCGCTGGGATACGCCGACGAACGACGCCGAACTTGAAACGACGCTAAACGAAGTCGACGAAGAACTTGAAAACGTCGTTTTACCGTTTTTCACCCGTTTTCGCGAAACGTCCGACGTCCTGCGCGCCGTCGACGCCGGAGAAGTCGACGCCAAGGATACGGTCGCCGAGGATATCGACTGGCGCCTTTACCATCTCGCGGTTTTACGTTTTCAAGCCGGGCAAACCGCGGAAGCGGCGGCCTGTTTGCGCGAACTCGTCGAAAATACCGAAAACAAGCGTTCCAACGCGCTCGAGTGGGAAACGTTGCGAGCGGAAGCGTCGCGCGTCGGGCTTTTAACGCTCGAAAAAACGCTCGCCGAGTCGGGAGACGCCGTTTAAACGCGACGTCTCGCCGCAAGCGTTCGTCGGATAAAATCGAGTTAAAAGCGGCGAATAAAAGGCGTTGCAACGCAACCTTGCGAAAAAAACGGAAAAGCCGGCGCAAAAGTTCGGCGCGTTTTCAGCCCCCGTTGACAGTCGAACGAAATCGGGTATAATTTACAAGAAAAAAGCGTTTTCGAGCGGGTTTTTCCTCCGCCGTCGACGAACTTAACGTTCGCAAACGCAACGCTTACGCAAAACTCAATCGCTCGTCCCGACGGCTCGTTCGAGTTCGCGCGGGACGGCGGCGTCCTTCCTTCGTTTGGAGTCGAAAACCAAATGGCCTACGAAATCCTCCGAAAAGAAACCCTTAATCCTCAGATATTTCTGATGGAAATCCTCGCGCCGGCCGTCGCTAAAAAAGCGGAACCGGGCCAATTCATCATCTTGCGCATCGACGAATTCGGCGAACGCGTCCCCTTCACCATCGCCGATTACGACCGCGAAAAAGGCGGCGTTACGATCATCGTTCAAGCGGTCGGTAAAACGACGCAAGACCTCGCGAAGCTCGAAGCCGGCGACTCCGTTCTCGACTTCGTCGGCCCGCTCGGCGTCCCGACTCCGCTCGAAGGGCTCAAAAAAGTCGCGGTCATCGGCGGCGGTCTCGGCACGGCGATCGCTTACCCGCAAGCGAAAAAACTCAAGTCGCTCGGCGCGGAAGTTACCGCTATCGTCGGCTTTAGAAGCGTCGACTTCATTATTCTTAACGACGAAATGACGGCGGCGTCCGACAAATTGATCGTCGCGACCGACGACGGCTCGAACGGCAATAAGGGCTTCGTTACCGACAAACTTAAGGAAGAACTCGACGCCGGCGAAAAATTCGACGAAGTCATCGCCATCGGCCCGCTCCCGATGATGCGCGCCGTCTGCAAATTGACCGAACAATACGGCGTCCCGACGACCGTCTCGATGAACCCGGTCATGATCGACGGCACCGGCATGTGCGGCGGCTGCCGCGTCATCGTCGACGGCCAACCGAAGTTCGCTTGCGTCGACGGCCCGGACTTCGACGGCCACAAAATCGACTGGGACGCCGCGATGAAGCGTCAACAAATGTACAAACCGCACGAAAAACGCTCGTGCGACGAAGGCAAATGCCGTATTGGAAGGGGGAAATAACCGTGGCTAAAGCTAATATGCGCAACGATAAAAATCCGATGCTGGAGCAAGATCCGAACGTGCGCAACAAGAACTTCCTCGAAGTCGCGACCGGTTACACGCCGGAAGCCGCGATCGACGAAGCCCAACGCTGCTTGAACTGCAAACACAAGCCCTGCGTCAACGGTTGCCCGGTCGGCGTTAAAATCCCGGAATTTATCGCTTTAGTGGCCGAAGGCGACTTCGAAGGCGCCTACGCGAAAATCTCCGAAACGAACGCCCTTCCCGCCGTCTGCGGTCGCGTTTGCCCGCAAGAATCGCAATGCGAATCGAAATGCGTTCGCGGAATCAAAGGCGAACCGGTCGGGATCGGGCGCCTCGAACGCTTCGTCGCCGACTATTACCGCGAAAACTGCGCCGCTAAAGAGCAAATCGTCAAACCGGAACCGAACGGCAAGAAAGTCGCGGTCGTCGGCTCCGGCCCGTCCGGCCTCACCGTCGCGGGCGACTTGGCGAAACTCGGTTACGACGTCACGATTTACGAAGCGTTCCACACCGCGGGCGGCGTCTTGATGTACGGTATTCCGGAGTTCCGCCTCCCGAAGGTCATCGTTCAACAAGAAATCGACAAACTCCGCAAATACGGGGTTAAGATCGAAACGAACGTCGTCGTCGGCAAGACGATTCTCGTCGACGAGCTGTTCGAAGAAATGGGCTTCGACGCCGTTTACGTCGCGTCCGGCGCCGGTTTGCCGTCCTTCCTCGGAATCGAAGGCGAGCAACTCAACGGCGTTTACTCCGCGAACGAGTTCCTGACCCGCGTCAACCTGATGAAGGCCTACCGCTTCCCCGAATACGACACGCCGGTTTACTGCGGCAACAGCGTCGCGGTCTTCGGCGGCGGAAACGTCGCGATGGACGCGGCCCGCAGCGCGAAACGCTTGGGCGCGGAAAACGTTTACATCGTGTACCGCCGCGGGAAGGAAGAGCTTCCGGCTCGCGCCGAAGAAGTGATGCACGCGGAGGAAGAAGGCGTCAAGTTCCTTCTCCTGCAAAACCCGACGAAGTTCATCGGCGACGAAAACGGCTGGCTCAAAGGCGTCGAAGTCGTCGACATGGAGCTGGGCGAACCGGACGAAAGCGGTCGTCGTCGTCCGCAAGTCGTCGCCGGTTCGGAACATACGATCGAGATCGACGCCGCGATCATTTCGATCGGTCAATCGCCGAACCCGCTCATCAAGAACACGACGAAGGGCCTCGAAACGAACAAACGCGGCTGCATCGTCGCCGACGAAAAGGGCGCGACCTCGAAACCGTTCGTTTACGCGGGCGGCGACGCGGTTACGGGCGCCGCGACGGTCATTCTCGCGATGGGCGCCGGCAAGACCGCCGCGCAAGCGATTCACGAAGCGTTGCAAAATAAGAACTAACGTTCCTTAACGTTTCCCCGACAAAGGCCCGCGCCGACGCGTCAAACCATCGCCGCGGGCCTTTCTTATTCCTCTTTTTCAGTTCAGTTCCCAGCCCGCTCTTTTCGCGCCGTCGTTTCCACCTTCCCCGCGTCCGTTTTCTTCCGCAACGCGTTCGAGCGCGAACCGACGCAACGCGTTCGATTTAGGATCC
>JAFYQR010000038.1 GCA_017559825.1 Thermoguttaceae bacterium | reverse complement strand
CGCGGAGCCGACCGACGAAGCCGCCGTCGCGCCGGAAGCGGAAGCGACCGAAACCGCCGCCGACGCGCTCGTCGGCGAAGAAGCCGCGACCGAAGCGGCTCCGGAAGCCCCGGCGACCGTCGAAGAACCGGCGACCGAAGCGGCTCCGGAAGCGGCGCCCGCCGCGTAAGACGTTCGAGCGTTTTGTTTTAACGCTTAAACTAACGAAAAACGCCGCGTTCTCGAAAAGAACGCGGCGTTTTTTGTCGCCTATTTTGCGCTTTGCGCGGTTTGCCCGATTAAAGCGACTCGATTTTCAGCTCGTTGGCGGCGAGGAACGCTTCGGACTCCGCTTTCGTGAAGACGCTGCGGGTCGCGCTGCCGTCGCGGACGCAACTCATTCCTTGCGCGCTCGCTCGACGAACCGTTTCAACCGGGTCGCAACCGTCGAGAACCGCCGAGACGAAACCCGCCGCGAACGCGTCGCCGGAGCCGGTGCCGCCGACGAACTCGACCGGGAAAATGTCGGCGCGGAACTTCTCGTTCGCCGAGTAATAAATCGAACCGTCGCCGCCGCAGGTAACGACGCAAGTCTTGGCGCCCGCGTCGACGAAGAATTTCGCCTGCTCGACCGGGTCGGTTTTGCCGCAAATAACGCGCGCTTCGTCGTCGTTCGGAAGGAAATAGTCGACGTAAGGAAGGAGCGGTTCGATCGCCGGCCAATACGGTCGATTTCCGTACAAAACGACGTCCAAAATCGTTTTTCCGCCGCGCGCTTGGAACGCCTTCAAATACTCGACCGTCGCGTCCGACTCGAGCGGCGGGATCATCAGAAAACCGCCGATGTAAAGGACTTCCGACTCTTCCGTCCAAGCGGTCGGGATATCGTCGAGCGAAAATTGCGCGTTCGCGCCGGTCGTGCTGACGAAGCGGCGATCTTCGCCTTTGACGTTGACGATTAGCGAGCAACCGGGCCCGGCGTTCGGAACGCGGCGGACGCCGGAAAGGTCGATCAACGGGTCTTGGAGCGCCGAAAAGACGAAATCGCTGAACGCGTCGTCGCCGACGCAACCGCAAAGTCCGGTCGGAACTTCCAGTTTCGCAAGATTAAGAGCGACGTTCGACGCGCAGCCGCCGAGCGTCAGCTCGACGCGCTCCGTTTGGACGAGTTCTCCCGGAACCGGGCAGTGCGTAATCGGCGCGCATCCGACGTCGGCGAAGAGAATCCCGGCGGACAAACAGCGAGGTTTGATTTTCATTTTATCGTTCCTTAAATAGAAAAACGGATGAAAAAAGCGTCGAACGACGCGATGTATTGCGGAGGGCGACGCGGAACGAAACCGGGTCGCCGTTGTTCGAATTGGCGTTAAATTGGGCGAACGGCGCGAAACGGGAAGGAACCGAACGCGCCGTCGACGTTAAATTGGGCGGTTTGCGAGAAACGGGCGTTTAGCGGTTCTTCGCGTCGGGGACGGCGAAGCCGAGGTCGGCGGCGATTTTATCCGCGGCGTCGTTTCCGCTCTTGACGCAAGCGGGGAGCCCGACGCCTTCGAGCGCGTTCCCGGCGAGCGCGAGGGTCGGCGTCGCGTCGAGTTCTTCGCGCAGGCGGCGAATCGCGTCGAGTCGGCCTAAGTAATATTGCGGCATCGCGTTCGGAAAGCGGGCGACGTCGGTCATTAGCGGTTCTCCTGCGACGCCGAGAAGCGCTCGCGTCTCCGCCAAGACTCGGGCGGTCAACTCCGATTCCGGAATCGTCAACGAGTCGGGCGAACGCGCGCCGCCGACGAAAACGCGCAAAAGCGTCGTCCCTTCGGGAGCGCGGCTCGGGTATTTGAAGCTGCTGAAACTCCCGGCGAGAAGCCCGTTTCCCTCCGACGGCGGGACGACGAACCCCATTCCGGCGACCGGGCGTTTGACCTGTTCGTTGCGGAAGGCCAAGTGAACGATCGCGGTTCCGGTGCGCTCCGTTTCGGCGCAAACTTCCGACGTAATCGGCGCGACCGAGCGGAACAGTTCGCCCGCCGCGTCGGACGGCGTCGCGCAAAGGACGGCGTCGAAACGCTCCGTTTGGCCGTTCGAGTCGGTCAGGAGCCAACCGTCGGCGCCGTTCGTTCCGTTCGCGTCGGACGCTTTTTCGAGCTTAACGGCTTCTCGGTTCAGCTCGACGCGGGCCCGTTTCTCCGACTCGAGCCGTTCGGCGAGTCGGCGCGGAAGCTCTTCCATTCCGCAATTTAACGTCAAGAAAAAGCTGTACCGCGCGCCGCTTTCCTCTTCGCGCTTGACCCGTTTCGCCTTCTTTTGCGACTTTTTCATCGACCAAATCAGCGACCGGTCTTTGCGCTCCATTTCGGCGAAACGCGGAAGCGTCGCCTGCAAGCTCAACCGGCTCGCGTCGCCGCCGTAAATCCCGCCGACAAGCGGTTCGACCAACCGCTCGAACGCTTCGCGACCCAAGCGCCGCGTTACGAACGCCGCGATCGACTCTTCCTCCGTCGAACGGCGGCGCGGCAAAATCAGTTCGAGCGCGCAACGGAGCTTTCCGAACGGACTCAAGAGCGGCGTCGTCGCCATCGGGTAAAGTTTCGTCGGCGCCATCGTCATGAAGCCGTCCGGGAGCGGGTAAAGGCGGCGCTTGCGGACGACGAACGTGCGGCGATAACGGTTGTTCGTCGACGTCAACTCGTTTTCAAAGCCGAGTTCCTTGCAAAGGTCGAGCGCCCAAGGAACGGTCGTGATGAAGTTGTCGACGCTCGCTTCGAGGTGAAAGCCGGCGATTTTTTTCGAGCCGATCACCCCGCCGACGCGCCCGGTTTTCTCCCAAAGAACGACGTCGAGTTCCGGAGCGATTTTCGAGAGGCGCCAAGCGGCGGCGAGTCCGGAAATCCCGCCGCCGAGAACCGCGACGCGTCGCCGCGACGTTTCGTTTGCGTTTTCGTTGTTCGTCGTCATTTTTTGCCGTTAGTTTTGGAGGATTGGCGAATTTAGGTAAGCGCGGCGGCTCAACCGGCGTTCAGCGCAAGGAAGCGGTTTAACGTTGCTTGCGGCGTCGGAGCGGAACTCGGGAGCGTCGTCTTCCAGTCGAGCGCGGCCAAAACGACGTTGATCCCGGAACCGATCCCGAAGAGGCCGAGTTTGTCGCCGGGGCGCGCGAACCCCGATTCGATACCGAGCGCCGCCGCCGTCGGGAGCGCGACCGAGCCGGTGTTCCCGAGGAGCGGGAAGGTCGCGAAGTTTTTCGCGTCGTCGAGACTGAGCGTTTCGAAAAGGAGTTTTTGGTGCGCTTTTCCAACTTGGTGGCAGAAAACGCGGTCGAGCGCCGCGGCGTCCCAACCGATTTCGGCGACGAACCGTTCGAACGCCCTCGCGGCGACGGCGACGCCTTCGCGCAGGAGCGTTTCGCTGTCCGTTTTCATCGTTTGCCCGTCGGAACGGCCCCCCGCCGTTACGTCGACTTGACTGCGGCAAAGCGCGCTTTGCTCGGTGTTCGCCAAAACCGACGCGCCGAGGAGGCGGTTGCCGGTTCGACTCAAATTGCGGTTTGTCAACAGAATCGCGGCGCTCCCGGAGCCGATCGTCAGCGACGCGAACGCGTCTTTCACCGTCCGACGGGTCAACGTTTCGTCGGCGACCAACTCGTCGACGGTCGTTTCCATCAGCGCGCGGCTCGTTTCGGTTCCGACGACGATACCGGCTTCGATCTGCCCGAGTTCGATCGCGTTCGCGATTTGGAGCGCGCCGGTCAGGAGGCCGAGGCAAGCGTTCGACAAGTCGAAAATTACCGCCGATTGCGGCAAGCCCAGCCGACGGTGAACGTCGCAAGCGGTCGCGGGCTCTTGGTAGTCGCGGCAGACGGACGCGTGAACGAACATCCCGATTTTCGAACGGTCGACGCCGGTCGTTTGAAGGAGCTTTTCCACCGTGTCGACGCTTTGATCGCCGGGAAGCCGACCGCGTTCCCAAAGGCCGCGCTCTTGAATGCCGGTCATCAACTCGAGCCGTCCGAACGGGAGTTTCAGCCGCTCGTAAAGCGGCGCCAAGCGGTTTTCGAGTTCGTCGGTCGTTACAATTTCCGGCGGGAGGGCGCATTCGATCGCCTCGACGCACACGTTTTCGTATTTCATCGCGGTTTTTGAATCGATTAAAGTTTTTGTCGCGTCGCCGCTTTTTCGTTGTTTTCGACGTTTCGTTGGTTTTCACGTTGAAACGTTGGACGGCGACCGACGAGCGTTCGGAAAAGCGCGTTCGAGAAAAGTTCGGAAACGACGCGCTCGACGTTATAATAGAACACATTTTGCGCCGCTTGTCAACGCCCCGGGCGAAACGGAAGGGCGGCGAGGACGATTTTTTCCCGCTCGACGGCGGTTTCGGTAGATTAGGCGGTTTAGGCGGACGGCGATTTTCGCGCGGCGTTCGCTTGACGGCGTTCTCGGAAAAATTGGCGGAGAAGGTCGGCGCACTCGTCGAGCAAAACGCCTTCGACGACTTCGCAGCGCCAGTTGAAGCGCTCTTCGGTTAAGAGGTTCATCAGCGAACCGGCGCACCCGGCTTTGGGGTCGCGAGTTCCGAAAACGACGCGATTCACTCGGGAAAGAACGAGCGCGCCGGCGCACATCGGGCAGGGTTCGAGCGTTACGAAGAGCTCCGCGTCCTCGATTCTCCAAGACGGGTAAAACGCCGACGCTCGGCTCAGCGCGAGCGTTTCCGCGTGCGCGGTCGGGTCGCAAAGGCGTTCGCGGCGGTTGTGCTCGCGGACGAGAATCCGATTTTGGCAGACGAGAACGGCTCCGATCGGCGTTTCCCCCTCCTCGGCGGCGATTTGCGCCTCGGCGAGCGCGGCTCGCATGAAAAATTCGTCGCGGTCGCCGTCGGCGCTCGTCCACGTTTCGAGCGGAACGTCCGGCAGGAACGGCGTTTTCGGAAAGCGGTCGATGGAAAAAACGTCGAAATCGTTCATGGAAAGCGGAAAAGTCGTCGCGGTTTCGCTAAATGGACGAAGCGACGCGGTTCGACTTTCGCCGAATCGCGCCGCTCGCCGTCGTTATTCTATTTCGCGTCCTTCGCCCGATTAGTAAGCGTAGGCGTCGCCGGAGTCGTCGCGGAGGTTAAAATCGTTCCCCTCGAACGCTTCGCCGTAAGCCGGAGCGAAACCTTGCGGATAGGCGCCGACCGACGCGTCGCTCGAAACGGCGTAATCGTTCCCGGCGTAAGCGCCCGCCGGAGCGACGTAGTTCGCTTGCGCGTAAGCGTCCGCCTCGTAAGCTCCGACCGCGCCTTGCGTTTGCGCGATCGACGTTTCGACGGAACCGACGTCTTGCGCGACGTTTCCGCCGCCGTAATATTCCGCGTAACCGCCGTTGCACTCCTCGCAGTCGTCCGTCGGCGATTTCGTTCGCTCCATGCCGCCGAGCGTGGAGCCGCAACGGTAAAGCTCGCCCATGCATTGGTCGCCGCGTTCCGGCACGAAAGTCGGTTGACAATATTCGTAAGGCGAAAGACACGCGCGGCAACCGACGAACCCCAACGCAAACGCCATCACAATTCCCATCGCGATCGTTCGAACCATCGAAAAGACTCCGTTCAACAAAAAGAAAAGGTGGTAACAGGGATTTTTCGCTTCCTCGCAAACCGACGAACGCCCGTCGCGCCGAGGAAGGAAAACGCGTTCGTCGAACGACGAATCGCCCTAATATTCTATTTCGGCCGCACTGCTGGAAAATTTAGTAAAATCCGGATATTTTGCCAAATTTCTCAGAAATCGACAAGCGACGGCGGGCGGCTCTCGGCGGAGGCGGCTTCGTGTTTGAAACGTTCTAAATTACGCCGCTTCTCTATTTTGAAACGCGGAGAGACGTTCCGTCGGAAAAGTCGCCGCGTCCTTCAAAAAAGGCCGTTTTTTTTGAACGTATTCGCAAAATATCGCCGAGAACAAGAAAAAAAATCTTGACCGAACGCCTTGCGTCATGTTACAATAGAGGAGGAAGCGCCGTCGGGCCGCTTGCGCGTCGGAGACTCGCCGTCGACGTTTCGACGTTTAACCGAGACGACGAGAGCGCCGCGCGCGGAAAGAGCGCCGACCTTTCCGGCTTTTTTCATTAATATTAATGTGTAGAGAAAAACGTTAAACGAAACCGAAAAACGCGCCGCCTTCGCGAACGTTCCGAAGGTCGGCTTGGTCGGGCGCGTCGGGAAAAATGTACGGGACGATATAATTATGGCAAAAAATGAAACCGTATGGGGAATCGACGTCGGTAGCGCGTCGTTGAAAGCGTTGCGTTGTCGCAAGGGGACGGAGCCGGGAACGTTGGAAGTCTTGCAGTTCGATTATATCGAACACAGCAAAATCATGACGCAACCGGGCGCCGATCCGAACGAGATTCTTGCGGAAAGTTTGAAGCTTTTCCTTTCGCGCAACAACGTCAAGGGCGAAAAGATCGCGATTTCGGTCTCCGGCCAAAACGCGCTTTGGCGCTACCAACCGCTCCCGCCGATCGATCCGAAAAAAGTCGGCGAC
The DNA here is from genome assembly GCA_017559825.1 of Thermoguttaceae bacterium. GTDB lineage: Bacteria > Planctomycetota > Planctomycetia > Pirellulales > Thermoguttaceae > RUG369. The sequence continues at coordinate 2,091 of JAFYQR010000038.1, read as the reverse complement.
CTGATTAAGTACGAAGTCAAGCAGTGGCTTCCCTTCGACCTGCAGGACGTTATTTGGGACTATCGTCAAGTCGGCGGGACGATGGAAGGCGGCGTCGCGCTCGACCTGCGCATTTTCATGTACGCCATGAAGCGCGACATCGCCAAGCGCACGCTCGAACGCTACGCCGAAGCCGGCGTCGACGTCGACTGCATCCAAGGCGCGCAAGTCGCCCTCTACAACGCGTTCGTCAACGACATGCACGACTACGACGCGCTGCTCGAACGCGACCCGAGCGAGCTCTACGAGTACGACGTTATTTTGAACGTCGGGACGGACGCGTCGGAAATCGTCGTTACGAACGGCGTCGACGTGTGGCTCCGCAACATCGCCGTCGGCGGCAACATGTTCACCAAGGCGCTGACGAAATCGCTCAAACTGACCTTCTCGAACGCCGAGCACATCAAGCGCAACGCCGCGACCGCGCAAGACCCGAAAGCCGTTGTTCTCGCGATGAAGCCGGTCTTCAACGACATGCTCACCGAAATCGAGCGTTCGATTAAGTACTACAAGAGCTTGAATAAAGACGCGAAAATTCGCCGCGTGTACGCTCTCGGGAACGCGATGAAACTCCCGGGGCTGCGCCAATTCCTTTCGAAGAGCTTGGGGCTCGACGTCGTCGTCCCGACCGCTTACCGCAAAATGCAAGGCGCCGAAGTTCTCGCGAATCCGGAGTTCAAAAACAACGCGACTTCGTTCGGCGTCGCTTACGGTCTCGCGTTGCAACTCTTGGGCGAGGCGCCGCTGAGCATTAACTTGGTGCCGCGCGACGTCGTTCAAACGCGTCTCATTAATCAAAAGAAACCGTGGGCGCTGGCCGCCGCGTCGCTCCTGATGGCCGGGATGACGTGGCAGTATTTTAACGCCACGACGATGTTCAGCGTCGTCGAGAATCCGGCGATCAACTCCGCTTACACGCAGGCGCAAACGGTTACGAAGAAATCGAAAGACTTGATTTCGAAGGCGGACGCCGCCGCGGACACGTTCAAAACGGTCGACTCGATCGGACTTAACCTGACGAGCGGCGTCGAAGGACGGCTCACTTGGATGGAGCTTCTGAAAGCGATCAACGTCGCGATTCCGTCCGAAGCGCCGGACAAAGCCGCTCTTTCCGAAGGCGTTTCCGCGCTGAAAATCGACGCGATCACCCGTCAAAACCGCGTTTACGTCGACAACGTCGAAGTGCAGGACGTCGAGGAGCTCGGCGATTGGTTCGAGTTGGCGCGCCGTTGGTATTATATTGACGACGAAGAGGCGAAAGCGTTTTCCGTCGACGCCGCCGGGAATCCGCTGACCCCGCCGGAAGGCGCCGCGACCGACGATTCCTCGTCCTCGTCGAAAACCGCCGAATACGTGCCGGAATACACGCTCGAAGAGATGTTCCCGTTCGTCCCGCAAGCCGAAACGAAGGGCGGCTCCGGAACCGCGTCGTCGAAGTCGAGCTCGAAATCCTCGTCTTCGAAGAGCTCGTCGTCGAAATCGAGCTCGAAGTCCTCTTCGAAATCTTCGTCTTCGAAGTCTTCGTCGAAATCGAGTTCGAAATCGTCTTCGAAATCGTCGAAAGGCGGCTTGGAAACGACCGCGCTCAACGACATTGTCGAAACGGTCGACGCGCGTTTGGAAGAGATTCCGGCGCCGAGCGGCCCCGGGCGCATCGTTCAGCTGACCGGTTACCACTACCACAACCCGGACGACGTCAACGACCCGGCGCGCGGCCCCGAATATTTGCGTCGCACGATTTTGTCGAACCTCAAGCACGGCGTCGTCGACCTGCCGATCAGCTTGGAACGCCAACGCGCGGGCGAGACCGGCGTTGAAACCGTGTCGTTTAAAGACATGGGGATTTACTATCCGATTTTGGTGAATCCGGGCGTCATCGACGACAAGTTCCGACTCCTCGATCCGCAAGCGGCCGCCGAAGCGCGCAAAAAACTCCTCGAGTCTTACGTGAAACAGTCGGGGAGCGCCGGAGGCATGCGCGGCGGCGCGAGCGGCGGCATGGCCGGAGGCCCGGGCGGCGGGATGAACGTCGGCATGACCGGAGGCGGCATG
>JAFYQR010000037.1 GCA_017559825.1 Thermoguttaceae bacterium | reverse complement strand
GCGAAAATCTTCTTTTGATCCGTTTCGATGCGCGTTTCCGTCTCGAAATAAAGTTCTTCGTACAGTTTTTCGCCCGGTCGCAGACCGATTTCGCGAATTTCGATCGCGTTTTCCGGCAAGCCCGAGAGACGAATCAGGTCGCGAGCGAGGGTCTCGATTTTGACCGGCTCGCCCATATCGAGGACGAAAATTTCGCCGCCTTTTCCCATCGCGCCCGCTTCGAGAACGAGTTGCGCCGCTTCCGGAATCGTCATGAAGTACCGCGTCATACGGAAGTCGGTGATGGTTATCGGGCCGCCCTGCTGAATTTGCTTCGTAAAGATCGGCACGACGCTCCCGTTCGAGCCGAGAACGTTGCCGAAACGCGTTACGATAAACTTCGTTTTCGAGCGCTCCGCCAACGCGTTGACGTATCGCTCCGCCATCTGCTTCGAACACCCCATCACGTTCGTCGGATTGACCGCTTTGTCGGTCGAAACCATCACAAACTTTTCGGCGCCAAAGCGGTCGGAGGCGTCGGCGACGACCTTTGTCCCGTAAATGTTGTTGCGAATCGCTTCCGGAACGTTCGACTCCATCAACGGAACGTGCTTGTGCGCCGCCGCGTGGAAGACGATTTCCGGCTTCGTTTCGGCGAAAATTCCGTCGACACGCTCCTTATTCGACACGTCGGCAATGATCGGCGTGATTTTCGTCGACTTGCCGAGCGCTCGCAGTTCGCGCTCCAAGAAGAAAATCCGGTTTTCACCGCGCCCCAAAATAATCAGCTCCGCCGGTTCGAAACGCATCAGCTGACGGCAAATTTCGGAGCCGATCGAGCCGCCGGCGCCGGTTACCATCGCGCGGCGCCCCGTTACTTGCCGCTTAATCCGCTCCGAGTCGAGGCAGATTGGGTCGCGCTTGAGAAGGTCGTCGACGTTCACGTCGCGCACCGGGATTTTCGTATCCGGAACAAACTCGACTTGCGGGACGATTTCCAGTTTGATCCCGTTTTTGTCGCAACGCTCGTAAATTTCGCGGAACATCTTGCCCGGAAGCAATCCGGCGACGCAAAGAATCGTCTTCACGTTTTGTTGTTTCGCGATGAAAACCAAGTTGTCGACGTGCGCGACGACCGGCAGCGAACCGACGCGAAACCGCACTTTGTAATCGTGCACCGTCAAAAACCCGACGACGCGATACGGCGCCTCGCGCTGCGAGTTGATCGCGTTGGCGACGTGCGCGCCTCGATTGTTCGCGCCGATAAGGAACGCCGGCTCGTGCTCCAAGGGGTCGAATCGCGGCAGAAGCGACTCGACGTAAAAACGCCGAGCCAAGCGCCAACCGCCTCGGAACCCGATCGTCAGCATGAAGTCGATCAAAAAGACGCTGAGCGGAACGCGATAATCGATCCAGCCGAACGTATGCGCCGTCGCGAAACCGCACGTCGCGATCACGAACGCGACGCTCGAATTAACGACGATCGACCGCAGCTCGCGCATCGTCGCGTAATACCCCATGCTGCGGTATTGGCGCGAAACGTAAAAAACGCCGAATTTGATCGCGAGAACCCAGAGAATCGACGCTTGAAAAATCGCGAACGTCGCCGACGTATGCGGATTGCGGAACCAATCGCTCTTCAGCGCGAAAGCGCCGCAATACGCCAACGAAAAGAGCGCGAGGTTGAGCAAAAATGTGCGCGCGTATAAAAACAGCCGATTTTGCAGGCATTTGTCGAAAAACGTTTGTTTTTTAATGTCCATCGCAATTTCCCGCCGTTCGGTCGCTCCGTCGTTTCGATTTTGGCTCGAACGGTCGTCGTTTTTCTTTCGTTAAGGAACCGGCGGTTTCCCGTCGCGTCAAGCGCTCGCCGACCGCGACGCGTCGCCGAGCATTTTTAAACCATCGTTTAATTTAAATCTTTCCGACGTTTTTGCAAGCGCCCGTCCGATTTTTCTTGCGTTTTGTTTCTAGGTCGGCGTTCGCCGCTCGCTCATTCGCACCATTCCGGAATCGGCGCGGACGCGATTTCGCCGGGCGTCTTCCCTTGGAGTCGCTTGATATAATGGACGCGCTCCTCGATCGCGTCGACGCCGGTCAGCACGTCGAATTGGAAGCGGAAGTTCTTCGTCTCCCCCGCTCCGAGCGGAACGACGCGACCCTGCTTTTTCTCAAACGAGCGACGGTTCGGGAAGTTGACCGACGGTTCGATTCCCGAAACGTAAATATCGCCGTTCGGACGCTGCGTTTTCCAAAGCGTAAAACAGGGAAAATCGTTTTTATTGAACGAAAGCGCGAGCCCGCGGTTCCCCTTGGCGTTCAGGAGCGCGACCGACGTGTCGCCGCTCTCCTCGGCGGCCAAGTCGAAGAGGTAACACGTTTCGGCGCAACCGGGAATCGGATCGCGAAACGAGTCCCAAGCGTCGAGTTCGGCGACGGCGTTTTCGTCGCGCGGGCACATTCGGCGGAACGGCGCGACGAACTTCGCGCCCGGCGTAACGAACGGGTAGCCGGTGTTGATGTGATAAAGCAACTCGAATTCGTCGTCGACGCTCGCCAAGTTCGTAATCGAGTCTTCGACGACGAGCGTCGACGACCCGGCCCAAGTCGTGTAAGTAACGGTCAAGTTGAACCGCCGCCCGAAAACGCTCGTTTCGAGAACTTCGCCGGTCAGCCGAATCATGCCGGTTTCCGGGTCGACCGTTACCTGAACGCGGCGCGCCGGAAGATTCGAGATTCGCCCGTGCAGCGGATAACGGAGGACGCCGTTTTCGTCGAACTCCGGCGCCCCGTTACTCTCGAGTCCGCAACGCGCGACCCATTCGTCGAACCCTTCGAGCCAACCGCAACCGTTCGGGGCGAAAACCGGAACGAAACGCGGATGCACCGGCCCGCGAACCGGCGAGTCCCATTTCAACTCGACGTCGCCGCAACGCGCTTTCCAAATGTTCATTCCCCGCGACAAAAGAACGACGAACGAAAACTTGCCCGCGTCGATCTCGACGACGTCGACGCCCTCTTGAACGCCGCCGTGCAACCGCCGCTTCGAAACGCGAAACGGAATCGCGCTCGTCGGGGTCGCGTAAACCTCCTGCAAGTCGAGCGACTCGGTGTAAACGTCGTGATACGTGTCGACGATCGTTCTCGTTTTTTCCATCGGCGTTCTCCTTTTGTCATTCTAGTCTTTACAATAAAAGCGAAACGACGCGCCAAGCCCGCTCTCGCCCGTTTTGTTTTCAAACAATATTCAACATCCGACAAAAACAAATTTTGCGTCGTTGTTTTTTTGCGCGTCGTTCAACGTCGCGACGCGAACCGGTTTTCGCGCCGTCGACGCTAATTTGGGAAACGGACGGTTCCCGGAAGCCCCGTCGTCCCGAACGTTTCGCGCAACTCCGCCGGAACGCGAACCGGACGCTGCGTCTTCGGCGCAATGAACGCCCAAAGCGTTTCGGCGGTCGCGAGGATCGCCGACTTCGGGATATCGTCCGGATTTTCCACAAAACCTTTAAAATCGGCCGCGTCGGCGTCGTTCGGGAGACGCAAAAAGCGGTAGCGGCGCGTACTCGTAACGTTTTTCATATCGGCGATCCAAGTTTGCGCGAGGATTTTTTCCCCTTGGTACGCCGACTGCCGATACTCGATCGCGTGCCGCCGAACGACCCAAATCGCGCCGTACTCGAGGTAACGCTCCGCCGACCACCCGATCGCCGTCGAGTGCGCGACCGCGACGTCCTGCATCCAATGGAGGTAGCAAACGTTGTTCGCGTGCCCCCAAATATCGACGTCGGCTTCGCTCACTTCGATGAACTTGGCGAACGTCGGCGAACAAGCGGTCGACGCTTGCGAAGCGTTATTTTCGTTATTTTCGGTCATTTTTTACTTCAACTTAGCGTTGGGAAACGAGACCCGATTCGGCGCGTTTTTCTCTTACATTAATATAAGGACAAAAACGTCGAAAACCGCCCGTTCCGCGTTCGTTCGCGACGCCGCAAACGCGACGCGACGCGCCGCCGCTCGAAGTCCGCCTAAAACCGACGAACGCCGAGCGTCGACGCGCTGTCAAAACGCGGCGACGAAACCGGTTTTAACGATTAAACCGTCTAAACCGGTTCCGCCGCCCGTTGCCTCCGGCTTTTCTCCGCCGTTACTTGCTCAGCTCGACGATCGCTTCCGCGAGGGCGCGGCGCTTTTCGAGGAGCGGCTTCGGGTCGATCGAGAAATGCGTCATATCGGTCGTTATCGGCGAGAAGTCGAAAATTTCTTCAACTTTCTTCCGTTGCGCTTCGGTCAAATCGCGCTTTTCGACCAACTTCTTCAACATCGACAGCATCTCGTAATCTTGAACGCCTTCGCGAATCATTTCCCAACGCGCGCTCGAGACCGGGTCGTCGAAGATCGGTTTCCCGTCGTTGCGTCCCGGCGTCGCGGCGGAGAGCGGCGGATAGACGAAGCGACCGTCGCCGTTCCCCCAGAACTGCTTCGTTCCGGCGGGCGTCGAGTATCCGGAGACGTAAGACATCGGGTCGAGATAGGGGTTCTGCGCTTCGTTCGGGTAAGCGGCGGAACTCGTCCAATAGTTCGACGCCCAAACGAGGCAGCCGGTAATCCCGCGCTCGAACGTTTGCCAGTGCCAAATCCGCATTTCGACCGGCGCGTGGTCGGTGAACTCGGTGCAATACGGCTCTTTCGGGTAGCAGCAGACGTACCACCAGAAGCGGTTCCCGGCGTCCTTCTCGATCTTCCCTTGCTCTTCGTCGTAAGCCGGGCTGACCGGGCACCAAACGTCGATCGACGCGTCGTTTTCTTCGAGGATTTTGCGCAGTTCCGGCGACGGTTCCTCGGTCAGCATACGGTCGATTTCCGGCGCGTATTTCTTGAGCTTGGCGAAACCGCGGGCGACGAAGCCGTAGTCTTTTTCTTCCGGTTCGTCGAACCAATAGACGTAAGCCGCGTCGAGGAGGCCGCGTTCGCGGAGGCCCTCTTGCAACTTCTTGCCGTAGTCGGCGATCATCGCTTTATATTGCGGCGTGTCGCCCGCGTAACCGGCGATTTCCCCCTCCGCCGACTCCGCGAACGTCCCCCAACCGAGCCCTTGGAACGGAAGGCGGAAGTTCGTGAAGTTGTATTGGTCGAAAACTCGCGTCATTTCCTTTTCGAAGCGCGAAAAATCGAGTTCGCAACGCGGCGGATTTTCTTCCGGGAACCATTTGACGCCGATACCGTCGAGCGGCGCCGGGTCGTAGGGACTGATTCGGTAGTCGCCGAAGACCTTCAAATATTTTTCGAAGACGGCGCGCTTGTCCGCTTCGGTCTTGCAGTTGTGATAGCGCCAAATTTCGTTCGCGTTCAATCCGTAAGCGGTTTCGAGCGCGTTTTTCGCCGGAAGCGCAAAGTCCCAAACGACCAACTCGAACGGAATCGTCGCGTCGAACTCGCCGATAACGCTTCCGGTCAAGCGAATCGCTCCGCGATACGTCCCAGGCGCGGCGTCGGCCGGAACGCGAACGGTCGTCCAAATCGGCAAATTTTCCCCAACTTCAACGCCAAGCGGCCCCCCGAGCCCGTCCGAACCGGCTTCAAGCGGAACCAACGCGTCCGGATACCAACCGACGGCGCAGGTTTTGTCGGTCGGATTCGCGACGTAATGATAGTAACCGTAACGCAAATCGACGTTTTCCGCCGAAATCGTCGCGCCGTTCGGGCCGGTCAAATCGCCGACGACGGAACCGGAGAGGAAATCGATTCCGCCGGCGAAAGCGCGAACCGCGACTTGGAACGACTCGAAATCGTTTTTCGCGGCGTAAATACGAATCGGTTCCGCGGCGCCGATTTTCGTTTCCTTGGCGTTTTTCGGGATTCGATAATCTTGTTCGCACCAAGAGAGCGAAACTTTATCGGTTTTACCGGTTAAACCGGCGATTTCGCGGGTGAAATTTTGAACGAAATAGGGGAAGAAGCGCGTTCCGAAGACGAGTCCGCGTTCGCCGCCGAGGACGTAACGCCGTTCGCACTCGGGGGCGCCGCCGTTTTCGCCGAAGAGCGGAGATTTTTCGTCTTTGGTCAACCAGTTAATCGAGGTTTCGCGGCACCGGTCGCCGGAGAGCGCCCAATAGTCCCCTTCGTTAAGCCCCCAAAGCTCCCAAGTTTGCGCCGACGCGTTCCCTTGACCGCTCCGTTTTTTGAAATCGTCGCGCTTATCCTCCCCGAGAAGATAATCGGCGCCGTCGATATAATCGGCAAAATACGTCTCGCCGAGCCCGCTAAAGAGGGGCGCGTCGGTCGGGTTCAACGTCAATTCCGCCGAAAGATTGTAAACTTGCGAGTTGCACCACTTCCCGTCTTCGCCCGCTTCGCCGCGAACGCGAACGAAAACTTCGTCCGCCGCTTTCCCGGCGAGGAGCGTTTCGAGCGACTTTTCGAGCGTTCCGGTTCCGGCGATCTCGCCCAACGCCGTCCAATTCTTGCCGTCGAGCGACGCTTCCAAAACGGCGCGACCGCCGGTCGAGTGCCCGATATTCATCGAAATTTTCCCGGAAACGAACGGGATTTTGCGGGTTTTAAGGATTTCACCGGTGTTTCGATACCCGTTCGGCCCGTCGGCGTGCGCTATCACCTTGCAAGTTTTCGGTTCGAGCGCGAAGCGGTAAACGACTTCCGCGTCGTTCCCGAGCGTCCAGCGGTTGGTGTTGAAATGACTCGTCGTCGAAACGAGCGGGCGGTCGAAGTTGCTCGGCTCCGACGCGCGGAAGCTGGTAAAGCGGTAAACGCCGTCCGAAATCGACTCCCCGGCGCCGAGCGCCAAGACTTCCTTCGGCGCTCCGGAGCCGAGTTGTTTGTTGATCCGCGCTTCCAAGATTCGATAAACCGGTTGAACCGCCGTCAAGGTCGGCTCGGCGAAGCGGTAATCGCGGCGCGATTCCCATTGGCCGAGGCGGAGTTGCGCCTTGTCGACGCCCTTCGGCGCGACGAAAACGAACGAATAATAGTCTTCCGGCGTCTCTTTTTTCGGAAAATCGTTAAAATCGTAATGCGCGAACGACGCTCCGGACGGCGCGCTCGACCCGGTTCCGCCTCCCGGGACGACCGACGCCTTAAAGCGGAAGCGGTACAACTTCCCCGGCTCGAACGCGACCGGATTCGAACGCCAAGACGCGGAGTTGTCGCCCCCCTTCAACTCGAAAACGCCGTCTTTCAGCGACCCGGCGCCGTCGACGCTCAACGCCCATTCGGTCGGTCGCTCGACCGTTTGCGCCGCTTTGAAAACGTCGCCCGCGAACGCCGCGTTTGCCGAAATTGCCGAAATCGCCCAATTTGTCGAAGCGCAAAGCCCCGCGACGCCGCAAAACGCCGCCGCGACCGCTCCGAGGAACCCGTTTTTCCGCCGTTTCATTCTCGTTTCTCCTTAAAATCGCAACAATCGCTATAAACCGCCCGTTTCGCGCCCTTTTTCGGCAAGCCCGACGCGTCGCAAGCCAACGCTTGCGCTCAAGCGGTCGAGGAAACGCCGCCCGACCGTTTCGGACGCCGCCCGTCCCCTTTAAGACGAACGTCGCCGCGAAACGGATTTCGAAAAACGCGCTTCAACCGCAACTTTTGACGCGCCGTCGTCGCAACGGGCGCCGGTTTTGCCGATTCAACCGTTTTTGCCGATTACGCCGAACACGCTGCGCTCGACTTCAACGGTTTTAACGCTTATTCAGCCGTTTTTCTTTTGGTCGACAAGCCAACGCAAACCTTGATAAAGGATTTTGCGATAATTCGGGTCGCCGAACGCGCCGTTCGCGTCCCCTTGAATCAGCCCGAGAACCGGCGTTTTCTTATAGCGCCAAGTCCAAACGACCGGCGCGTCCGATTCCGGGTGGTCGGTGCGAGCCAAGACGTCGATGCGCGGGTTGAAATAAACGTATTGGAAGACTTCGTCGTTGATTTTGAAGTCCGAAACGCCTTCGGTGATCGGGTGTTTGCGGTCGACGATGTAAATATTGACGTCGGTCGGATGTTTGTACGTCGACTTGCGGTAGACGCGCCCTTCGATTTCCGTTTCTTTAAGGATAAATTGCGCCCCGAAAACGTCGCGGAAGAGCGGGAACTCCGGGTGCGAAATCAGCGAGTGGTGCAGCATCACCGTCGGAATCCCCTCTTCCGACCAAAGCGCGGTCAAATTGTCCTTTTGTTCCTGCGTCAGTTCGAAGAACGATTGGTCGTGAAAAACGACGACGTCGTAATCCTTCGAGAGGCCCGGTTTGAGCATATCTTGCTTTTCCGGAATCGAAATTTCGTCGAACGTCGAATTCGGACAGTCTTTCAGCGCCGCGTGCAGCCCTTCGCGGTCGTAAGAGTGTCCGCCGACGACGAGGAGAATCCGCATTTTTTCGCCGTTTTGCCCATTTTCGCTATTTTCTTGCCCGAACGCCGCCGTTTTCGACGCTCCGCCGAACGCCGCGCCGCTCAACGCCGCCAACGTCGCCCCGACGCAAGAAACCCCAAAATCGCGACGCCCCATTTTACCGCTCATTTCGCCAACCTTTCCTTCGCTAAAATCGCTAAATTTATTCCAAACGTTAAAACACAATCGTTTCAATCGTTAAAATCATTAGAAAACAACTTCGACGCCGCGCGACCGTTCGCCGCCGCCGTCGATACGATGATACCAGACGCCCGCCCGCAATGCAAGAAAAAAGCGGAAAAAGTCGAGAAAAAGCGCAAAATAAAAGAAAAAACCGCGACTCGAACGCCGCGGTCAAAAAATCGAACAAAATAAGCCGAATCAAAGCCCCCGCTTTTCCCGGAGTCGCTCGACCAATTCGCCGACGCGCCGCTCGATTTCGTCGATAACCGTTTCAAAAAACGAATCGTCGCGCCCGGTCGGGTCTTCGAGCCCCCAATCTTCGACGCTCGCCCCCGGGACGAACGGGCAAACGACGCCGCATCCCATCGTTACGACGACGTCCGGCGTCGGGATCGCGTCGAGCGTTTTGGGCCGTTGCGTCGCCTCCAAATCAAATCCGCGTTCGCGCATCAAACGAACGGCGTCCGGGTTGATTCGATCCTTCAACGCCGTTCCCGCTGAGAACGCTTCGAGGACGCCGGCGCCCAACTTCCGCCCGAACGCCTCCGCGATTTGACTCCGACAAGAATTATGAACGCAAACGAACGCGACTTTCGGCGTTTCCGTCTTTTTTTCCGCGTTTTCCAAGGTCGCCGCCCTTCCTTTTAATCTGTTCAACATTCAAAAAACACCGCTTAACGCCGTCGTTTCCGCCTTTTCTTCCAAGGGACGCGCCCAGCGTCGCTTAATCATTTGACGGCCTTACCGTTTTAACGACTACAACAACTTCAACAGTTTTAACAATTTTAACAGCTTTAACGTTTTTTTAACCGCGCTCCGGCGGCTTATCGACGTTTCCCGCGCCGGCTCGCCGTTCCAAGAAACAAAAAAACCTCGTTCGGCTAAAAACCGACGAGGCTTCTCCGCTTTCGACGTTAAAAACGCCGCTTCCAAAGTCGGGGCGACTGGATTCGAACCAGCGACCTTTTGACCCCCAGTCAAACGCGCTAAACCAGACTGCGCCACGCCCCGAAACAGTTGTAACTTCATTTTAACTCCGTTTCTCGTTCTTGCAAGTCCTTTTTCTAAAAATCGACCGTCTTTTTTAAAAATTCTCGAACTCCCCCGCGACGCGACGAAAGAAACGCGCTTTTTTCCGCAATTTCTTCGCGACCGCGCCTTTTTTCCGCCGTCGTTCCGGCGATTCTCGGCAAAATTTCGACGCTTTTTGCGGAAAACGCGCCGCCCTCCATTCTCAACGCCGCGCTTTCCTTTAAAATAAAGTAACGGCCCGTCGTTCGCGACGGTCGCCGACTCGCCGTCGTCGTTCTTCACAACCGACGCCCTATTTCCCCCCGTTTCGCCGTTTTCCGGCGCGGCGGTCGTTAAACTCCCCCCAACCCCCGCGTTTTTATGTTTTCCGAACAAGAATACGTTCTCGTCGACTTCGGCGCCGGTCGCCGTCTCGAACGCTTCGGCCCGCTCCTTCTCGACCGCCTTTGTCCCGTCGCCGAGGGAATCCGACGCGGCGCGCCCGTCCTTTGGAGCCGCGCCGACGCCCGTTTCGTCCCGCAAAAATCGGACTCGCCGTCGAAAAATCGACAAAAAAACGCTTCGAACGCGCTCGGCTTCCGCGGCGTTTGGGAGCCGCTTACCGAACTCGGCCGTCAATACTTCAACGCCGAAACGGTCGCCGACGCGTCGCAAGGCCAACGCGCCGAAACGCTGTCGAGCCAACCTTGGACGATTAACTGCGCGGGCCGTTTCGTCTTCGAACTGAAAGGCTCGCCGTTCGGGCACCTCGGCGTTTTCCCGGAACAAGCGGAAAATTGGGACAGAATCGACGAGTTGTGCCGGAAAATCGCGCTTCAAAACGGTCGTCCCGCCCGCGTTCTGAACCTTTTCGGCTACACCGGGGGAAGCGCGCTCGCCGCCGCGGCCGCCGGTGCGGAAACAACGCATCTCGACGCCGCTCGCAACATCGTCGCGCAGGCCCGCCGCAACGCCGCGCTCTCCTTCCCGACCCCGGAACCGAACGGCGAAACAGCGTTTGAAAACGACAAAAAACGCGTCGACAATCAAAGCGCCGAACAAAATTTATCAAAATCAAAAGCGTTAGAATCGCCGAACTCCGCCGACGCGCCGCGTCCGACGCCGGGGGCGACGCGTTGGATCGTCGACGACGCCGTTAAGTTCGTCAAGCGCGAGCTCAAACGCGGCGTCGTTTACGACGGGATCGTCCTCGATCCGCCGACTTACGGACACGGCGCGCGCGGCGAAGTTTGGCGTCTTTCACGCGACTTGGCGCCGCTCCTTGAACGTTGCGTCGAGCTGCTGGCGGAAACGACGGCGTTCGTTATGTTGACCTGCCACACGCCGGGCTTCGAAGCTCCGACGCTCGACCGTCTCCTTCGCTCGACGTTCCGCGCTCGTTTCGGTTCGGAAACAGGTTTCCGCCGCCTCGCGAAACCGCTCGGAATCGCGTCGCAAAAGAACGGAACGCTCCCGGCGGGCGACCTCGCGCTTCTCGTTCGCGAAACGAAGTAAAACGCCGATAAAAAACGCGCCGAAAGCGGAAAAGCGTTCGACTTTTTTATCGAACAAAATCCCGTTCCCGGCGCGTTTTCTCATTTTTCAACGCGAAACAATTTCGCGCTCGCCCGTCGAGCTAAAACGCGGCGAACGAAACGCCGCCCCTCGACCGTCTCGACCGTTTAAAACGGCGACGCCAAGCGTTAAACGACGTTAATCTTTTTCCGTTTGGATTTTATCGAAAACTTCTTGCAACACTTCGCGCAATTTATCCGCCGCAAACTCGTTTTTTGTTCGAAAACGCAAGTAAACGGCGTCGTAATCGGCGTTCGACGCGTCGACTTCCGGCTCGAACCCGACGTCGGCGACCCGCCCCAACGTAACGACGCCCTTCGGCGCGTTGACTTGCGCGCACACGAAATCGCAGTTCTTCGTGTAAATTTGGCACCACGGCCGTTTCGCGCCTTTTTCGTAAAACGGCACGACGATTTTATTCGTCCAAACCGGCTTTGAATCGGGAGCGACCGCCTCGACGATTTCGAACGTTTTTTCGAGAATCCCGAACGCCCAGCGCGGCTTGTCCCGTCCGCCGTAACAGCCGCTCGGCGTCATGTGCCACTCGCGCCCCTTCGTTTTCCACGGCGTCAGGTCGATTTCGTTCTCCTTCGCCCGCTCGACCGCCTCGCCGAACCGCTCGACGGCGCGGTCGAGAAACGCCCAAAACTCCGGTCGGTCGATCTCGTCGAAGGAGAAAACCTTTAGCTCGATTTCTTGCCAAGGCCCCGTCGTTTCTACTGTTACGCGCGGCTGCGTGCCGTAAAGCGGGATTTCGTCGACGTCGTTGAGCGGCTTCAAATCGAGCTCGCGAACGAGCGTCGCTTGGTCGAACGTATCGGGCGCCGTTCGGAATTTCAGTTTGAGCAGCCACTCCTCCGACGTGATCGCGTGGAAGAACCAACCGAGCGACTTCTTTTCCGCGCGAATTTCCACGATCGTGCGATTATTCCAATCGGTCTCGGCAAAGAGCGACGATTCTTCCAAGCGGTCGACGACGGCGCCCAACGCTTTTCCGCTCCACCGACTCGGCGTTCCGACGCGGCTCGTTCGCGTTTCGCAGTGCCAGCGCCGTCCGTCCGTTTCCCACGGCGTCGCGACCGACTCGCTTCCGAGCTCCTCGGCGACCTCTTCGCTCTCGATAGCCGGCGTTTTTTGGCTCGCCCAATACTCGCGAACGTCTAAAACGGGCCGTTCGGCGAACGTTCCTTCGCAAAAAACGTCGATCAACGCCTCGCCGGTATGGCTGCGGAGCGCCGTTTTGCGAAACTCCGGCTCCGCCAACCAACGCGCCGAATACTCGGCCAAACGCTCCGGCGTCCCGGCGAAAACGAGCCGTCCCCCTTCGAGCCCGGCTTCGGGCCCGACGTCGATAATCCAGTCGGCGTTCTTGATCACGTCGAGGTTGTGTTCGACGACGACGACCGTGTTCCCAAGATCGACGAGGCGATGCAAGACGTCGAGCAGCTTCCGCACGTCTTCGAAGTGCAGCCCGGTCGTCGGCTCGTCGAGAATGTAAAACGTTCGCCCGGAATCGACTCGGGAAAGTTCCGCCGCCAACTTGACGCGCTGCGCTTCCCCGCCCGAGAGCGTCGGCGACGGCTGCCCGAGCGTCAAATAGTCGAGCCCGACGTCGCAGAGCGTCCGCAAAATCCGCGCGATCGGCGGAATCCGCTCGAACAACTTCAACGCGTCGCCGCACGTCAATTCGAGCGCGTCGGCGATCGATTTTCCGCGAAACTTCACTTCGAGCGTTTCGGCGTCGTACCGCTTCCCGCCGCAAGCGTCGCAGGTAATCCAAACGTCGGCGAGGAAATGCATTTCGATTTTCAAAAGGCCGGAGCCTTCGCACTTTTCGCAGCGTCCGCCCGGCGCGTTGAAGCTGAATCGGCGCGGCGTGTAACCGCGAACTTTCGCCTCCGGCAATTCGGCGTAAAGTCGACGAATCAAGTCGAAAACGCCGACGTAGGTCGCCGGGTTCGAGGTCGGCGTTTGCCCGATCGGCGCTTGGTCGACTTGCACGACTTTGTTGATTTTATCGACGCCGACAAGTTCGTCGCAAGACCCGGCGCGAACCTGCGAGCGGTTCAAAATCCGCGCTAAGTTCCGATATAAAACGTTTTCAACGAGCGAGCTTTTCCCGCTTCCGCTGACTCCGGTTACCGCGACGAACGCCGACGTTGGGAACGGAACGTCGATCGACTTCAAGTTGTTTTGCCGAGCGCCGCGAGCGATCAACCAACCGGGCGCCCAAGGGGGCAAGTCGAACGGAAAATCGGAGGCGGACGCTTGTCTCGCTTTGCGCTCCGCTTCGGCGTTTCGACGGCGTTCCTTTTCCGCGTCGGAGAGTTGCGCTTCGACGTTAGCGAAAACGGCTCGCAACTCGGCGAGCGCCGCCGAGTTTTCGCCGCCTTCCGCCGTCGACGTTTCGTCCGTCTTCCCCTTTTCCGCTTCCGCCGACGGCAAATTTTCACCGATTTCCGCGACTTTCGCCGCTTTCCGAGAGCGCGACGACTTCTCGACCGGCGTCGATTCGCCAACTTCCGCGACTTTCGCCGCTTTCCGGGAGCGCGGCGACTTCTCGACCGGCGTCGATTCGCCGACTTCCGCGACTTTCGCCGCTTTCCGGGAGCGCGGCGACTTCTCGACCGGCGTCGGTTCGCCGATTTCCGCGACTTTCGCCGCTTTCCGGGAGCGCGGCGACTTCTCGACCGGCGTCGATTCGCCGACTTCCGCGACTTTCGCCGCTTTCCGAGAGCGCGGCGACTTCTCGACCGGCGTCGGTTCGCCGACTTCCGCGGCTTTCGCCGCTTTCCGGGAGCGCGGCGACTTCTCGACCGGCTTTTTTTCCTCCGCGCCGAACGTTATTTCCGGCAAAGTCGGCGTATTCTCGCTTTTTTTAACTCGTTTCGAAGACTTCGCGCCGCTTTTTTTCGGCGTTTCGGCGGAATCTTGAGATTTCGCGCCCAAATCCGCTCCCCCGTCCGCTTCGCTTGCGGCGTTCGAAACGTTCGTTTTCGAAATTTTGGCGCTCTTTTTCATTATTCAACCAATAAACTTCCCAAGGAAAAAGCAACAAGCCGCCGAGCGCTTGGAAACGCGAACGCCCAACGACGCGGCGTTAAAAACGTCAAACGACTTAAAAGCCGCGACGCGTCAAAACGCGGCGATTATTCGGAACCGAAATCATTTCCCGCCCAACAGACGCGGTTCGGCAACAAAATTAGGCGCGATTCGCCTCGTCCGGCGTTCCGGCGACGACGTTTCACGTTAAAATACGGCGATTGCTCGGAATCGGAATCGATTTTTCGCCCGACAAATACGGCCCCGTAACGGAATTCGAATCGCGCTTCACCTCGTCCGGCGTTCCGGAGGCGACGACGAGTCCGCCGCGAGCGCCCGCTCCCGGGCCGAAATCGATCACGTGGTCGGCGTTTTCGATCACTTCGCGATCGTGTTCGACGATTAACAAGGTGTTTCCCAAATCGCGCAACTTGTTTAACGACGCGATTAAGCGGCGGTTGTCGCGCGGGTGCAAGCCGATCGTCGGCTCGTCCAAGACGTACAAAACGCCGACCAACCCGCTTCCGATTTGCGCCGCCAAACGGATTCGCTGCGACTCGCCCCCGGAGAGCGACGGCGCCGGTCGCGACAGCGTCAAATAGTCGAGCCCGACGTCGACTAAGAAGCGCAGCCGCGCTCGAATCTCGTCCAACACCTCCCCCGCGACCCGTTTTTCGGTCGGCGACGGCTCCCAATCGGCGAAAAATCGCGCCAACTCGCCGAGCGGCGTTCGGCAAATTTGGTCGAGCGTCAAGTCGCGGAAGCGAACGGCGGCGACGTCGTCCCGCAGTCGGCTCCCCAAACAGGCGGAACACTCGCATTCGTCGACGCGGTATTCGAGCCGACTCCGGTAATAAGGCGCGATCCGTCCCGCTTCTTCGAGCGCCGGATAAATCCCCTTAAATTGGAACTTAAACGCGGTCGGCGTTCCGGGCGGCGTCGGCGAAAACGTTCCGGCGGCCCGCTCTTCCGGCGTCGTCGCTCGGGTCGCGGCCTCGACGTCGGCGGCGGTCGCCTCAAACCAACGGTCGCCGGTTCCTTGGAAGATCGCGCGGCGGAACCGAGCGTCCAACCGCTCGAACGGAACGTCGAGCGGCAAGCCGAGCCCGCGAGCGAACGCCCGCAACGACGCGGCGGTCGTCGGCGTCCGGAAGTCCGACCAAAGAGAAACCGCCCCTTCGGCCAGCGTCAATTTAGGGTCTTTGACAAAACTTTGCGGACTCGAACCGGTTTGCGTTCCGAGCCCTTCGCAATGCGGGCACCAGCCGAGCGGACTGTTAAACGAAAAATGACGAGGCGTCAACGGCTCGAACGCCCGTCCGCAACTTTCGCAGGAGAGGCGGCGGCTCATCGTCGTCGTTTCCCAATCGCGCTCCGGTTTTTCCGGGTCGGCCTTGGCGACGCGAACGACCCCGGCGCCCCAGTCGAGCGCGGTTTCAACGCTTCCGGCGACGCGGCCGCGGAACGCTTTGTCGTCGGCGCCGCCTTTCAATTTAATTCGGTCGACGACGACTTCGACGGAATGTCGAGCGCGCCGGTCGATTTCCGGCGGCGCGTCGAGCGAATGCGTTTCGCCGTCGACGCGAACCCGCAAAAAGCCTTGCGAACGGAGCCGTTCCCAAAGTTTCGGGTAATCGTCGCCGATTTCCAGCGTCAGCGGCGCCAAAATATAAAGGCGCGAGCCGGGTTCGCCGCAAAGAATCCGCGCGACAATTTGGTCGGTCGACTGCGTTCCGATCGGGACGCCGCAGTCGGGGCAATGCGGAACGCCGAGTCGAGCGAACAAAATCCGCAAATAATCTTGAATCTCCGAGACCGTCCCGACCGTCGAACGGGGCGAGCGGCTCGTCGTCTTTTGCTCGATCGCGATCGACGGCGCGATTCCGAACGTTTTTTCGACCTTCGGCTTGCGAATTTGTCCCAAAAATTGCCGCGCGTAACTGGAAAGACTCTCGACGTAACGCCGGCGCCCCTCGGCGTAAGCGACGTCGATCGCCAACGACGACTTCCCGCTCCCGCTCGGTCCGCAGCAGACGGTCGTTTTGTCGCGCGGAATTTCGACGGTAATGTTTTGCAAGTTGTTTTCGCAAGCGCCGACGATAACGATCGGGCCTTCGATTTCGACGCTCGGAATCGTCGGGCCGCCGTCGGTTTTAACGATTTCGCGTTTTTTCCCGGATTTAATGTCTCCGTCGCGCTTCGCCGCTTCCGCTTCGGCGAGACGCTCGGCAAGTTTTTTTCGGTCGCGGCTTAAAAATTCCTTCAACGCGCGACCGGTTCGACTCTCCGAAACTTCGGCGACTTGTTCCGGCGTCCCTTCGGCGACGACGCGACCGCCCCCGTCGCCGCCCTCCGGGCCGAGGTCGATCACCCAGTCGGCGGTCTTCACGACGTCGAGGTTGTGTTCGACGATGAGAACGGTGTTTCCCGCGTCGGCGAAACTGCGCAAAACGTTCAACAACAATTTGACGTCGGCGAAGTGCAGCCCGGTCGTCGGCTCGTCGAGGAGGTAAAGCGTTCGTCCGGAACTGCGCTTAACGAGTTCTTTCGCCAACTTGACGCGCTGCGCTTCCCCGCCGGACAGGGTCGGCGACGGCTGCCCGAGCTTCATATACCCGAGTCCGACGTCGTATAAAGTTTGCAGCTTTTCCCGAATTTTCGGGATATTCTCAAAATGCTTCAACGCGGTTTCGACGTCCAAATCGAGCGCTTGGTCAATCGAAAGCCCCTTATATTTGACGGCGCGCGTCTCCTGATTGAAGCGTCGTCCGCCGCAAACCGGGCAAACCGCCCAAACGTCGGCGAGAAAATCCATTTCGAGCTTCGTCGCGCCGTTCCCTTCGCAATGTTCGCAACGCCCGCCCGGAACGTTGAAGCTGAACCGCCCCGGTTGGAACCCCTTGGCCCGCGCTTCCGGCGTTTCGGCGTACAACCGTCGAATATCGTCAAACAATTTGATATACGTCGCCGGATTAGAACGCGGCGTCCGCCCAATCGGCGCTTGGTCGATCGAAATCAGCTTGTTCAGGTGTTCGACGCCTTCGATCGCTCGGTGCGCGCCGGGGTCGCCGTTCGCTCGGTTGAGGTCGCGAGCGAGCGCTTCCTTCAAAATATCGTTGACGAGCGAACTTTTCCCGCTCCCGCTGACGCCGGTAACGCAAACGACGCCGCCGAGGGGGATTTTTACGTCGATATCTTTCAGATTGTGATGCGTCGCGCCGCGAACGACGAGGAATCGCCCGTCCGCGGCCTTGCGCTCTTTCGGAACGGCGATCTCTTCTTCGCCGGTCAAGAATCGAGCGGTCAACGACTCCGCGCGGCCGTTTCGCAAGACTTCGGCGACCGAGCCGGCGGCGACGATCTTTCCGCCGCGAACGCCGGGACCGGGCCCGAAGTCGACGAGGTAATCGGACGCGAGCATCGTGTCTTCGTCGTGCTCGACGACGACGACCGTGTTCCCGAGGTCGCGCAACCGCGTCAGCGTCTCGATCAGCCGCTCGTTGTCGCGAGGGTGCAACCCGATAGACGGCTCGTCCAAGACGTACAAAACGCCGACCAACCCGCCGCCGATCTGCCCGGCCAAGCGGATTCGCTGCGTTTCGCCGCCGGAAAGGGTCGGCGCCGGCCGCCCGAGCGAGAGATAACCGAGCCCAACGTCGATCAAAAAGCCGAGCCGCGCTCGAATCTCCTTGACCAAATCTTGCGCGACGATTCGCCCCGATTCGTCGAGATTCAGCTCGCTAAAGAACTCGCGCAGGTCGGAAATCGGCAAATCGGACAGTTCCGGCAGCGTGAACGACTTCTTTTCGGCGAAGGGCGCGGCGTCCGATTTCGTTTCGATTCGGAACGCGCTCGCCTGTTCGTTGAGCCGTTTTCCGCCGCAAAAAGCGCACGGCACGGAGCTCATGAACCGCTCCATCGCGGCGAGAATCATTTTGTTGCGCGTCTCCCGAAACTGCTTGAGCATTTTCGGAATAATCCCTTCGAACGAACCGCCCCATTTCCGTTCGACGGCGCCGTTCCGCCAAGAAAAAGTAACGCGCAGGTCGCCGGCGCCCCAAAGCAACGCCTTTTTGACGCGCTCGTCCAACTCCTCCCAAGCGGTTTCGAGGACGTAATTCTTCTCCAGACCGTACAGTTTCTCTAGAGCGTCGGCGACGCCTTGATAAATGTGCCGCCGCCAGCGTCCCATGTCCTTCCACTTCCCGATCGGAACGACGCACCCCTGCTGGAACGACTTCGTTTCGTCCGGAATTAAGAGTTTCGGGTCGAACGTGTGAACGACGCCGAGCCCTTGGCAATGCGGACAGCGCCCCTGCGGACTGTTAAAGCTGAAAAGCTGCGGCGTCGGGCGCTCGAAACTGATTCCGCAATGCGAGCAAGCGTAATCGGCGCTAAAATAAATTTCCGTTTCGTCGTTCGATTTCGCGTCGTTCTCCGGCGCCGCGTCAAATCCGTCGAAGAGCGCCGCGTCGTCCGCCTCGGCGCCTCCGCGCTCCGTCGTTTCGGG
>JAFYQR010000036.1 GCA_017559825.1 Thermoguttaceae bacterium | reverse complement strand
GATTTCGAAGCGCGTCGAACGGAGGCGATTCGTCGCGTCGACGCGTCGACGGCGGCGCGCGTCGCTCGCGAACGTTTTGGGGACGTTTTTTCGAGAATCGCGGTTCTTCCGAAGGGAACGGCGCCGCGCCTTATCGTTCCGGAGCGTTTCGAACCGGCGCCGATTCGTTTGACGCGGAAAGATTTCCCGAACGGTTTGCGCGTTTTCGCCGTCGATTCGGCGGACGAGCGGCTGATCGACGTTCGTTTCGTCGCGCTGGCGGGGGCTCTCGTCGAGACGCGGGAGACGGCGGGGCGAACCGCGCTTCTCGGCGAGCTGCTCGACAAGGGCTCGAAGCGGTTTTCGCGTTCCTCCGTCGCGCGGTATTTCGACTCGATCGGCTCGCGTTTCGAGGTCGAGGTCGGGCGCGATACGATTTCGATCGGCGCGACGGTGTTGAAGGAGGATTTCGAGACGGCGTTCGAGATTCTGCTCGACGCGGCGACGAACCCGGCGTTCGACCCGGAGGAATTCGAGCGGGCGAAAACGCGGCGCTTGGCCGCCGTCGCGCGGCGTTCCGGAAGCGTCGAGGAAACGTTGAACGAACGGTTCGCGCGAGCCGTTCCGAGCGAGTCGACGTTCGCGATTCCGCTCGAAGGAACGACGGCGACGGTCGCGGCGACGACGCTTGAAGATTTGCGCGAGTTTTGGCGGCAAGTTTTTTCGCCGCAGAACCTAATCGTCGGGCTCGACGGGCCCCTCGCGGAAACGGAGGCGACGAACGCCGCGTTCGCGCGGCTCGGCGAGCTGCCGGCGAATTCGACGTTTCGTCCGATAAGTTTCGATCGGCCGAGCGAGCCGTCGCAAGCGATTCGCCGTTTTAAACGCGTTCCGGACGCGACGGTCGGCAGCGCGATTTGGGGGGCGCCGATTCCGCCCGCCTCGGCTCGGGACGAGATCGCCGCGCTGACGGTTTTGCAGGCGATTTGGGAGGGCGCGGACGGCGGAGGCGGGCGGCTCGCGGAACGTTTCAACCGCGATTTCGACGGCGATTGCGAGTTTCGCGTTGAGTTGGCGCCCGGGCCCGCGCCGAGTTACATGACGATTCGTTGGACGACCGAACCGAAAAATCTCGTCGAGGCGACGCGGCGGGTCGCGGGCGTTATCGAGTCGTCGTTAAAATCGTCAATATCGGAAGAAGACTGCCGTCGAGCAAAAAAGCAAATTATTTTGCGCCGAAAGAGCCGATACGTCGCTTTGAAAGAGAGAACGCTCCGCCTGATTCTCGACGAGTTCTACCGCGTCGCGCCGGAAACGGACGCGGCGAATCGCGAACTCGAATTCGAGGAGGCGATCCTGCGAACGACGCTTGAAGACGCGCTTCGCGTCGCTCGAAGATATTGGGGGCGCGATTTGGACGTCTTGGCGATCGTTTCGCCCGAGCCGTATCCGGGAATTTCGGACGCGGAGCCCGACGAGGCGCCGTCGAGAAATTGACGGAAAATCGCGGAGGCTTTTTTTCGCGCCGTCCTTTTTTCCGAGAAGGCGAAAAAGCGCGATTTTCGCGCCGCCGCCGACCGATAAACTCAATCGTCCGAGCGGACGACGACGCAAAACGGTTGAAAAATCGTTAAAAATGAAATAATCGGTATTATTGCGAGTAAAAAAACGTTTTCGACAAATTTTTTTGAAGCGACGACTTGAAAATTTATTAGAGTCGCGTTAAAATAGTGAAAACAGCGAAAACGGCTCCTATGGGTAAAATGTCCGCTTCGAGAAGGCGGTTAGATTAACTTACGGGCGATTTTGTAAAACTCGAAAATTAGCGCGCGGAACCGAAACGCTGCGCGGCGAGTCGCGTAAAAGCGGGCTAAGTTTATCGGTCGTTTCGTTTTAAAAATTGAAGATTTGGCTCTTGCGCCCGGTTGTTCCGAAGAGAACGATTGTATCGCGACGGAAATGAAATAACTTTCCGATTTAGCGAAAAGGACGCTTGAAGTTTTGCGCGACAGGGTATATACTGGAAGCGTGGGAGCTCGATTTAAAATACGAGCTTTGCATAAAATAAAAAAAATACGGAAAGTATTTAAATTATTAGAGACCGACGGTCGATAATAACAACGTGATGTAAAAGGCGAAAGCCAAAAAACTAAACAACCCGATTTTAGGAGATTTTTACAGATGAAGACTCGTATCCTTCTTTCTGTCGTCCTCGCTCTCGCTACCGCGAACGTTTTCGCTCAAGACGCCGCTCCGGCTCCGTGCGAACCGGTCGCCCCGTGCGCTCCGGCTTGCGCTCCGTGCGAACCGGTTTGCGCTCCGACCTGCGACACGATCTGCGTTCCGTGCGTTCGTCCGTGCTTCGCTCTGAAAAACGCCGTCGCCAAGACCGTTTGCGCCGTCAAAAACGCGAAAGCTTGCTTCGCGGCGAAACTCGCCTGCTGCAAACCGGTTTGCGCCGTCGAATGCGCTCCGTGCGCTCCGGCTTGCGAAGCCGCTCCGGCTCCGTGCGCTCCGGCTTGCGAAGCCGCTCCGGCTCCGTGCGAACCGGCGAAAGTCGAATGCGCTCCGTGCGCCCCGGTCTGCAAGAAGCCCTGCTTCGTTAAGAAATTCCGTTGCCTGAAGGTTCGCTTCTGCAAACCGGTTTGCGCTCCGTGCGCTCCGTGCGCCCCGGCTTGCGAAGCCGCTCCGGCTCCGTGCGAACCGGTCGCCCCGTGCGCTCCGGCCTGCAAATGATCGAATTAACGATCAAAATTCGACGAGCGAGCGCCGGGATTTAACGCTTAAATCCGTCGTCTAACCCGCGGCGGCGTTCGCTTCGAGTTTGCTAAACGCAAGACGTTTTTCGCGTCTTGCGTTTTTTTATTTCTTGCGCGGTCGGCGAAGAGAATAAGAAAGAAATCGAAAAAACAAGGCGCGAAGAGCGGTAAAAAGCGGGAGAACAATCGCGCCGCCGTTCGGGCGGTTTCGGCGGCGCGGCGCAAAACGGTTACGAAACGAGTTCGCGGATTTTAACGACCGTTCGCAAAAGGTTGGGAAGCTCGTCGAGCGGAATCATGTTCGGCCCGTCGCAAGGGGACGAGTCCGGGTCGAAGTGCGTTTCGAGAAAGAGCGCGTCGATTCCGACGGCCGCGGCCGCTCGTGCGAGCGCGCCGACGAACTCGCGCTTTCCGCCGGAGACGTCGCCCGCCGCGCTCGGTTCCTGCACGCTGTGCGTCGCGTCGAAAACGACCGGGGCTCCGGTTCGTCGCATGATCGGAAGGGAACGGAAATCGTTGACGAGCGCGCCGTATCCGAAAAACGTCCCGCGTTCGCCGAGCAGAACGTCGCGGCAGCCGAACGCCGTCAACTTCGCGACGACGCGCTCCATGTCTTGCGGCGCCATGAACTGACCC
Organism: Thermoguttaceae bacterium; assembly: GCA_017559825.1. Taxonomy (GTDB): domain Bacteria; phylum Planctomycetota; class Planctomycetia; order Pirellulales; family Thermoguttaceae; genus RUG369. Next base: position 4,092 of record JAFYQR010000036.1, on the reverse strand, counting down.
TTTTTGACGTGAACCGGGCGCCCGGTCTTCGCGGCGGCGGCGAGGAGGTCGGTTTGGCGCGACAAAAACGCCGGGATTTGCAGCAAATCGACGACTTCCGCAACCGGCGCGGCTTGCGTCGTTTCGTGAATATCGGTCGTCGTCGGCAGACCGGTCGCGTCGCGGATTTCGGCGAGAAGTCGCAAGCCGTCGTCGAGTCCGAGTCCGCGGAACGAACCGGCGCTGGTGCGGTTCGCCTTGTCGAACGAACCTTTGAAGACGAGTTGCAACGGAACGCCGTCGGCGGTGAGCGCGGCGACAATTTCGCGGAGGCGTGCGGCGATTTGCGGCGACGTTTCGCGTTCGAGAACGCAGGGCCCCGCGATCAACAGAAGCGGTTCGCCGCGACCGCAGCGATACGGGCCGATTTTTACCGGGTTGTTGGGCGTCATCTTTTTCCTTTGCCGAAAGGGCGCGTCGTTTCGGAGGGCAACGGCGAATCGACGCGTTGGAATAGGGGATAGGGGAAACGGGGGAAATAGGAAAAACGGACGGTTAATGCGTCGTCGAGGCGGTTCCGTCCGGCGAGACGGCGATCGGCGCGTCTTGGGGAAGCGGTCGCAACGCTAATTGATAACCGGCGCTAAAAAGACTTTTCTTGACGTCGCGGAGATATTCGAACGAATCGGGGTAAACGAAAAACGTGATCGTCGTGTCGTCGCGGACGTACTTGCGCAATTTTTCGTAAAAAACGGAGTCGGGGTTTGACAACGCTTCGTCGACCGGTTCGCCGAGCTCGTCCCCTTGCGGAACGCACTCGCCGTATCGGAAGTTCGCCGAATAAACGATTTCATCGCCGCTTCGTCGTTTTTCTAAGTCGACGAAAAAGTGGAACGAATAACCTTCGGACGGGCCGATTTTTTCTTCGATTCGTTGGCTTTCGAGGTCGCCGCGAAAATTTTTGAAGTAAAGCCGAACGCGCTCTTGGAACTCGTTGAGCGGAACGTGCGAAATCCGCCCGTTTTTCAAACGGAAAAAACCTTCGCGACCGTCGACCGGACGGGAGATCGGCGTCGGCAGGTTTTCGAGGACGGTCGCTTGCGGGCGAGCGGCGGCGAGCGCGTCTTTCTCTCGGCGCAAGTCGTCGCGACGTTTCTCTTTTTCGAAAATTTCGCTTTTGAGGTCGAACGCGATTTTATCGGCGTCGGAACGGCGGCGCGACGCGAGCTCGATTTGTCCGTCGAGCTCGGCGAACGCTTGCGAAAGGAGACGGTATTCCGCTTCGGCGGCGTCCGCTTGCCGCTCGACGTCGAGCGTTCGGGCGTCGAGGTCTTCCGTTTCGTTTTGGAGACGAAAAACGTTTTCGCGAAGCTCGCCGATTTGCGTCGCGAAGGCGGTTCGCTTTTCGGTTTCGGAGTCGACGGCGGTCGCTCGTTCGGCGGCCTCTTCGAGCGCGGCGTCGGAAGCGACGTTGCGAGCGCGGGTTCCGGCGACCATTACCAAAATGATCAAGACGCCGACGAGATTCGAAACGACGTCGAGAAACGAATCCTGCCCGTCGCCGCCGATTTCTTCGACTGTTTGCGGACGGCGGCGGTAAAAGGAACGACGGCGTTTTTTCATCGGAATTAGAGCGAAATACGCGGGTTGGGAAAATAAGTAAAACGGCGCGAGCGACGGAGACGCGGCGTTTCGCGCGATTTAGCGAAACGATTCGCCGCGACGTCCGCTTCGTCGCGGAGGATAACAAAAAAATCGCCGCGACGCAAGGGGAATCGTCCGCCCGCTCCGACTCAAAGAGACGAAAGAAACGAACGTTTTCGCGAATTTTGCGGCGTTTGGACGAGCGGTCGCTTTCTTTTCGGCTCAAAGTTCGGTATAATGGAGGGCGAAAGGCCGCCTTCGCGCGGGTGAAACGGCGAAATTTTGAAAAAGGAGCGTTGAAATGAAAAATGTCGCGTCGTTGATTTTTAGTCGTCGTTGGGCGAGCGTTCTTTGCGTCGTCGGAGCGCTGGGCGTCGGGAGCGCGTTCGAAGCGCCGACGTTCGCCGAGGAAAAGCCGAGCGCGAGCGCCGCTTCGCTCAAGAGCGCCGCCGAGTTGGTCGACGTTTTGCGGGCGAAATTTGGAAAACCGTTCGAAATTCCGGCGAAAACCGGGCTCGACGTTCTCGGCGCGGAGCAAAAGAACCCGCGCGCCGTTATTTTTAAGGCCGACTCCGACTGGAACGATCCGGCGTCGCTGCGTTGGTATTGGAGCGCGGCGGAGGCGCCGGAAGTCGCGGCGGCTCATCGCGGTTGGTTCAACAACGTCAGCGAATGCAAACCTGCTTACGGCGACCGTTGCGTCTTGATCGCCGCGTCGGGGGGCGGGGTCGCGCTCGTTCGGATCGCCGACAAAGCGACGCTCTTTTACGGGCATATCGGCGGAAACCCGCACTCGGCGGCGGTTTTGCCGGACGGGAACGTCGTCGCGATTTCGAGTACCGGCGCGCGGATTAAGCTCTTCGCGGTTCCGGAAGCGTCGAGCGGGCCGAACGCTTCGAGCGCGACGGGGCCGACTCCGGTCGCGGCGGAGTACGAGCTGAAAGGCGGACACGGCGCCGTTTGGGACGCGAAACGCCGCGTTCTTTGGGCGCTCGGAAGCGAAGAAATCGTCGAGTTCGAGTATGTCGGAACGAAAGAGAAACCGGCGTTGAAGGAAATTTGGCGCGCGAAGGCGCCGGGGCTCGCTCGCGGCGGACACGACCTTTACGCGGCGCCGGGGTTCGACGCGTTGGTCTCGACCGGCGCCGGGGTCGCCGTTTTCGACCCGGTTAAGCGTGAATTTTTCGACGTTTACAAACGCGTCGCGCCGAACCGACACGGCGTTAAAAGCGTTTCGCTGACGCCGAACGGCGCCCTGCCGATGATTTTGCTTCCAGTCGAAGAATGGTGGACGCCGAGCCCGACTTGGGGGAGCGACGCCGAGCCGCCGGTCGGAACGCTCGACGGCGCGAGATTTTATAAAGCGCGTTGGTTCGTCGCGGACGAGTTTAGCGAGATCGGCGACGGGAAAGATTGGGGGAAATAAGGGAAATGGAAAAAATAACGGAAAAGGCGCGAGCGGCGGCGCAAGAAAACGTCGCGACGGCGAAAACGAAACGACGGGGAAAACGCGGGGCGATCGCGCTCTCGTTGGCGGCGGCGACGGCGTTCGCGGTTTTTGTCGTCGGCGTCCGCGCGATTTCGCCGATTTTCATTTTTCATCCGAACGACGACCAAAACGCGCGAGCCGAGCTGGCGCGAATCGCGGAGGAGACCGGACGCGTCGCGGCGCTGCGAACGGCGCTCGACGACGGAACGGAGATTTTCGGCTGGGCGGCGCTCGCCGAAGCGGAAGGCGCGGAAGCGACGGAGTCGCTAAATTTCCCCAATTCGCCTAATTCGCTCGGCGGCGCGGAGACGGAACGTCCGGTCGTTCTTTATTTCGAGGGGAACGGCGGGAACTCGGCGGCGCGAACGCTCGACGTCGTGCGGAAACCGGGCCCGCTGGCCGGGTTCGATTTCGTTTGCTGCGATTATCCGGGATACGGCGAGAGCGGCGGCGAACCTTGCGAAAAGACGCTTAAGTCGATGGGGTTGGCCGCTTACGACGCGACCGTCGAGGCGTTTCCTGGACGGCGAATCGTCGTTTTCGGATTCAGCTTGGGAACCGGCGTCGCGACTTACGTCGCGTCGGAGCGCAAGGTCGACGGGCTGATTTTAGCGGCGCCTTACGCGGACGGCTTCGATCTTTTTAACAACGTCGCGCCGATTTTTTACGGCCCGACGCGGTTGGCCGTTCCTTATCGAATGGAGTCGGTCAAGTTCGCCGAAAAGGTCGACGTTCGCCCGTTGATTTTGGCGACTCGGGTCGACGAACTCGTTCCTTGCGCAAGCGCGGAGCGATTAGCGAAGGCGTTCGAAAGCGGCGCCGAGTTCGTCGCGCAAGACGACGTCGAGCATCATTGGGTTTGGTCGACCGAAATCGCGAGCGCGGAAATCGCCGAATATTTGCGTTCGCTAACGCCGTCGGAATCGGCCGCGGCGTCGAACGGCGAAACGCGATGAAACGGAAGTAACGCCGAAACGCCG
>JAFYQR010000035.1 GCA_017559825.1 Thermoguttaceae bacterium | reverse complement strand
CGGCGTTTCGGCTTCAAACGCCGGTTCTTCGAACGCAATCGCTTGCGGTTCCGCGTTTTGCGTCGGAGTCGGCGGCGCGATTTGCGGAACGTCGGAGGCGGGGACGGTCGCCGCAACCGTTTGCGTCGCGGCGGTTTGCGTCGGCGACGCGTCGCGAGTCAGCGCGAACGTAAGCGTCGCGACGGCGCATAAAATCGCGAACGAACCGAACCAACCGAGCGCCGCCGTCTTCCAACGCGACGCGGAGTCGCGTTTGTCGCGTCGGTCGGAAGTCGACGTTTGACGCGAGTTAACGTCGGCGTCGTTTTCGTCGTTCGGTTTCGACGTTTCGCGTCGCGTCGCGACGTCGCGTTTAACGTCTTGCGCCGTCGTCGTTTGGTCGCGTTTTTGCGTCGCGATTTGCTCGACGGCCAAGGCGGTCAGGAGCGCGTCGTCGTTTGGCGACGCGGCGTCGTCCGGCGTTTCGCTTTCGCTAACGCCAGCTTCCGCTTCGAGTTCGAACGTTTCGTCGATTATAAACGGGGCGTCGTTCATCGTTTCACTTTTGCTAACGCTAGAAGACGGTTGGAGTTCGAGCGCGTTCGTCCCGGCGGTTCGTCGAGCGGTTGCGTCGGAACGGTTACTCCTCGTCGAACTCGTCTTCGTCGACGTATCCCCAATACTCGTCGTAAAGCGTCCCGGCGTCGGACGTTACGTTCTCGTCTTGAATGGAGCGCAGGCGACCTTTCGCGGTTTGCAGGTTTTTGCGTTGCGCGGCGATTTTGTTCGCGGCGGCGAGGAATTGGCGCAACGCGGCGCCGACTTGCGCGTTTCCGTCCGGCTCGAACATTCCGAACGTCTCGGGAAGTTCGAAATCGTCCTTAGGCGTTACGTAACCGTCGTTTAGCGCGACGCGGATTTGCTCGCGAACGTCCGTGTCGCCGATTTCCTCGTAGGTTTGCGCGATTCGGTCGAACTCGTTCAAAAGTTGCAACAGCGGTTTTTTAATCGAGTTGCGATAACGTTTTCTCGCTTTTTCCCACTCGGCGCGATCTCGCAAATCCATTTCGTAACGCCTTACAAAGAATCGGCGCCAATCGCTGATACGATCCCAATCCGCCCAATTTGGCTCTTCGTGCGGAACGACTTCCTCCGGCAAAGGATCCGCGTTTGTCGAGTTCGTCCAACCGAAAACGCTTCGTTTAACGAGTTGCACAAAGCTTGTTGAAAGGTTGCCTTCCGGCAAATCGCGGTATTCGTCGGGAAGAATCGGGCCGAGAGTGCGGCGCGTCGGCCCCTCCGGCGTCTCGAGATCGGTTCCTACCGCCCAAATCTTTTGGTTCCAAGGCCTGTAATATTCGCAACTTTTGACCGTCGGCGGCGTTCTGTATTTCTCGGGAACCTCGCAAACGCCAAGCGGGCGCACGATTTGGGGACAAGGCGCGAAGCCGTTCCAATCGTTATCGACGCCGCGCTCGACCAACATATGGGAGAGAGCGAGAGCCTGAAACTGGTCGGGCAGGCGCATAACCTCTTCGACCGCAAGCGGTTCGGGAAAAACACCTTCGAAAAAACGTAGAAACTGCACCGGCATTTCTAAAACGCTAAGTTTGTAATTCAAAAGGACTTGCCCGTAAATGTAGCCGCGGCGCGGAAGCTCGCCGATCGCCCCGCCGTTATAATAGTCGACCCAAGCTTGGTTGAGTTTAAGCGCCGCAAGAGTGTAGGCGCACTCCTCGAACGTCTTGTTGGGGAAGTTAAGCTGGTAAGTCTGGTATTCTTGCGCGGAGTAGTCAAACAAACATACCGTCGGGTCAAGAAGGCAAATTTCGAAGACTTCGCCGTCCGGCCAGGGGGGAGGTAGGTAATCTCGCATTTTCTTTTCCTTTAAGGCGTTAAAGTAAAGCGATTTATTGCGCGGCGACGCTTAACGTTGCGACAACGCGGGCGGTTGTTGAGCGACGTCGTTTCGCCGTTCTTTCGTTCGAGTTTTTTTTGAGATTCGGCAAGGCGTCGCGAACCTTGCGCTTTTCATTATACCGCCGCGCGACGCCGTTTGCAAGGAAATAAACGAGAAAGAAAGAAAGAAAGAAAGAGGCAAAAAAAATCGCCGCGCTTCGTTTTGCGACGAAAACGCGGCGTTCGACAAGACGTCCCGACGCTTCTAACGACGATGTGTCGCTCGCGCGTCGGCCAACGTAACGCCCAATTTTTCAAGGGTTCGCGCCTCCGCTCGGAAATCGCGACCAAGGATAGCGCCGTCCAACGCGCCGAAGAGTCAAGGAACGCTTAAAGAACGCGGTGCGAACGCTTTGCCGGAACGCCCCGCCCTCGCCGCCGCCCGCCGACGCGCCTTCCCAAGCGGCGCCGCCGTCTCGATTAACGAGCGTCGCCGCCGTTTGCTCCCAAACCGCAAGACGCCGACGCAAGACGCAAAAAAAGGACGCGTCCGACTCGACGCGTCCTCCAATGCGAAAAAGCGCAATCCCCTTATTTAACGGGAGTTAACGTCGTGTTCAGAACCCGCGAGCGGCGCGAACGTCGTCGAAGTCGCGGAGGTGATAGTCGATTCCGACGTAATCGAGCGTTCGGCAAAGCGCCCGCAACGCGACGCCGAGACCGTCGCAACCGCTGTACCCGCCGAACTGACCGCCGCCTTTGACGTGCGGTTCGAGGTCGACGAAGACGCCCGGAACGCCGCGCGTTTTCAGGTTTTCCGTCAGCGACGGCGCGATCTTGGCGAAGTCGCGCAAAATCGCCTCGTGTCCGGAGTAACCGCGGTCGCAGGGGACGAACCCCTTCATCTTCTCTTCGTCTTGACGGCCGCCCTTATCTTCGACGACGGTTTTGACGTAATCCTTGATGTGCAGCCAACCGAGCCCCGGCTTCATCGCTTCGTATTGCTCGTAAATTTCGGCGGTCGTGTACCCTTGCACGACGAGGTTCGCCGCGTCGAAGATCAGCTTCATCGCCGGATGGTTGACTTGACGGTAAATTTCCGCCAAAATCCAACCGTTGCAACCGATAAGGTTCGCCTCGACTTCCAAGCCGAACGTCAGGTCGGAGCGATGGCACGTCTCGGCGATCTTGCCCAAACGGTCGACCGCTTGCGAAATGTATTTTTTCGGGTCGTCCCCCTTCGGTTGGTAGAACGAGAACCCGCGAATCAGCTTCGTTTCGAAGAGGTGCGCGACGTCGCAAACGCGCTTCACGTCCTTTTCGAGGTATTCGTCGAACGGAACGTAACGGTCGTTCGAGCCGTCCTCGACGTCGAGAAGCTTGATTTTCCCAATCGGCGACCCGATCGACGAAACGTTCAGGCCGTAATCGTTTTGCACTTCGATGACGCGGCGAATTTCGTCGGTCGTCAGCGCCATCACGTTCTTCACGCCGTCGCCGAGGTTCACAAAGCGGACGCTATAATATTGCAACCCGAGCGCCGCGAAGGTCGCGAACTGTTCGACGAGCGTCTTTTCGTTGGAGCATTCGTCGGCGAACCCGGTCAAAATCACTTGCGGTTTCAGCGTTTTCTTAATCGTCATTTCGCGCGTCTCCCCTTTGCTTCCTTTTGTTTTTCAACGTTAAATTCAATCCGACGTTCGACGACCCGCGACGCTAAATAAGCGTCGTTCGCCGACGTTTTCCGATTTTTAGCGTTCCAACTTTCGACGCGCCGTCAAGAGCGCGACGAGCGTTTTCGCGTCGACGATTTCCTCGGCGTCGATCATCGCGTCGATTTCGTCCCAAGTTTTCGGGCGCAACTCGATCTTTTCGCCGTCCTCGGGCGCGCTTTCGCCGGGCGTCAGGTCGGTCGCCAAGTACAAAATCAGCTCTTCCTGCAGAATCCCCGGCGACGAGTAAATCGCGGTCAGCCGCTCGATTTTTCCGGCGGAATAACCGGTTTCCTCGATCAGTTCGCGAGTCGCCGTCAAAAGCGGTTCTTCGCCGACTTCGCGCGTTCCGGCGGGAATCTCGAAAATCGTTTTTTGCAACGCGACGCGGTACTGTTCGATCAGCAAAACCCGTCCGTCCGGCAAAATCGGCACGATCCCTACCGCGCCCGGGTGTTTCACCACTTGACGCTTCAAAATTTTCCCGCTTCGCCCGATTTGCGTTCGTTCGACGACCTTAAAAATTCGGCTTTCAAACAAAATCGGCTCGTCGCTCATCGCTCGCTCCGCATTTATTAGTTACCGTCGCGCCCGTTTCTTCGGTCGGCGCCAAGCCGGCGGAAGTCCAGACGCCCCGCTCTTAACCGCCCAGTATACCCCGGCGAGCGACGAAAGTCAACGTTTCGCTCCGATTCTTCCAAGAAAAGCCGACGATTCGCCGTTCTCGCGCCGCGTTTTAACGGTCGCAAAAAACCGAGATTTTGCGCAAAAAACGCCGATTAAGCAAGACGAATCGGCGTTCAGCGTTTTTCCGGCGCGACGGCTCGCCGCTCGGCGCGAGCGTCCCAACGCTTGATTTCCCCCAAATCGTTCGCAAAATAAACGGAACCGCCGTCGGACGAGAACGCGACCGCGTCGATTTCCGCGACGTCGGCCGACGTTTCGTCGAGCGCCCGAGTCGCCGCGCCCTTGCGAACGTCCCAAAGAATAACCCTTTTTCCAAGCCCGGTCGTCGTCGCGACCTTCACGCCGTTCGGAGAAAACGCGAAGTCGGCGACGTCGTTCTTATGTTCCCCCAACTCGCCGAGGAGCCGTCCGCTCGCCGACTGCCAAAGAGTAACGTAACGCGGATCGATTCTCGCGGCAAAAATCTGTCCATTCGGCGAAAAACGGCAAAATCGGCGCGAAACCGGCCCGGCGACGGCGATTTGAGCGACTTCCAACGCTTGCAGCGGTTTTTTCGCCTTCTCCCAATCGACGCTCTCCGGCACGCTCAAATCCCAAACGACGATCTTGAATCGAGGAACAAAATCGGCGCGACCGTTAAACTCGCCGTCTTTTTCCGAACCTGCCGCCGCGACGCGCGCTCGCTCTTTTCGCGTTTTTTCGCCGTTCGCTCGACTCGGGGGCGTTTCTTCGACGAGCGTCGCGATCAAATCGCCGGCGTCCGAAACCGCCAGCGCGTCGACGACCCGCCCTTCGATCGTTTCGTTCGACGTCGACTCGGCGAACGTCATCTTCACCGACTTCGGAAAACGGACGACGCGCCGTCGATCGCGCCTTAACGTCAGCGACCATTCCCCCGGCGTTAAACTCGCCGCGTCTCCCGCCGTTTCGCCGATCGTTCCGGCCCGAGCGACGATCCAACGAGCGTTCGGCGAGAGCCAAATCGACTCGGCGCTTTTGGCTTCGTCCGAAATTTTCAAGCGCGCCGAGTCCTCCGCGTCCGCCGTCAAGCTCGTCCGAGCGAAAGCGCGAGTCGCCAGCGCGTTGCGCGTCGCCGGAATAAACGTCGCGCTCGTTCGATAGGCCGCGTCGCGAGCCGCGAACGTCTCCGCGTCGACCGCCGTCGCCGCCGCGACCGAAGCGATTCCACCGTCGATTTCGCCGCTCGTTTCCGTCGCGAAGGCGCCGCTCCGTTCGAATTCTCGCGCCGTCCAAAAAACGCGTCCGCCGGCTTCGTCGAAAACCGCCGATTCGACGCCGACTTCGTTCGCCGCGTCGAACGGCTCGGGTCGCGCCTCGAGAAACTCGACGTTCCAAAGTTCGAGCCGAGCGTTCGACGCGACGAAGTCAGCCGTTCGGCGCCCTCCCGACTCGAAAAAATCCAAATACGCGTCGACCGACGGCTCGTCGAAGTCGCGCAACTCGACGAGAACGCGCTTTCCGTTCTTCGCGAATCGCATCCGCTCGACGCGTCCGTCGACGCAAAGAACGGTTTCCGTCCGCGCCAACGGGTCGACGTTTTCGACGACGACGTTTTTTCCGCGACGTAAAAAGCATTTCGTTCCGCGAACGCATCCGACGTCGACGCTTAGCGCCGCGACGACGAGAAGCGCCGCCGTCAACCGTCTCCGCCAAGCGCCGTCGTTCGCATTTTTCGCCGATTTTTCGTTCATATTCGTCGAATTTTCGGCGAAAACGTCGTCGTTTTTTCCGCGTTTTGTCATTATTAATCGATAGGGGCAGGTCGGTCGTCGTTCGTCGCGACGCCGAACCCAACGTCGGGTCGCTCGCGTTCAGCATACCGAAACGCGCCGTTCGCGTCAAGAGAAATTTCCGTTTCGCTCATTTCGACGGCCGTTTTAACCCGCTCGATCCGCCTATTTTACCGTCGTCGAGCAAACGGACGCCGCGTTTGCAAAAAAAGAGCGAAGCCGCCGCCGCGCCCGCTTGCGGAAAACGCTCGACGCGTTATAATGAGGTCGGGTCGAAACGAACTTGTCGCCCCCGCCTTTCGGTTTCGCCGCTCGACCGGCGTCGAAATCGAAAGCGCCGTTCGAGATTTCAACGCGTTTTCAGCGACCGTCGCGCCGAAATTTTAACGTTCGAACGTCGTTTTTGTCGTCGAAATCGCTTTATCGTTTGATTTTATCGGAGAGTTTCATGTCCGTCGTTAGAACGCGTTTCGCGCCGAGTCCGACCGGTTACCTTCACATCGGCGGCGTCCGCACCGCTCTTTTTTGCTACCTGTTCGCGAAAAAACACGCCGAAGGTCGCTTCGTCCTCCGCATCGACGACACCGACCAACAGCGCAACGTTCAAGAGGCGTTGGCGCCGATTCTCTCCGGCTTGAAATGGCTCGGCATTAATTGGGACGAAGGCCCGGAAGTCGGCGGCCCGTTCGCGCCTTATTATCAATCCGAGCGCGCCGACAAGTACCAAGCGGCGGTCGACAAACTCCTCGCCGGCGGTTTCGCCTACCGCGACTACTCCCGTCCGGAAGAACTCCAAGCGGAGCGCGAGGAAGCGCAAGCCGCGAAGCGTACTTTCGTCTACAGCCGCCGCTTTATGGCCGAGACTGAGGAAGACTGCCGCCGTTTCGAAGCGGAAGGTCGTCAAGGCGTCGTCCGCCTGAAGATTCCGCGCGAAGGTTCGGTCGTCGTTCACGACCTGATTCGCGGCGACGTCGAGTTCGATTGGGCGCAAGAGCAAGACCACGTTATCCAACGCGCCGACGGTTCCTGCCTCTATCACTTGGCGAACGTCGTCGACGACTACGACCTGCAAATCACGCACGTCATTCGAGCGGAAGAACACCTTTCGAACACGCCGCGCCAAATCTTCATCGCGCAATCGCTCGGCTACCCGCTCCCGCAATACGCGCACCTTCCGTTCGTCGCGGAGCCGGGGAGCAAGACGAAGCTGAGCAAGCGCAAGCTCGACAAATACCTCAAAAACCGCGACTTCGCCAAGCTCGTCGAGCAAGGCAAAAAGATCGCCGACCGCGTCGGTTTGGCGACGACCGCCGACGGTTTCAACCCGGTCATCGTCGACTTCTACCGTCAAGTCGGCTACCTCCCGGAAGCGATCGACAACTACATCGCGCTTCTCGGCTGGGCGCTCGACGACAAATCGGAATACTTCTCGTTGAAGGAGTTGCTCGACCTCTTCACGTTGGAAGGCGTTACGAAAGCGTCGGCGTCGTTCGACCCGGCGAAACTTTTCGCGTTCCAAGAAAAGCACATGTCGGAACTCCCGGCGGCGGAAAAATACGCTCGCGTTTTGCGTTACCTGATCGCCGCGAAGCACGTCGAAGCGCCGGAATACGCCGACGCGAACTTTGAAGCGCTTCCGGAACTCGCTCCGGCGGAAACGGTCGTTCGTCTTCCTTGGACCGACGCGATCTCGCCGGAAGCGGTCAAAACGACGATCGAAAAGACCGTCGCGGCGGCGGGCGACCGGATCAAAGTTTCGGGCGACGTCCTCGATTTCGACGAATTCTTCGCCGACGACGCCAACTTCCCGATCGACGAAAAGGCTTGGAACAAGCGCGTTGTCGACGACGCGGACGCCGTCGGTCGCCTCGCCGACTTCCTCGCCGAATTGGAAGCGATTCCGGAAGCGGAGTTCGTCGCGTCGACGCTCGACGCCGCGCTTCACGCTTTCCTTGAAAAGCGCGAACTGAAACCGGCGCAACTGATTCACGCGCTCCGCGTCGCCTCGACCGGCAAGGGCGTCGGCGTCGGAATGTTCGACGCGCTCGAAATTTTGGGGAAAGATCGCGCGACGAAGCGCATCCGCCGCGCTCTCGAACTCGCTCGCCAATAAGCCGAGCGCACCCGTTTTAACGGTCGCGCCGATTTCAACGCCTTAACGGCGGGCGAGTCGGCGTTTTGAAACGCGTTCGACGTTCGTTTCTTCGAACGCGTTTCCGCCGTTCTTTTTGATTTTGCGCGACGCCGCTTTTTCGCCGCGTCGCGTTTCGTTCTTTTCTTGCGCCGACGGAAGCCGCCGCCGGGAGCCGTCGCGTTCGTTCCCTTTTTTCCGGAAAGGGCCGCTAATGTTCGCCGCGTCTTCCCGTTTCGCCGTTTTTCCCCGTTTTACGCAAACCGCCGCGTTCGTCGTTTTGACGCTCGGCGCCGCCGCTTGTTTTCTTCCGCTCTCCGCGCAAGCCGCCGAAAACACGCCGTCGTCGACGCAAGCGCTCGAAAAAACCGACGACGCCGTCGCGCCGACGAAAGAACCGGCCCCGCGCCGCCGCGTCGTTTTGAAAACGCCCCCTTCGACGTTCCGCGCCAATCCGCAAACGCCGAGCGCCGTTCCCTTCGCCGCGCCGGAGTTGAACGCGACCGCCGCCCCGTTCGACGACGTCCGCCCCTCCGTTCCCAACGCCGCCGACGCCGCGTCTCGAACGCTCTTCGGTCGCGAAATCGCCGACTATCGTCTCCAAAGCGGCGCCGGACGCTACGTCTTCGAAGAGGAACTCGGCGAACTCCTCATCCTCGAAAGCGATCGGCTCGAATCGGTCGAAGAAGCGCCGGAACCGGAACTCGACGCGCTCCGTTCGGAGTTGAGCCGTCGTCTTCGCGCCGAGTTCGGCCCCGGGTTCGAAACGGTTTCGACGGAGCGCTACCTCTTCGTTCACAACGTTTCGGACGGTTACGCCGAATGGTGCGCGCGCCTCTTCGAAAAGGTCGCCGACGCGTTCGACAAGTTCGCCGCCAAGTCGAAACTCCCGACGACGGAGCGCGTCGAGCCGATGATCGTCGTTATCTTCGCGACCCAACGCCAATTCTTCGAATACGCCGCGAAGGAGACGCCGTCGCCGGACAAGCTCGCCGCCTATTACAATATGCAAACGAACCGCGTCGCGCTTTACGATCTTTCCGGCGGCGAGTCGAGCCGCGACGACGCCGAGCCGGAGCGCCGTCGTCGAACGTTCCAAGAAACGAAAGAGTTCCTCTCGCGCCCGAACGCCGCCTTCAACGTCGCGACGATCGTTCACGAGGCTTCGCACCAAGTCGCGTTCAATCGGGGCGTTTTTTTGCGCACCGGCCCCTTCCCGTTTTGGGCGGTCGAGGGGCTCGCGTTGACCTTCGAAACGCCGAACGGTCGCGCGTCGCAGGGCGGCTGGAACTTTACCGGCTCTTTCCCGAAAAACGAACGCCAACTCGAACGTTTCCGCCAATACGCCGCGACGACTCGCCAACGCGACCCGCTCCGTTCGCTCGTCGCCGCGCAAAACGTCGGCGACGCTCGCGACGACGTCGAGGGCTTTTACGCCGCGTCTTGGGCGCTTTTCTATTATCTTTACAAGCGGCGCCCGAACGAGTTGGCCGCTTACCTCCGCGAAACGGCGGCGAAACCGGCGTTTGTCGCTTATCCGGCGGAGGATCGAATCGCCGATTTTGAAAAGCATTTCGGCGACGATTGGGAAAAATTGACGGAAAACCTCCTCCGTTTCGTTCGCCGTCAATAAAACGCTTCTCCGCAAAATCGATTTTAACGCCAAACTCCGCCGCCGTCCGTCTTATTAAACTCAACGCGTTTTACGCAACTTCGCCAACCAACCGCGTCGACGAAGGGGGCGGTAAGGTTTTTCGAAAAATTCCGAGTAAAATTCTTGACTTTCGCCGTCGCCGCGGTTATAATCGCCACAGTTAAGGAGCGCGACCGGTTTTTGTTCGCTCGACGCGCAAAACCCGCGTCCTTATTTTTAAGAGCATAATTCTCCGCTCGCTCGACCTCGACGCGGTTCGGCGGCGGTTCCCTTTTTCACGCGAGGAAAACACAATGCAAGGCGAATTTCGTTTCTCGTTCGGCCCTTGGAACATTCACGAAGGCGCCGACCCGTTCGGGCCGGAAGTCCGCAAATCGATTCCGTTCAACAAAAAGCTGGAAACGTACAAAAAGATGGGCTTCGACGGCGTCCAATTCCACGACGACGACGCCGTTCCGAATATGAACGAAATGTCGCCGGACGCGATTATTAAGGAAGCGTCCGAATTGAAAAAGACGCTTGACGATCACGGCCTCGTCGCCGAATTCGTCGCGCCGCGCCTTTGGTTCGACCCGCGCACCATCGACGGCGGTTTCACCTCGAACTGCGCCGAATGCCGCAAATACGCGATCGAACGCGCCAAGCGCACCGCCGATATCGCGACCGCGCTCGGCACGAAGAACGTCGTTTTTTGGCTCGCCCGCGAAGGCACCTACATCCGCGAAGCGAAAGACCCGGTCGTCGCGACCGAACGGATCGCGGAAGCGCTCCAAATCCTCCTCGATTACAACAAAGATATCCGCGTTATGATCGAGTCGAAGCCGAACGAACCGGTCGACCACGCTTATATCCCGACGATCGGGCACGCCATCGCGCTCGGTTTGATGACGAACGCCCCGGACCGCGTCGGCTGCCTTATCGAATCGGCGCACTCGATTCTCGCCAACTTGGCGCCGTCCGACGAAATGGGCTTCGCGCTCGCGCACAAGAAACTTTGGAGCGTTCACCTCAACGACCAAAACGGTCTTAAGTTCGACCAAGACTTGACTTTCGGCGCCGTCGACCCGCGTCGCGCGCTGAACCAAGTTCGCGTTTTGGACCAACACGGCTTCGGTCGCAACGGCGAATGGGTCGGCCTCGACGTCAAAGTGATGCGCACGCAAAAAGACGACGTCGCGCTCAAACACCTCGACTACAGCCGCAAAATTTTCCTCCGTTTGCTCGAAATCAGCCGTTCGCTCGACGACGCGAAGATCGCCGAACTCCAAGCGGCGCGCGACTACGAGGAACTCAACTGGTACATTCTCGACGCGATGCTGAAGTAAGCCGCGTTCGCAACCTAAGCGTTTCGGCGACTTGCGGCGTTTGACGACGTTCGCGGTCGCCGGACGCGCGGTTCCGTTTCGACTTCCCGCAACGTCGGCGCGTTTTCCCAACGGCTAAACGCGTCGGCGGCGGGAGTTTTGCGCCCCGATTTTGGCGAGCGTTTCGGCGAAAGTCGGTCGCGTATTCGCCGAAAAACGCCCGCCGAAAGTCCGAAACGGCGCCTTTGAGTCCGTCGCGTCCCGCCTTCAAGCGTTTGTTTTTTCTTTTTAACGTTTTTAACGGCGTTTTCGTCGTTACTTCTTGCGTTCGTTCCGACGACCAAGTTCGCCGCGACTTTCTCGACGCGACGGTCGTTCGCCGGACGCGTTCCCCTTTCCCGCCGCCTTCGCCGACCGACGACGTTATTTAGCGCTCACGAACGCCAAAACGCTAAATCCGCCGTTGTTTTTGTTCCGGAGTCTCCAATGCGCCGTTTCCGTTCGTCTCTTTCGTCGCGCCTTGCGACGCTCGCCCTTTTGCTCGCGCCCGGTTTGCTCGCCGCGCCGTCCGTTTTCGACGCGCCTCTTTTCGCCGACGAGCCGACCGCCGTCGCGCCCGAGTTTAAACCCGAATACCCGAACGATCCGCCGCTCGACGTCGTTCCTCGCGAAATCGCCGAATACCGCTCTTTCGTTCTTTTCGATTTCGCCGCCCCCGACGCGACCGCCGACGGTTGGGAGTCGGGCCCGACCGCGAAAATCGACGGAGTCGCCGACGGCGTTTTGAAAGTTCGCGCGACCGGCGACGATCCTTATTTCTTCTCGCCGATGTTAAACGGGATAAAGTTTAACGCCGACGGTTCCCCGCGAACGGTCTCCGGAACGACGCTCGTCCGCCTCCGAATGCGAACGACGACGACCGGCGGCGGGCAGTTTTTCACCGCAGAAACCGCGTTCCCGGGATACGACGAAAGCCGCGCGCCCCGTTTCCCGTTGGCGACCGACGGCGAGTTTAACGATTATCTCGTTCCGGTCGAAACGGTCAGTCCGCTTTTGCGGCTGCGTCTCGACCCCGGGAACGACGCGGGCGAAATCGAAATCGCGCGGCTCGAACTGGTCGAAGTCGTTTACAAGCCGGTCAAGTTCGGCGTTTCGACGGTCGGCGTCGACGGTAAGTTGACGTTCGAGCTCAAGAACGCCGCCCCGACGCCGACGCGGTTGAAGCTCGACTATCTTGGCGTCGACCCGGCGAAATCTTCCCCGAGCGCGAACGTCGAAATCGCCGACGACGCCGAAATCGCCCTTCATTATCCGAAAAACGCGCCGTTCGAAACGCTCGAAGTCGTCGGAACGCAAGTCGATACGGGCGAACAAGTTAAGCGGCGTTTCTTCGCGTTTCACGAAGACGTCGCCGACCGAAAAGCCGCCGACGCCGATTACGTCGCCGCCGCGCCGACGCTCAAAAACGACCGGCTCGAAGTCCGTTTCGCTCCGGACGCGTCGGGCGCCGAAATTTTCCGCGCCGGGAAACGGGTCGCCGTTTTGACGCCTCTTCTCGTCGAGGACGGCGACGGCGCGAAACTCGTCCCGACGGAACATTCCGACGCCGTTATCGACGCCGCGCTCGCCGCCCCCGCCGACGCGAAAAAAGCGGAAGCGCCGTCCCGATTGCGCCCGGTCTTCCGTTCGCTCGACGCGAAAAAAAACGAAATTGAATTCGCGATAAACGACGAAACGGACGCGGTTTGCGGTTCGCTCCGTTTCCGTCTCGACGGCGACGTTTTATCGTTCGCCGCCGACGCGCCGCGCCCGGTTCACTCGCCGGTCGTTCGCGTTCTCGGCCCGATGCAACAGGCGATTCTCTCCGGCGTCGAACACCTCGAAACGGGCGAACATTCCTCGTCGACCGCCGACTTGGAGACGCCCGAACACGTCCGTTTCGCGCCGCCGTCCCTTTGGTTGACGTCGCCCTTTATGTCGGTCGTTTCGGAGCGTTGCGCGGCGGCGCTCCTCTTCGACGACCCGAACGCGCGCTCGATTTTCGCCGTCCCGAACTTCCTCGACGGCGACGCGACCTCTTCCCGTTTCAACGTTTGCGCTCCGAGCGTTTCCGGGAAAATCCGGTTCGCCGCCCCGGACGAAGCGATCGAAGAGTCGGTTCTTTGGTCGGTTCTCGAACGCGGCGGGCTTCCCGAACTCCCCAAGCGACCGCGCTCGACGGCGGAGCAAGAGCGGCTCCACTTGGCCGGGTTCCAAGAATCGCGCCTCAAGATGGAGGGCGGTTGGGCGCACGCGGTCGGCTCGGGTCTTCCGCCCTTCCCGTTCGACCCGCATTACGGAAGCGATTTCGTCTCGACGATTTGGGAGCTGACCGGCTCCCTTCCGGAAACGCCGCGCCTCGACGTCGGCGGCGGACATATCCGCAACCACGTTTCGTTCCTCCTTTCCGGAAAAGCCGACCTATTTTTACGTTGGATTAACGGCGAAGCGGCGGGAATCCGCGCGGCGCAGCGTCCGGACGGTTCGTTCCGCTACTCCGGCAAGTTCCTCCGCGGCCACTGGACCGATTTCGCGTCCGGCGACTGCGGCAACTACCTCTTCCGCCTCCTCGAACATTGGCGGCTGACCGGCGACAAGGAATCGCTAAACGCCGCGCTCAAAGGGCTTGCGTTCGTCAACGAGCTTAAAACGCCCCGCGGCGCGCAAGTTTGGGAACTCTCGCTGCACACGCCGGACATTATGGGCGCGTCCCGTTGCGTTCTCGCGAACGTTTGGGCGTTCGAGGCGACCGGCGACCGCCAATATCTCGACGCGGCGCGGCGTTGGGCGCTCTCCGGCGTCCCTTACGTTTACCTTTGGGAACGTCGTCCGCTCGCCGGAAACGACGATCCGATCATGCTTTACGCGACGACGCCGGTTCTCGGCGCGACCGGTTGGATCGCCCCGAACTGGATCGGTCTCCCGGTGCAATGGTGCGGGCTCGACTACGCTTACGCGCTTTTGCTCCTCGCGCCCCACGACAAAACGCTCGACTGGCGCAAGTTGGCCGAAGGAATCGTCGTCTCCGCCGAAGAGCAGGTTTACCCGGACGGTCCGTTCGTCGGTCTCCTCCCGGACTCCTTCAATTTGACGGCGCAACTCCGCGTTCCTTACAACATTAACCCTTGCGTCGTTCATATGTTGCGGCGAATGCTCGACGGTCGCCCGACGAACGTTTCGGTCGTCGACGTCGCCGGTCGCCGCGTCGTTTCCCCGTTCCCGACTCGCGCCGAAGGCTCGACGCTGAAAATCGACGCGGTCGCCGGAACGACGTACCAAATCGTCGTCGACGGGAAGGAAATCCGCGAAATCAAGTCGCAAGGCGCCGACGTCGTCTCGTTCGACTGACGCGAGCGCCGCGCCGCTCTTCCCGACGGCGCCGCAAAAGCGTCCCGCCGCCGCCCGTTTAAATCGTTTTACGTCGACGCGTTAGCCTTCGCGGCGCGTCGACGTTTCAATCGTTTCGCCCTTATTTATTTCATCACAAAATTTTGTCGCGAATCCAACTTTTTACCGCAAAGGAATTACGATGACGTTATTCAATTCGTCGCGGCGACGTTTCCTGCAAACGGGCGTCGCGTCCGCCGGTCTCGTCTCCGCTAATTTACTCTTCGGCGCCGAGTTACGTCAAGACGACTCGACGCCGCAAACCCCGAAAGATATCGCCGGTTTCGACGAAACGCAAACGAATATCGACGAAGCCCGCGCTTGGGAACCGTTCACCGACCGCAAAATCCGCGTTGGAATCGCCGGTTTCGGCTTGTGCCAATTCGGCGCCGCGTTTAGTTTCGAGAATCACCCGAACGTCGAAGTCGTCGCCGTAACCGATTTGATTCCGGAACGTTGCGCCGGACTCGCGAAGGCTTGCCGTTGCGAAAAAACCTATCCGTCGCTCGAAGAAATGCTGAAAGACGACTCGATCGAAGCCGTTTTTCTCGCGACCGACGCCGCGTCGCACGCCGAACATACGCTCGCTTCGCTCAAAGCCGGCAAACACGTCGCCTGCGCCGTCCCCGCCGTCTTGGGAAGCCTCGAAGACGCCGACCGTCTCTTCGAAGCAGTTAAAGAAACCGGACTTACGTATATGATGTTCGAAACGAGCGCCTACCGAGACGACGCCTACGCGACGCGCCAACTTTACAAAGCGGGCGTTTTCGGCAAAATGGTCTACTCCGAAGGCGAGTACAACCACTACTACGGAACGCCCCTTCCGAGCTTCCGCGAATGGCGAACAGGCCTTCCGCCGCTCTTTTACCCGACGCACGCGACCGGCTATTACACCTGCGTTACAGGACATAGTTTCACGGAGGTTTCGGCGCTCGGCAACCGCGGAATCGTCCCGCAATACCAAGCGAAAAACAACCGTTACCAAAATCCGTTCGGCACCGAAGTCGCTCTCTTCCGAACGAGCGAAGGCGGAATGGCGCGCATGACGGTTAGCCGCGACACTCCCGGCGCCGGAAGCGAATCGGGGCGCAACCGCGGTCAAAAGGGCGTTTACACCGACGCGTTCTACACGGAAATCCCGGAAGTCGAAGAACTTGCTAAAACGGTCGATATTCTCAAACCGGGTTTGCCGCCGGGCGTCGACGCGGGTGGACACGGCGGGTCGCACGGTTACCTGACGACCGAATTTATCGACGCGCTCCTTCGCGAACGGAAACCGTTGGTCGACATTGCGACGGCGCTAAACACAACGGTTTGCGGTATCGTCGCGCACCAATCGGCGCTTCGCGACGGTGAAACGCTGAAAATCCCGCAATACAAATTTTAACTAAAAACTCGCGCCTCTTTAATCAACAACGGATTACGCAATGCGAAAATCAAAGCATTTATTGGGAGCGCTTGCGGCGACGCTCTTCGGAACCGCCGCGTTCGCCGCCGACGGCGATATTCTCGTCGCGGATTTTAACGGCAAGGATTACGGCGCTTGGCGCGTCGAGGGCGAGGCGTTCGGAACCGCTCCGGCGTCCGGAACGCTCCCGGGGCAAATGGACGTTTCCGGGTTTCGCGGCGCGGGTCTCGTCAACTCTTTCGTCGGCGGCGACCGAACGACCGGAACGCTGACGTCGCCGGAAGTCGTTCTCAGCAAACCGTTTGTCAACTTTCTTATCGGGGGCGGCGGGCTCGACGGAACGCGCTTCGAGTTGCTCGTCGACGGCGTCGTCGTTCGCGTCGCTCGCGGGCCGAACGTCGTTCCGGGCGGTTCCGAGAAGCTCGATTGGGCGACTTGGAACGTTTCGGAGTTCCTCGGCAAGAAGGCGATTTTCCGCGTCGTCGACGCGGAAACCGGCGGCTGGGGGCACATTAACGTCGACGAAATCGGTTTAAGCGACAAAAAGCGCGCCGCGTCGGAGCGAATCGTCGAAATTTCGGTCGACCGCCGCCACTTGCTCGTTCCGATCAAGACCGGCGCCCCGACGCGCTGGATTCGAATCGAAGTCGACGGCAAGATTGAACGCGAGTTCGAAGCGGAACTCGCAAGCGCGTCCGAAACGCCCGACTTTTACGCGAACGTCGACGCTAAAGACTGGAACGGCAAGAAGATAAACTTTATCATCGAAAAGACGTATCCGGACGAAACGTTCGCCGAAACGCGCCTCTCCGACGAGTTTTACGGCGGCGAACCGGCTTACGCCGAAAAATATCGCCCGCAGTTCCACTTCTCGCCGCGACGCGGTTGGACGAACGACCCGAACGGCCTCGTTTATTATAAAGGCCGTTATCATTTGTTTTACCAACACAACCCGTTCGGCGTCAACTGGGGGAATATGACCTGGGGACACGCGACGAGCCCCGACCTCCTTCATTGGACGGAAGCGCCCGACGCGCTGACCCCGGACCCGCTCGGGACGATCTTCTCCGGTTCCGGCGCCGTTGACTGGAACAACGCGACCGGCTTCCAAACCGACCCGCAAGGCGAGCCGCCGCTTGTCTTTATGTTCACGTACAACGGCCCGAACATGCGTTACGGAAACAAAGCGTCGCAAGCGCTCGCGTACTCCCTCGACGGCGGCGAAACGTTGATCAAATACGACGGCAACCCGACGATTCCGCATATTGTCGGCGGGAACCGCGACCCGAAAATCTTTTGGCACGCGCCGACAAGTCGTTGGGTAACGCCCCTTTATATGGACGGCGAAGATTACGCGATTTTTACCTCCCCCGATTTGAAAACTTGGACGAAAACCTGCGACGTCAAAAACCTCGGCTGTTCGGAGTGTCCGGATATGTTCGCGCTTCCGGTCGACGGCGACGAATCGAAAACGCTTTGGGTCTTTTGGGGCGGGAACGGCAAGTACGTCCTCGGCGACTTCGACGGCGAAACCTTCGCGCCGCAAACGGCCCCGCTCGACGCGAAATGGGGCGGGAACGATTACGCCGCGCAAACGTACTCCGACGTCCCGGGCCGCCGGATTCAATTCTCTTGGATGCAAGGCGGCTCCTATCCGGGAATGCCGTTCACGCAACAGTTTACCGTCCCGCGCGAACTGACGCTCCGCTCGACGCCGGACGGCGTTCGCCTTTGCATTAATCCGGTCGAAGAGCTGAAAACGCTTCGCGACAAGCCGCTTGCGTTGCGCGTAAAATCGCAAGACAACGGCGCCGCCGCGTTCGTTCCGGTTCCGAGCCGAGGCGACTCCGCGGCGTTCGACTTGCTCGACGTCGAAATCGTCTTCGAACTAGAGAACGTCGCGTCGCAAACTCTTGCGATTCGCGGACGCGAGATCGAGTTGAATTTCGCCGAAAAGACGCTCAAACACGACGGCGTCGTCGCGCCCCTTGCGGTCGTCGACGGCAAAGTTTCGCTCCGCGTCGTTCTCGACCGAACGTCGCTCGAAATTTTCGCGAACGACGGTTTATCGCAAATCGCGAAGTGTTTCGTTCCGGAAGACGAAAACGACGCGCCGGTCGTCGAATTTTTCCCCGCCGTCCCCCAAACCGCCGACAAAGGCGTCAACCTCCAAACGAAGTTCGACGTTTACCCGTTGCGGAGCGTTTGGAACGTCGAAAAGTAACCCGCGACCGCCGTTTTCGCGACGCTTAACCGCGTCTTGAACGTCCGATAAAAAAGGCGCCGCGACCGTTGAAACTCAACCGGTCGCGGCGCCTTTTCGTTTTTTCGCGTCGATTTGATCGAAACAGCAGTCAAATTTCCGCCGTTTCGCTCGAATCGGCGTTCGGCGTTTCGGACGTTTCGCTCGGCGACGGCTCGACGTTTTCTTCCGTTTCCTCCGCTT
>JAFYQR010000034.1 GCA_017559825.1 Thermoguttaceae bacterium | reverse complement strand
GTCGACGTCGACGACCGGGCCGCCGTCCGGCGCGTTGGAACCGCCGTTCTCGACGTTAAAACCGTTAAAACCGACGCTCGCGACCGCCGTCGCCGCCGTCGCGCCGTTCCCGAACGCCGTCGTTTCGAACGCGCCGACGCCGGTCGCCAACGCGCAACTTGTCATTAATATTAATAAGGAGTTCCAACGCATTGAAACCGCTCCTTTCCGCGCTCCGCAAGCGCCCGATAAAAACGCTAAAAACCGCCCGTTTCGCCGACGGAAAATGAAAAATCGGCGAAAAGGGAAAAAATTCCGTTTCGGCGTTCGCAACGGCTTTGAACCGCTCAAAAACGACGCCGCCCAATCGTTAAAATCGCTAGTCTCGATAAAACTCGTCCAAAATTTCGAACCAACGCGCCGCCGTTTTGCACGTCGCGAACGCCAGCCGGACTTCTTCGGTCTTCGGATGAAGTTTCGCGTAAGCGACGCCGAACTTGCGCATCTCGGTCGCGGCTCGTCGTTCGCCGTACAGCTCGAGCGCGGCGGTAAAATGCTCCGCGATCGTCGCCTTTTGCTCCGCCAACGTCGGCGGCGCCGGGATCGGACGCCCTTCGACCGCCGCCTTGGCCCGCTCGAAGAGCCAAGGGTTCCCGATGATTCCGCGAGCCAGCGCGACGCCGTCGACGCCGCTTTCCCGCATTCGCCGAACGATCGTCGCCTCGTCGAAGAGGTCGCCGCAGCCGAGAACGGTAAAATCGGAACGATTTCGCTTAACCGCGACGTATTCCTTAACTTCGCGCAAAAAATCCCAATTCGCGACGCCGGTATAACGCTCCAGCACGGTTCGTCCGTGTATCGCGACGCCGTCGACGCCGACGTCGAGCAAGCCGTCGAGCAAACGGAAAAACGACTCGCGGCTCTTCGGCGAATCGTCGAAGCCGCGTCGCAATTTCGCCGTTACCGGGACGTCCGCCGGAACCGCCTCCCGCACTCGCCGCGCGATCTCGACCGCCCGTTCCGGCTCCGACGTCAGGAAGCCGCCGCGACTCTTCCCGACGACCTTGCGCACCGGGCAAGCGAAGTTCAAGTCGATCAGGTCGAACCCAAATTCAAGCAGCTTCAGCGCCGCCGGGACGAACTCGTCCGACGACGCCCCCATCAACTGCGCGCCGGACGGCTTGTCGGAGTCGCGGGTCGCCAAATAAAGGCGCGACTTGCTCTTTTTCGAAACGTTTAAGATAAATTGGTCGAGAAACACCTCGCAGAGCGCGAACGACGCTCCGAACTTGCGCGCCAACCGCCGCATCGGCGCGTCCGAATACCCGGAAAGAGGCGCCTGAATAATCGGCGTTCCCAAATACAGTTTGCCTATTTTCAACGGCGGAAAGAGCGGTTTGCTCATACGCGGCTCCTCAAAATCGTTATTTTCAAAAAATTCTTGCGTTTTTCGGTCGCTTCTTGTTCGCTCGACGGTTCCGTTTTTCGCCGTCCCGCGCCCTCTTCGCGCCGCGACGCCGTCGCCGAACGGCAAAATCGAAATAATCGTTAAAACAAGATTAAAGCGCGTCGTCGTTTCGACCGATACGTTAAATACGCGATTTGTTCGACTCGTCCGGTCGGCGCGATTTGCGTCGGCGTTAAAATCGGAATTTTCGCTCTTACCCGCCCCTTCGCAAGGAAGCGATCGGCGCCGCGGAGCAAAAAAACTCAAAACCGGCGTCGTCGAACGGTCGTTCGCTTTTCGATCGAGTTCGTTCAGTCGCATCGTCGAGGCGCGTCAAGGAGGGCGGCTTTCGACGGCGCGGCGCAACCCCTCAAAGGGCGTCTTATGCAACCGTTTCGTTCCAGTTTAAAATATATTCTGTTCCTTGCAATAGTCTGCGGAGGAGCGGAGGTCGGTTTCGGGCAATTTTCTCTCGGTCAAATGGGAAAAGCCGCCAAAGTCGAAGCCGATCCGAAGAAAGATTACGTTCTGAAAGACTCGGACGGCAACTGGCTCGCGCTGGCGGCGAAGTTCTCCGACGAAAAAGCGGCGTACCGCGCGAAGAAACTCGCCTACGAACTCCGAAAAGCGTATAAAATGGAGGCCTTCGTCTTCAAATTCGACCCGAGCTCCAACCTCGACGCGTTCTCGGCGGAGGTCGATTCGGCGAAAAACTTCCACTACCAAACGGCGCAAACCGTCGAATACGCGGTGCTCGTCGGCGGTTACCCGGTCGGCGACGACCTCGAACTCCAAAAGACGCTCGAACGCCTGCGACGCTGCCAACCGGAATCGCTCAAAGACGATCCGGCGAGCAAAGCTCTCGCGCAAAAATTCCAAGAGATGGCGCGCAAAGACAAGAAATACGCCGGTTACGGCCCGATGGGCGGCGCGTTCGCGGTGCCGAACCCGCTTCTTCCGAAGGAATTTTTCAGTCAAAAGGGGATCGTCGACTCTTACGTCGAAAAGTTGAACTCGGTCGGCAAATACAGCCTCCTGAACAACGACAAGCTGTACACCGTCCGAATCGCGACTTTCTCCGGCGACGTCGCGATGTATAAAAACACGCAGGGCCCGAAAACGGACGAAATGCAGAGCCGCCTGCGATACGCCGGGGTTCGCGCCGCGGCGTTGTGCGGAGCCCTTCGAAGCGCAGGCGTCGACGCTTG
The DNA here is from genome assembly GCA_017559825.1 of Thermoguttaceae bacterium. Taxonomy (GTDB): domain Bacteria; phylum Planctomycetota; class Planctomycetia; order Pirellulales; family Thermoguttaceae; genus RUG369. The sequence continues at coordinate 692 of JAFYQR010000034.1, read as the reverse complement.
GGAGTTCCACGACCGCGACTGCAGCTTCGTTACGGTCGGCTCCTTCGACACTTACGGAGTCGAACAAGAGAACGGCCAAATCGAGCTGAACCCGAAAATCGCGAAGATTATGGATCAATACGGCGGCAAGCTCGTCGACGGCGCCGACGGTCGCTCGAAGTATCGCGCCTACACGGTCGTCGTCGATATTCCCGACCCGGAATCGACCGCGCTCCGTCCGAAAAAGAAGCGGCTCGAGCTCGCCTGCGACCTGCGCCCGGTCATCATCGTCGTCCCGCAACGCTCCGGCGAAGCGAGCGTCCGCAAGATCGCGCTGGCTCAACAAAAGATGCGCAAGGCTCAGCGGCAAATCGAAGAAGCGAAAGCCGAACGCGCCCTGGCCGTCGCCGACGCCAACCTCCGCGGCGTTCAAGAATACGACGGCGAAACGATGGACGGCGAAGAATTTATCCGCTCCTACGCCGAAGGCTTGCGACGCGAAAACCCGAACATGACCGCCGAGGTCGCGTTGTCCGCGGCGCAAGAACAAGCGCGAAAACTCGGCATGGTTTCGTCCCCGCAAACGGCGCAAATCGCCGCGACGAACGCCCCGTATTCGGCGCAAGCTCCGCAAACGACTCCGAACGCTCCGACGGCGCAAGCTCCGCAAACCGCGCGAACCGCCGCCGCGCAAGCGCCGCGCAACCCGGCCG
>JAFYQR010000033.1 GCA_017559825.1 Thermoguttaceae bacterium | reverse complement strand
TTTTGTTCGTATTTAATAAAACCAAAACTTTATATATATAGAAAATCATATAAATCAATGTTTAAGCATTTACGAACTAATATTACCATTAGTTTCTAAAAGTGCTGAAATGTAATACTAAAAATGCCTTAATCCTTTAAGATTGTGGCATTAAAAATATTTGAGCCGAACCATCGCAACCAATCCGGCGTCGGTTCCAGTTTGGGGCGCGGTTTCGGCTCCGGTTCCGGTTCCGGGCCCGTCGGGTCGACGACCGGCGCCGAGGAGTCGCGCCAAGCGGAAACGTCGCTCGTCCATTCTTCGACGTTCCCGTGCATATCGAAGAGGCCCCAACCGTTCGGGCGCTTTTGCCGAACCGCTTGCGGCGCGCGGGTTTTGCCGACTTTCGAGTTTTCCGCGAACCAACCGAGTTTCTCCGGGGCCGCGCCGTCGACGTTGAAGTCTCCGAGCGTCCAAGCGCGGCAGGCGTATTCCCATTCGGCGGACGTCGGCAAACGGAACGCAAATTCCGGCGGCGCAAGTTTTAGCGCGTTCAACGTTTCGCAAAATTCGACGGCGGCGAACCAAGTCGCGTCGGCGGTCGGCAGGTCGAAACCGCTTCGGAGCCGTTTCGACTTGGCGTTCGTCGCTTGAAATTGAGCGCGCGTCGTCGGCGTTTCGGCGATCCAAAAATCGCTCGTCAGCGTCGTTATCCGCCGGTCGCCCGGGTTCTCGTACCCGCGTTTCGACGTTTCGCCTTGAACGAACGTTCCGGGCGGGCAATATCGGAACGCGAACTCGACGCCGCCGACGTCGAGCGTCTTGCGCGTTCCGGCGGGCGGTTCCGAATCCCAAGCGACGTCGGCGTTTGCGTCGAGCGCGGGAAGCGGGGGCGCGTTTTCCCGAGACGTTCGAATCGTCGCGACGACCGCCGCGACCGCCGCTTCGTCCAACGGTTCCGAAATCGCCGCCGCCGACTCCGCGTCCCAACTCCCGACCGCGACGCGAAAACCGACGGTCGAGTTGAAACAATCTTGATTCAAACGACCGTAACCGGACGAACGGCAAGGAGATCGGTTCCAAGCGCCGCCGCGCGTTCCGCGTCCGCCGCGCCGGTCGCCTTTCGGGTCGATTCGCGGTTCCGTCGAAACGGGGGCGTTCAAACGGTAATCGACGCGGTCGCCGACCCATTCCCAAACGTTCCCGAGCATATCGCAAAGGCCCCAAGGGTTCGCGCCGAATCGGCCGACTTCGGTCGTTCGGTTCCAACAGGCCTCCGCGTTTTCGGGGCCGCAAGGGCCGATTCGGAGTCCGGCGAGGACGGGGGACGCCGCCCGTTTCGCTTTCAACGCGTCGAGCGACCCGACTTGGCGAGCGTTGGCGCGCGTCAAATCGAACTCGTCGCCCCAATAAAACGCGGTCGACGTTCCGGCGCGGCAGGCGTATTCCCATTCCGCTTCCCAAGGCAAGCGAAACGCAAGCCCCGGCGGAAGCGAAATCGCCGCGTTCAAAGCCTTTAAGAAATCTTGCGCGTCCTCCCAAGAGACGTTTTCGACCGGAAGCCGCGACGAATCGCCGCCGGTCTCGTCGAGATAACGCCGAAGCGCGTTCAACGTCGGTTTCCCCTCCCAAGCGCGATTTTGTTCCGTCGCCGAGAAAAAGCTCGGGTTCGTTCCGGTTAGCGCCGCGTATTGCGCTTGCGTCGTCGGCGTTTCGGCGAGCCAAAAGCCGCGAGTCAGCGTTACATGACGCAACGCCGCGCGCCGTTCCCAAACTTCGCGTTCGTTTTCCGGCGCTCCCATTCGGAACGTCCCGGGCGGGCAGTATCGGAACGCGAACTCGACGCCGTTGCAAACAAACGTTTTGCGCGTTCCGGGAGCGGGGGAAGCGTCCCAAGCGACTTGCGTTTCGGCGTTAAGTTTTGCGTTTTCTGGCGTTGCGGACATTGGGCGTTTCTCCTTGAAACGAACGGCGAGAGGGGAAAGAAAAAAGAGGGCGACGCGTTCGTCGCAACGATTATAATCCCGCCGAAACGCGATTGCAAGCGTTTGCCGATGAAACGTCGCAGATTTTGCGAAAAACGGTCGTCAAGAGAGAAACGCGGCGAGAAAAAAGCGTTCGCCGATTTGCGACGAACGCTTGTAAAGCGCGAAGAAACGGATTTTAACGTCGACGGAAACGTTGGCGCGCTTTCGCGTTTATCGGGCGTTGCAGGTTTGGAAATTTAACCGAAGTTGGGCGAACGCGTCGCGCCCAACGGGAGCGGAAACCGAGTTCGCGCGGCGGCGGATAAAACCGCCTTCGGCGGGCCCGGCGGCGCCCGTCGACGATTATATCGCCGTCGCGGGGGAATTACAAGCGTCGGTCGACGAAACGTCGCCGATTTCGCGAAAAACGTTCGACAAGAGAAACGCGGCGAAAAAAAGCGTTCGCCGATTTGCGACGAACGCTTGTAAAGCGGGAAGAAACGGCGCTTAAGCGTCGGCGCCTGCGTCTTCGTCGTCCGAATCGTCGGTTTCCGCTTCCTCTCCGGCGCGACGGCGGACGTCGTCTTCGATAATCCAAGCCAAACGGCCCAAGAAGCGCAGGTAAAGCGCCGGGATAAAGCTAAAAATCAGCGAAACGACCGCCGCCGCGAAAACCGCTCGCGACGCCGAACCCTTCGCCGAAACGACCGCGCCGATCGCCGCCAACGACAAGCCGATCGTCCCGAAAAGGAACGCGAACGCGATAAAATAAAAGTTGAGCCAACTCTTGCCGACGCGCTTCAAACTCGCCAGCGTCTCTTTCGTCGCCAAACCGAAGAGCGTGTCCGTCTGCATGCAACCGAGGAAAAAGAACGGCGTCAACAGCGCCGCGGAGAAGGTAAAACCGACAAGCGCGTTCAAGCCCAAGACGCCGAAAAGGAACGCGCCCGGACCCCCCGCGATCCCGACGAGCGCCGTCAACCAAAGGAATTGGCCGAGCCCGCCGATGAAGTTGTACTCCGGCCACTCGTCGATTTCGTCCGCGCCCGACGCCGTTTCGACGAAAATATGGAACGAGTGCGGAATCGAAAAGACGCCCCAACCGAAGCAGAAAAGCGCGAAAATCACCTTGTCAGCCCAAACGCAGCGGAAAAACGCCGCCAACGCGCCGAGCTCCTCGTTTTTCGTCAGCATCTCCGCGACGACGGTCGAAAAATGCCGCGAAAAGAGCCAAGTCGCCAAAAATAACGGGAGAAACGCCAAACCGGAAATAATCCCGAGGCGCAGCAGGAACGAAATCGAGCGGAACGGCGTCATGATTCGGTCGATAAACGGGCGCGCCGGGAGTTCCGGACGCTCGCCGCGGACGTAATCGTCGTCGCCGTTTTCCTCGCGATCGCGGCGCTTGCGTTCGTAAATTTCTTCGAGCGAATATTCGGCGTCGCGCGGTTCGTCGTCGAACGTCGCCGCCTTTTGCTTTTTCGGTTTCGGCGCGTCGACTTTCGGAACGACGGGGGACGGTTGAGGCGGCGTCGGAATCGGCTCCGCGAGGCCGTAAACGTCCGGCTCGCTCGACGGAGCGGGGGGCGCGACGGTCGGTCCGTCGTTTGGGTTCGACGTCGGAGCGGAAGCGGGGGGCGCGTCGTCGGAACGAATAGCGAACGCGTCTTCCGGCGTCGTTTGAGAAACGAATTTCAAACCGAATTGCGCGTCGGCTTGGAGGCGCGAATCGTCGTTCGGCGAGTTCGGGCGGTCGGAGTCGGACATAAGACGGCTTTCTAGCGGCGATAAAAGGAGTTGCGAAACGACCGGAGCAACGGGAAACCGGCGGGACAAGGGCGAGCGTCGACCCAAAACGCTCTCGACGGCGGCCGCGTTTCGGCGAGCGACCGGACGAACGTTCCTCTTTAAGATACCAAATTCGTCGCGTTTTGGCAAGGGACGACGCGATTTTTCTCCCGATTCGAGCGCGGACGCCGATTTCGAACGGACTTTGACGGCGAAACGAGAAAAGGCGGCGCGAGCGGCTTGACAAGTCGCCGTCGACCGGGCAAAATAAAGAGAAACGCGGCGCGTCCGGCGTCGGGCCGACGGGCGACGCAAAATTGAAAAAATACGAGCGAAATTGGCGAGGAAGGACGGAAATGAGCGAAATTCGGTTGGCGAACGCGGAGACGGGAACTCGGGACGCGCTCCCGGAATTGACGGAGAGAATCGTCGCGTCGTACGCGAAAACCCGAGCGACGAGTCGGCTCGACCGCTGTTCGCTCCCGAACAAAGAGACCGTCGCCGAGATTTTGAGCGATTTGAACGAGCTGCTCTTTCCCGGTTTCCGTCGGCGCGAACGGCTGACGTCGAGCAACGTCGTTTATTACGTCGGGAGTCTCGTCGACAAGATTTACGACGCGTTGCGGGCGCAGATTTCGCGAGCGTTTTGCGGCGAAACGACGAACGGTTCCGCGTTCGAACCCTGCCGACCGGAGAAGCGCGCCGACTTCGACCGACTTGGCGACGAAAAAGCGGCGGCGTTTTTGGCGCGGATTCCGGAGATTCGCGAAAAACTCGAAAAAGACGTCGAAGCGGCGATGAAAGGCGACCCGGCGTGCAAGTCGACGGCGGAAGTCGTCTTTTGCTATCCCGGTTTCGAAGCGATCGCGACGCACCGAATCGCGCGGGCGCTTTGGGAGCTGGGCGTTCCGTTGCTTCCGCGGATTATGTCGGAGTCGGCGCACTCGCGCACCGGCGTCGATATTCACCCGGGCGCGAAAATCGGCGAATATTTCTTCATCGACCACGGCACCGGCGTCGTGATCGGCGAAACGTGCGAAATCGGCGATTGGGTCAAGATTTACCAAGGCGTTACGCTCGGCGCGCTGAGTTTTCCTCGCGACGAAAACGGCGAGCTCGTGCGCGGAACGAAGCGGCATCCGACGCTGGAAGACGGCGTCGTCGTTTACGCGAACGCGACGATTTTGGGCGGCGACGTCGTAATCGGACGCGATTCGGTCGTCGGCTCGAACGTTTGGCTGACGAAATCGATCGCGCCGCGTTCGACGATCGTCATCGAGAAACCGCGCTTGGTCGTTCGAGAAAATTAGCCTAGCCGCCGCGTCGTTTTGTCGCCGAGTTTTCCTCGCGACGAAAACGGCGAGCTCGTGCGCGGAACGAATCGGCGTCCGACGCTGAAAGACGGCGGCGTCGTTTACGCGAACGCGACGATTTTGGGCGGCGACGTCGTCGGGCGGGACTCCGTGATTGGCTCGAACGTTTGGCCGACGAAACCGCTCGCGCCGCGTTCGAGATCGTCGTCGAGAAACCGCGCTTGGTCGTTCGAGAAAACTGACGGCGCCGCCGGGCCCGCCGAAGGCGGTTTTATCCGCGCCGCCGCGCGAATTCGTTTTCCGCTCCCGTTGGGCGCCGGCGTGTTCGCTCAACTTTGCGAGGGAAACGGCGCGGCGTCGGCGAACGTCAAGAAACGCGCAAACGACGGGCGACCGAAAACGGTCGAACCCGTCGTTTGCGTTGGACGTTCGTCGCGAGACGCGGTTAAACGCGGCTCATTCTTCCGACGCGAGGTCGAAGTTGAACG
>JAFYQR010000032.1 GCA_017559825.1 Thermoguttaceae bacterium | reverse complement strand
CGCCGCGCTGAATCGCGCCGGTTCGACCGCGTTCTATAAGGACGCCGCGAACCGCTTCAAGAATCTCCCGGTTCCGACCGAAACCGAATCGATTTTGAGCGGCGACGGCGAACTGAAACCGGGCGAAACGCCGAATGTCGAAGGGTTCGAATTGAACGCCGACGAACCGGCGGTCGACGAAGAAGCGACTGAAGCTCCGGCTGCAGAAGTCGCTCCGGCGGCGGAAGCGACCGAAACTCCGGCCGAGTGATTTCGAGCGTCGAACTTTGAATCTTAAACGCCGTCGACTTTCGCGTCGACGGCGTTTTGTTTTCTTGACGCGATAAAAAGCGGGGAACGCGCCGAGTTTAACGGTCGTCCCTCCGTCGGCTTCGCTTTACCGAAAACGGAACGGATTTGACGACTTTAACGGTTTTGACGGCGATTAAGAGCGCGGATGGCAGCGGCGGTGCGTTTCTCGGAGGCGCGACATGTCGACTCGCGTGTATATTTGCGTCGTCGCGATGCTTTCGTGCCCGAGCATTTCTTGAACTTGGCGCAAGTCGGCCCCGCCTTGCAGCAGGTGCGTCGCGAAACTGTGGCGCAGCGCGTGCGGGCTGATCGTCGGCGGCGCTCCGACGCGAAGCGCGTATTTTTTGACGAGCTCCCAAAGCGCTTCGCGGCGCATGCGGCGGCCGCCGCGGGAAACGAACGCGAACGGCGATTCAAGCGGACGAACGTCGCGGCGGCGACGCTTTAAGGAGGAGGCGTCGGCGGCGTTTTGCGCTTCGTCGGAAGAAACGCGTCGGCGTTCGACGGCGCGTTCGTTTTTATCGTTAAAATCGGAAGCGACGACGAGCGACTCCGCGTCGAAACGAAACTCGACGTCCGCTTCGTTCGACGGCGGTTCGGGCGGGGCGTCGGCGGCTCGACGGCGTTTTTCGCGGTCGATTCGAACGGCGGCGGCGAGCAAAAGTTCCGAACGCGGCCCGGCGACCCAGTCGCGGAACGCTCGAATCGCGCCGTCGCCGAGCGGAACGATTCGCTCTTTCGAGCCTTTCCCGAAACAACGGCAGGCGCGGCGGTCGAGCCAAACGTCGTCGAGACGCAAATTTACGACCTCCGACGCGCGGCAGCCGGTCGCGTAACAAAACTCTAAAATCGCTCGGTCGCGAATCCAAAGCGCGTCCGTTTCCGAACGCGGCTCGACGAGAAGCCGCTCGATTTGACCCGGCGTCAGCGTCGGCGGGACGCGATCCCAATTTTTTTGCGTTCCGAGGAGCGTCGCGACGTTGCGGCGAAGAACGCCCTCCGTTTGCAGGTAGCGAAAGAAGACGCGCAGCGACGTCAAGCGCCGCGCCAACGACGCCGGCGTTAAATTTTCGGCTCGCGCCGCGGCGGCGTATTCGGCGAGGTCTTGCACGGAAAGCGCCGGAATCGAACGGTCGCCGAGCCAACGGTAAAACGCGATCAAGTCCGAACGGTACGCGAAGCACGTGTTCGGCGACAACTGCCGCTCGTTCGCGACGTACTCGAGGAACGAGCGGAGCCAAGAACGTTGCGACGGTTGCAGCGACGCGACGCGCGGTTTCAGCTGGCGGCGAGGAGGGGACATAAGCGAGCGAAAATCAAAAAAGGCGGAAAAATCGGCGTCGGCGAGCGTCGTACGGGAGCGACGATCGCTAAAATCGTTAAAATCGTCGCAAACCGGCGGTTTAAGCGTCGAATTTATGTTCGTAAGACGGCTGGTCGGCGCGACCTTCGACAACGATTCGATCGGAATGAAGCTCGACGAACGCGAACGCGTTGCGAGGCGCTTCGACGACGCCGTTGAACGTAACGTGCGCGACGTTTTTGCGGACGCCGAAACCGCCTTCGTGCAAGTGTCCGGCGAAAAACGCTTTAACGCAAGAATGTCGGTCTAAAACGTCCAAAATCGCCGGGCCGTTCCACGTCGAAACGCCGAGCGCCGTAAAGTAAATGTCGAGGTTGAGCGCTCTGGCCAACGCGCCGCGCTTTTGCAGCGAACGGGATTGCGCGTAAAGCGGGAAGTGCGAGCAAACGATCGCTTTTTCGCCGTTCTTTTTAGCGTCGCTCAGCCGCTCGTCGAGCCACCGGAGCCGCGCGTCCGAAACGGCGCCGTTCCAAGAGGCCGGGGACGAGCCGTTCGGAAGGCGGATCGTTTCGCGAAGACGTTTCGCTTCGGCGCGCTCCTCGTCGGTCGTCGCGGCGTATTCGCTGATTTCGTTCCCGTTTAAGACGACGAAACGCCAACGGTTCGCCGCGTCGTTCGGGTCGACGACGGTAAAATCGTAATAACCGGCGTCTCCGGCGTTAAAATCGGCGGGAACCGACTTTTTGCGTTCGTCCGGGACGCCCCAATCGTGGTTGCCGAGAACGTGTCGCCAAACGAGTCCCGCTTTTTCGGAAACGGCGAACAGCTCTTGAACGGCGAAGTAATTTTTCAGCCCGCCGTCGGTCGCGTCGCCCAACTGCAGGACGAACGGGACGCGCTCGGCGGCAAACGCTCCGGCGGCTTCTAAAAATTTGCCGATCGAAGCGCGGTAAGAGCGCCCGATCGCGTCGTCTCGGTCGGCGTATTGAAGGTCGGCGATCGCTCCAAAACGAATCATCGGCGGACTCCTCGGCAAGCAGGGAAAGCGGGGACGGGAAACGCGGCGCGAACAAAGAGCGGCGCTCCTTCTATTATACGCAAAGCAGCCGTTCGAGCGGGGGGCGCGGTTGAAAAAGAGCGCGTTTTTTCCGAAAAAGACGGAGCGAGAGACGATAAAATCGGACGCGTCGCTCCAAACGGCGTCGACGGCGACGAAAAAAGAAAAACGTCGACCGCTCTCGAAAGGAGAACGACCGACGCGGATAAGGAGAACGAACGAGCGTCGCCGCGAACGAACGGCGCTCGGGAAAGGCGCGAAAACTAGCGTTGGAGCGCGGCGTCTTCGGTCGCGTCGGCGACTTGACCTTCGACCGGGCTCGAAACCGGATCGCTCGCCAAGCGCGGCGCGGCGGAGTCCGTTTCGGCGCTCGGACGGTAAACGGCCAACTCGTCGATTCCGTCGCCGTTGAAGTCGCCGACGACCGGAACGTCGCCCGCTTGCCCGAAACTGATCGACGCGTCGAAACGTCGGTCGCCGTCGACGTCGATCAACCAGTCGCCGTTGGAGAAAAGACCGATCGTGTCGATTCCGTCGCCGTTGAAGTCGCCGACGACCGGAACATAACCGGAGCCGCCCATACGGTCGAGTCGGACGTCGCCGTCGTTCCAGCGACCGTCGCCGTTCATATCAAAGTACCAGTCGCCGTTGCGATAGACGCCGATCTTCGTTACGCCGTCGCCCGTCCAGTCGCCGGTCAACGCGACGTCGCCGTCGTTCCCGTATTGGAAAACGTGGTCGATCAGGTCGACGCGAACTTGTCCGGAATCGCGATGTTTCGTCGCGCGGAGATTCAGCTCGGTTCGGCTAAACAGCTCTTCGCTTGGCGGCACGTTCTTCGCGCGGTCGACCGAAATCGTTTGGTTATGGTCGGTCGGGAGCCCCGGCTCGACCGAAATCGCGAGGGGGTCGCTCGCCCATTGCGGGCCGAAAATCCCAATGTCGGTTTTGCCGTCGCCGTCCCAGTCGCCGGATACCGGTTGATCGCTTTGGGAACCGAGCTCGGCCCAAAGGTCTTGCGCTTCGTCCCAAACGCCGTCGCCGTCTCGGTCGAGGAACCAACGTCCGTCGACGTAAAGCCCGACGCGATCGACGCCGTCGCCGTTCCAGTCGCCGACGACCGGTTTCGCGTCGCGGACGCCGAAGTTCGCGTAGTTGGCGAGGATTTCGCCGTTCGCGCCGCGAATCAGCCATTCGCCTCCGTTGAAGCCGTTTTCGGGCGACCACGAGACGTTGACGTATTTGTAGGAACCGCCGGCGCCGTTGTTGTAATCGCCGCGGAAACCGAAGGTCGTCGTCAACGCGTCGATCGAACGGGGCGAGCCGCCGTTGAGGACGCTAAGACGCCAAGACTGCGCCGCCGGGAGACCGCCGCCCCCGAAAAGCGTCGTCGTCGAACCGACGAGATACGGCTGACGGAACGTATACGGGAAATGCGTCGGCGCCGCGCCCCAATAATTCGACGGAATCGAAATCGGGAAGGAAGGGCCCGGCGCGTCCGGAATCGTGTCGTTCGGGGGAACGACGGTTTCCGGCGTCGGAATCGGGAGTTCGCCGAAGTCGTAGTCGACGCCCGCGTCCCCCGGTTTGACGGAAATCGCGAACAAATCGTCGTTCTTCATTTCGCCGCCGAGGGAGCCGACCGCGTCTTTGCCGTCGTAGTAACCGGACGGTTGCGTTTCGACGACGCGGTAAATTCGGTTTGGTTCCAAACCGTCGAAGAGGTATTCGCCGTTTGCGTTCGTTTGGACGGTTCGACCGGTCGCGACGTACTCGCCGGTTTCCTTGTCGAGAATCCAAAGGGTCAGCGTCGCGCCCTTGATTCCGACTTCGTCGGAGTCGAAAACGCCGTTGTCGTTCTTGTCTTCGTAAACGTGTCCGGAAATCGACGCCGGACGGAGTTCGCCGAAGTTGTACTCGATCCCGGCGCCGCGACGCGGAAGCTCGATTTCGGCGATTTCGTCGTTCGTCGAGGAGGCTCCGACGGTCGCGCCAAAGATCGTTCCGACCGTTTCTTTGCCGTCGAAGTAGGCTTTCGGCTGCGTTTCGCGAACGATATACGTTCGATCCGGCTCCAAGGCGTCGAACTTGTAAAAACCGTTTTCGTCGGTTTTTTGCGTCGCGACGAGCTTCGCCGTTCCGTCCGCTTCGACGACGTAAAGGCTGATAACGACGTCCTTAATCGGCGCTTCATTCGCGTCGCGAACGCCGTCGTTATTGTCGTCTTCGTAAACGTACCCGCTGAGCGAGCCGAGCGGAAGGAGTTCGCCGAAGTCGTACTCGACGCCTTGCGCGTCCCAGTAAACGTCGATATTATCGATCTTATCGTTCGTCGCGATTCCGCCGAGGGAACCGGCCGCGTCTTTGCCGTCGTCCCAAGCGTCCGGATGGATTTCCTTCACCGCGTAGGTTCGCTCGATATCGAGCGAGTCGAACTTGTAAAAACCGTTTTCGTCGGTCGTCGTCTCGGCGATTTTAACGTATTCTTCGCCGTCGAGGCGGTAAAGCTCGACGGTAACGCCGGAAATACCGGCTTCGCCCTCGTCGCGGACTCCGTCGTCGTTTTTATCGTGGTAAACGTAGCCGCTGACCGAGCCGAGCTTCAGTTCGCCGAAGTCGTAGTTTTCGCCGTGTTGGTCCCATTGAACGTCGATAGAATCGATATAATCGTTCGACAGGTCGCCGCCGAGCGAGCCGACCGCGTCTTTACCGTCCGAGTACGCCTCCGGTTGCTTTTCCTTGACGGCGTATTGACGATTAATGTCAAGGTTTTCAAAGACGTAGGAGCCGTCTTCCGCCGTCTTCGTTTCGGCGACTTTGACGTAATCGGCGCCGTCCCATTGGTAAAGCTCGACGGTAACGCCGGCGATCCCGGCTTCGTTCGCGTCGAAAACGCCGTCGTCGTTCCGATCTTCGAAGACGTTTCCGGCGATCGAGCCGAGCTTCAATTCGCCGAAGTCGTAATTTTCGCCGTGTTGGTCCCAACCGATTTCGATTTTCGAAACGTAATCGTTCGCCAAGTCGCCGCCGAGCGAGCCGACCGCGTCTTGACCGTCGGAATAGCCGAACGGTTGAACTTCCTTAACGGCGTATTCCTTCTCGATATCGAGGTCGTCGAAGCGGTACGCGCCGTTTTCGTCGGTCGTCGTTTCGGCGATTTTGACGTAATTCGCGCCGTCCCATTGGTAAAGTTCGACGGTCGTTCCGGCGATTCCGGCTTCGTTCGCGTCGAAAACTCCGTTGTCGTTTCGGTCTTCGAAGACGTTCCCGGCGATCGAGCCGAGCTTCAATTCGCCGAAGTCGTAGTTGTAACCGTGTTCGCCGTAACCGACGTAAACGTCGCCGAAGACGTCGTTCGAAACAACGCCGCCGAGCGTGCCGACGTAATCCTTACCGTCCGTATAATCGGCGGAATCGAAAATTTCGCGCAGTTCGTAGGTCTTTTCGACCAACTTGCGGAGCTCGCCGTTTTGACCGTAAGAACCGTCGAGAACGAACTTGTAACCGCCCGCCGCGTCGACCGTTTGCGTCTCCATCAGCGTCTTGACGACGTTTCCTTCCGCGTCGACGTCGACGCGCCAAAGCTCGACTTTCGCCGGATAGGCGACGCCGTCCCAAGTTTCGCCGTCGTTTTTGCCGTCCGCGTCGTTTCGGTCTTCGAAGACGTTCCCGGAGATCGTCCCGATCAGCGCCTTCGCGAAGTTGTTGTTCGGCGCGACGTCGCCGCCTTGCATGCCGTCGATTTTGATGTGCAACGGGTCGATTTTTTCGCCGAACTCGCCGCCCTTCGCGCAGAAGTCGAAGTAGGAGAGGCCTTCCGGCGATTTTACGTCGCATTGCGAGACGATTTCGTATTCGCCGGGGAGAATATCTTCGGCGTTAAATTCGTAATACCCGTCGGCGTCGGTCGTCGTCGTCCAAGTGCGACCGTCTTTCGCGACGAGCGTCAGTTCGACGTTCGCGAGCGGGTCGTCTTGACCGAGGTCGTAATTGCAGTCGACGTCGCGGTCGCCGTAAACGTAACCGCTAATAACGACCGGTTTCGGCGTCAGGTCAATCTGCGCGTAAACGCCGGCGCGCCATATCCCTTCGTTATTGTCGCCGAGGTCGAAAGGAAGGGTTTCCGCGTCGTAAGACTCGCTCAACGCGGCGGCGCGCTCGTACTCGCCGTCGTAATCGTCGACGAAGGAACCGACCCAAGTTTCCGTTTGATAATGTTCGGAGCTAAACGTCGCCGAAACGGTCGACCCGGCGATCCCTTTGACGACCGAGCCGCCGAACTCGCCCCCTTCGACGATCGAGTTGTCGTTCTTTTGCTCGCCGTCGACGGTCGTTTGGTATTCGTCGACGTCGAGCGTGAAGACGAATTTGTCTCCCGCTTTGAAATTCGTGAACGAAATCGTCAGCGTCATGCCGCCGTCTTCGACTGCGTAAGAGTAGCCGACGCCCTCGGTCGCGTCGACGACCGTGAACGGAACGGAGCTGTAAACGCCGGCGCCGTCGGGCGAAACGTCGAAGAAGTTTTCGCCGACGTCGAGCGCGCCGTTCCCGTTTTTGTCGAGGTTGATCGTCAACGAGTCGAGCGTCGTCGATCCGGCTTCTCCGCCGACCCAAGCGACGTAAAACTTGTCGCCGAGCGCCTCGACGCCTTGTTCGGCGTAAACGACCCCGACGGAGATCGGGTCGGCGGCGAGAAGTTCGCGTTTTTCCAGCTCTTCAAAGCGGCAAAGGCGGCGGTTCGTTTCGCGGCGAACGTCGGCGTTTTGCGAACGTTTGCGATTGCGGCGGTCTTTTTTGAACGAGGCGTTTTCGATCGCGCGTTTTTGCGTGAAGAACGACATCTTTCGGCCTTTCGTGCGCTGGGATTCGGAAAAAGTTTTCGCTTTTTTCTATTATATTAATCGGCGAAACGAACGCTCGCGAAGGGCGGCGTCGGTCGGTTTTTTCAAGGTTTGGCGTTGGCAAAACGTCGCCCACGCGGACGTTTCCTCGACGGTTTTTATCGACCGTCGCGGCGGGGTTCGTCGGCGGAAACGCTCGATTTTTCGCTATTTCGTCTCGGGAATAGACGGTCGAAACGACGGCGCAAACTTTAACGGACGCGCCGAACGCTTCGAAAAAGTAAACGTCGCGGAAAAAACGGAATTTCCCCTAATTCCTTGTATCGACCGCGCCGCGCTGTTTCGATAGCGGAAAATAGCGAAACTTTGCGGAATTTTAATTTTATTCCGCTCAAACGCTTTTTTTCGTTTATCGGGAACAAAGCGGTCGAGCGGAAAAACGGTGTTACGGGATTCGCCATTTAACGACGGTCGTGTCGAATCCGCCGCTCAACAGAGTCGAATCGGTCGCGTCGAATTGGAGGACGGCGACGGTGCCGGTGTGCCCGACGCCGCGAGCGATCTCCGCTTTCGAAGCGACGTCCCAAAGCCGAACGTAATTCAAACTGTCGCCGGTCGCGATTTTGCCGGGCCCGCAGAACGTCAGCGAGAAGACGCGTCCTCCGCCGAGCGCGAGCTCCGCGACCTTGGCCCCCGTCGAAACGTTCCAAATCTCGACGAGCGAACCGTCGCCCCCCGCCGCGACGAGAGAACCGTCCGGGCTGAACGCGACGGCGCGAACGCGGCGGTTGCCGTTCGACTTGAACTCGCGAGCGACCTTGCCGTCCTCGGTCGTCCAAACGCGAACGACGCCGTTGCGTCCGGCGATCGCCAAAAGCGAGCCGTTCGGCGAAAAACGAATCGACGTCGAACTTTCGTCCGGCGCGTCCCAAAGAGTGCGCATGTCGAGCTTGTCGGCGTTGAAGAAAGCGATCCGCGACTCAAAACCGCAAACGGCGATCAGCTTGCCGTTCGGCGAGTAGACGAAGTCGCGAGCGCCGAGGACTTTTTCCCGCGCTTGGCGAAGGAGCGTTCGCGTTTTCGCGTTCCAAATTTGGAGTTGACCGGCTTGCGTCAGCGTCGCGAGCTCGTCCGGCGCGGTCGGCGAGACGGCGAGCCCTCGCGTCCAATCGTCGAGCTCGGCGAAGACCGGAACCGCTTTCGTCGCGGCGTCCCAAGCGTAGACGCGTCGATTGTCGCCGCCGACGTAAATCGTCTTTTTGTCCGGAGAAAGCGTCAGCGCGCCGACGACCGGCCTCGCGTCGACGTTCTCGAACGGAAATTCGTAAATTTCGAGCTGTTCGAGTTCCGGAGCGTCGGTTTGAGCGCGAACGTCGACGGCGCCGCCGAAGAAACCGGAGCAAACGAACGCCGCGAAAAGAAGCGAAAGCGAGGCGCGTCGAAGCGTCTCGAAAGTGGCGAATCGCGTTGACATCGATGGAAGTCCTTTCCGCGCTCGAACGCTCGCCGCCGAAAAAACGGCTTCGAACGATTTCGCGCTTTTTATCGTTTTTAACGTTTAACGCTGACGCGTCGATTACAAAAGGCAAGGACGGACGGACAAGCGGCGGCGCGTGGGAGGCCGCGTTTGCCGGACTAACGGAATATTCGGAAAAAGCGGCGAAACCGGTTTTATCGCGCGTCGTTAAGCGAAATTTTCGGCGACTTTTCGAAATCGTCGCGAAACTTTCGGCGCTCGACGTCGGTTAAAAACTTTTAGTTTCCAGATTTCGTTTGAACGACGCGCGCAAAGAGACGGTTCGCCGTTGTCATGTTTCGGTTAGGAGGAGCCCGAGATTTAGAGAAAGGTTCCGAGAAGCGCAATGTGCCGTTAAAGCCGATTTTAACGACGGTCGCGATCGCGTCGGTCGACGGGCCGGCGGAAGAAAAGCGCGTTTTCAAAGAAATTTTGGTCGAAAATAAAACGAGGTTCTTGACGTTTTTGCGTCGACGCGGTAATTTATATAAAATAGAGAGATCGCGGCGATTCCGAATCGGTTTGAGCTCGGCGTTTCTCGGAGCGTTGGAGGCGGCTTTTCCGTTAAAATCAACGTCGTCGGCGCGACCGTTAAAATCGGACGCGTCGGCTCGGGCGTTTGGCCCTTTTAAAAACGAAAAATTTCACATTACATTAATATTAATGTCGGCCGCGCCGTCGCGACGCGCGGCTTCGTATTCGGCGTTTCAAAGTTAGGGAGACCCTATGTTCCATCGAACGCAAACGCAAAGCGTCGGGAAACGACGCGTTCGCGCGACGGCGCCTCGACGCGGCGGCGCGGCGAAGATCGTCGTTATCTTATTGGTTCTCGGCGGGCTCGTCGGAGGCGGCTACGCTTGGCGGGCGAACCGCGCGAAATCGACGAAAAGAGTCAACGTCATCTACGCGACCGCCGAGCGCGGAACGTTCGTTCACGAAGTCAACGGCAAGGGAAGCGCCGAAAGCGCGAAGAACGTCGACGTCGCTTCGCAAGTCGAAGGCTCGGCGACGATCATTTACCTCATTCCGGAAGGGCAGGACGTTAAGAAGGGCCAGCTTCTCGTCGAGCTCGACTCGTCCGACATCGACGAAAAGTACGACTCGCAGGTCGTTACGACGAACTCGTCCCGGGCGACGCTGAACCAATCTCGGGCGACGCTGCGCTCGGCGGAAATTTCGCTCGAAGAGTACGTCGAGGGCACGTTCAAGCAAACGTGGATGGACTACGAAAACACCATCTTCGAAGCGGAGCAAACGCGCAAGCAAAGCGCCGACAGCGCGGCGTACACGAGCCGTCTCGTTACGCTCGGCTACTCGACGGAGCAACAGTACGAAATCGACAAAGTCGCGGTCGAAAAAGCGAAGAACTCGCTCGAAGTCGCCGACCTTAAAAAGACGACGCTCCTGAAATACACGAGCGAAAAGCAAATCACGTCGTTGATGGCCGACGTCGAAACGGCGCGCGCCAAGGTCGATTCCGACCGCAACTCCTACGAGATCAACAAGCGCCGCGAAGAGCGTTACAAGGAGCAGTCGGAGAACTGTAAAATCCGCGCTCCGCAAGACGGCCAAGTCGTCTACGCGAACCAAGACTCGCGCCGCATGTCCGAATCGGAAATGATCAAAGAGGGCGCGACCGTTCGCAACCGTCAAGTCTTGATTCGTCTCCCGGACAAAACGCAAATGCGCGTCAAGGCGATGATCAACGAGGCGAACATCTCGTCGGTTAAGGTTGGGCAAGAGGCGAAAATCACCTTCGACTCGATCCCGAATCGCGTCGTCTCCGGCGAGGTTGTGAAGGTCAACCCGTATCCGGAAATCGTTTGGATGTCCTCCGCGAAGGACTACGTAACGATGGTCAAAATCAACGAGGAGATTCCGGAACTCCGCTCCGGTTTGACCGCGCAAGTCCGCATTATCGCCGACAAACAAGAGAACGTCTTGACGGTGCCGGTGCAGTGCGTCGTCGAATACGGCAAGAAAACGTACTGCGTCACCTACGACGAAAACGGTTGGGGCTGCAAAGAGGTGCTCCTCGGCGCGTCGAACGAAAAACAAGTGATCGTTCTTGAAGGCTTGAACGAAGGCGACCGCGTCGTCAGCGGCGCTCGACTTTATCGCGAGAACTTAACGTTCCCGGAAATCGACGCTCCGTCCGAATTTGAAAACAACCCGATTTACCAAGAGCGCGTCGCGGCGGCGAAAGCGACCGAAGAAGCGCAAGCGGAAGCGCTGAGTTCAGCGTCATGGTCGGGCTTGTCCCGACCATCCACGTCTTCG
>JAFYQR010000031.1 GCA_017559825.1 Thermoguttaceae bacterium | reverse complement strand
GACGCCCGACGGAACGCGAGGCGGCTCGGCGCCGTCGCCTCCGGAGAGAACGCCGACCGGGTTGGCTCCGGCCGCGCCGTCGGTCGATTCGTCGCAAGGAGCGCCGATTATCCCCGGAACGAACGACCAATGGGCGCGCGGCTTCGACGACCGTTGGCTCGCGGTCGAGAAAGAGCGGCGGACGTTTAAGCCTATCGCCGACAATTCCGGCGTTTACGCGGTCGACTCGCAGCGGTCCGGGCATACTTACGGGAACCATACGGAGCGGGAAACCGCGCTTTGGGCCGCCGAAACGGAGCGTCTCGTCGTCGAAGGCTCGTTGATTTTCCACGACGCGAACCTTCTCGGCAGCCGCAACGGAGTCTCGTGCGACATGTGCCACCCGGACGCCGAGGGAACGCGCGCCGAGACGTATCCGAAATATCAAGTTCAGCTCGGACGCCCGGCGCTTCTGCGCGATATGGCGAACTGGTGCCTAACGCAGCCTTGTCGAGGCGAGCCGATGAGCGGCGACGATCCGCGTATGCGAGCGCTCGAAGCGTATATGATTTCGGCGCGAGCGGGGAAAACGCTCGAATACGGTAAGCGTTGAGCGTTCGTCGACGCGGATTTTCGCAAGCGTTCGGCGGAACCGTCGAGCGCTTTTTTCTTACTTTTTTCTCGTTAAAATTGTCGCGGTCGTCGCGATTTTACCGCCGTTAAGAAACGTTTTTTAGGAAAATCGCGCTTTTCTCGACGCGGGGCCCCCCGTTTTCGTTCGTCGAAGAGACGTTATAATAACGACGGCGTTTCGAGAAGACGCGATCGTTCGCGTCGCCGGAACGCTTCTCCGACTTTCGACGTTTGGTCGAAAGCGGGGGTTCGTTTGATTTTCGACGTTTTTTTGGGCGAATTTCTAGCGAATCGGGCTCAAGATCGCCGATAGATTAAGCGAATCGCGCCGCCGTCGCCGCAACGCGCGTCGACGCCAACGTCGCGAACATTAATAGACGACGGAATTCTTCGACGAACGAACGGTCGCGCCGCTTTTCGTCGTTTCGCCGTCTTCGCCCTTGCGCCGCGCCGACTTTGCTCGGAGCGCGCCCGAAAAATTCAAACGTATCGAACTATGAGCTGCGAATTACACGAAGAATGCGGCGTCGTCGCCGTTTACCATTTGGCGACCGACGAACCGTCCCCGTTGTGCCCCGGGCAAGGGCCGAACGAAGTTTCGCGCCTTCTCCCGAGAATGCTCCTCGACCTGCAAAACCGCGGGCAGCTTTCGGCCGGTCTGACGACGTACAATCCGGAACGTCAAAAACTGCTGACGACGTACAAAGACGTCGGCGTCGTTTCGGAAGCGTTGTGCTTGAACCGCCCGGAAAAATACGCGCGGTTGATGGAGGAGTTGGCCGGGCGCGCCGCTATCGGGCACGTTCGATACGCCGACTGCGGCAAGGACGACCCGAGTTACGCGCACCCGTTCGAACGTCCGCATATTAAGAAAAACAAATGGTTTAGCTTCGCGTTTAACGGCGCGTTGACGAACTTCGACGAGCTGAAAAACAAGCTCCTCGCGTCCGACGAAAACACGCATTTCGCTCGCGACTGCGACTCGGAAATTCTGACGCATTATCTCTGCGCGGCGCTCAAAGACTCGGAGCGCGACCTGTTGAAAGTCTGCCAAAAGTCGACGGCCTCGATCGACGGCGGTTACACGATCGTCTTTTTGAACGCGCTCGGCGAAATGTTCGTCGCTCGCGACCCGCACGGCTTGAAGCCGCTTTGTTACGCGTTCGACGGCAAGCTCTTCGCCGCCGCTAGCGAAAGCGTCGCGCTCTTCAATCTCGGTTTTTCGCCGGAGCAAATCAAGGACGTCCCGCCGGGATACGTCGCGATCGTTACTAAAGACGGCTTCGAGCTGAAGGAGTTCGCCCCGTCGCCGCGCACCGCGCACTGCTTCTTCGAATGGGTCTATTGCGCGAACGCCGCGAGCGTCATCGACGGCAAGAGCGTTTACCTTGCTCGCAAACGTCTCGGCGAAGAGTTGGCGCGCCGCGAAACGGTCGAACTCGACGAAGACTCGATCGTCGTTCCGGTTCCGGAAACGAGCAAAGCCGCCGCCGACGGGATGGCGTACGCGCTTGGCGTTCCGTGCCTCGAAGGGCTGATGCGCAACCGTTACACCGGGCGCACGTTCATCGAAGGGGGCGAAACCCGTCGTCGCAAGGCCGAAACGAAATACACGCCGCTTCCGCAAATTCTCGAAGGAAAGCGCGTTTTCCTCGTCGACGACTCCATCGTTCGCTCGACGACGATGCGCGTCCTGATCGAACGCATTTACGAAGTCGGGCGAGCGAAGGAAATTCACGTTCGCGTCGCGTGCCCGCCGGTCGTCGCGCCCTGTTTTTACGGGATCGATATGTCGACGTACTCCGAACTGTTCGCGATTAAATTCTTGGCGAAACATTACGGTTTCGCGCCGGACGGTCGCGGCGACGACCCGACGTCGTTCTGGAAAATAACGCCGGAAATCGAAGCGGAGATGGCCGCCGACATTGGGTGCGATTCGCTTCACTTCCTCCCGCCGAGCGCGAGTTCGCGAGCCATCGGGATTCCGTCGCTGAACCTCTGCGAAGCGTGCGCGAACCACGAGTACCCGACCGAATGGGGGTGCAAGTTGATGGAACAAGCGCGCCAACGCTATCTTGAACAAATGGGCAAGTAACGCCTTAAGCGAAAACGCGAACGTCGAACCAACGGCGTTCGCGTTTTGCTTTTAAGCGTCGAACCGTTTGCGACCGTAAACGGAGCGGCGACCTTCCGCGCCGAAGCGCTTAAAATTGGGCGGTTCGGCGTTTTGCGTTGAGGGAAAACTCGAAACCGGGCGACCGGAGTCGGCGTCGAGTTGCGTTAAATTAAGCGGTTTAGCGGTTTGAAGAAATCGCGCAAAGAACGAAGGAGAGAAAATGCCGTCGAAAATTTTTCGTAAGGATTTGCTGGAAGTCGAGGTTTGCGCCGACCGTCGCGAGTTGGGCGTTCGCGCCGGAACCGCCGCGGCGGAGGCGATTCGCGCCGCGATTCGGGAACGGGGCGAAGCGCGGGTGATTTTCGCCGCCGCGCCGTCGCAAAACGAGACGCTGGAAACGCTTGCGTCGGCGCCGGACGTCGACTGGAGCCGCGTTGTCGCATTGCATATGGACGAATACGTCGGGCTGCCGAAGGGGGCCGAAGCGCGATTTTCGCATTACCTCAAAACGCATATTTTCGACGCGCTCCCGTTCAAGGCGGTTTATTTGCTCGACGAGCAAACGGACGACGCGGCGGACGTCGAAACGCTCCGAACGCGGTACGAAGCGATTTTGGCCGACGGCCCGATCGACGTCGTGTGTATGGGAATCGGCGAAAACGGACACGTCGCGTTCAACGACCCGCCGGTCGCGGACTTCGACGACCCTAAACGGGTGAAATTAGTCGAGTTGGACGACGCGTGCCGCCGTCAGCAGGTGAACGACGGTTGCTTCCCGAACTTCGAGTCGACGCCGCGCGAGGCGCTGACGCTGACCGTTCCGGCTCTGACGGCGGGGCGTCGCTTAATCTGCGCGGTTCCGGGCCCGTTGAAAGCGCCGGCGGTGCGTAAAACGTTGGTCGACGCGGTTTCTGAAGCGTGCCCGGCGACGATTCTGCGTCGAACGCCGAACGCGACGCTGTACGTCGACGCCGAGTCGTTTTCGCTCTGCGCCGACTTGGAATTTTGAGCGACGGCGCGTAAAGAGTCGACGCCGAGTCGTTTTCGCTCTGCGCCGACTTGAAATTCTGAACGACGGCGTGTAAAGTAATGTCGTTAACGCGTTGTAAAAGAACCGTTAAAACGAAAAAGCGACGTTTAGGCGTCGCTTTTTTGCGTTTCTTGCGCGAAGATGGCGACGCGTTGCAACGCTGGAGGCGGGCGACGGCGTTTCGCATTAACGCGGTTCGAAGCGAAGTTCATTTTTTGCGGCGTGTTTTTCCGCGACGGAATCGACGGCGCCGTAAAGCGTTAGGTCGTCGTCGCAACCCTCGAACGCGCCGGCGCCGATTCTTTGCAAGCCGGCCGGAAGTTCGACCGACGTTAGCGATTCACAGTCGCAAAACGCGTTTTCGCCGACGGTTAGCAAACTGTCGGGGATTGCGACGGACGTTAGCGATTCGCAGCCGCAAAACGCGTCGTCGCCGATACTTTGCAAGCCGTTCGGAAAGACGACGGACGTCAACGAAGAACAGCGCTCAAACGCGCTGTTGCCAACGGTTTGCAGTCCGTTCGGAAGCGCGACGGACGTTAGCGACTCGCAAGCAAAAAACGCGGAGTCGCCGATTCTTTTCAAGCCGTCGGGGAACGCGACGGACGTTAGCGACTCGGCTCCGCAAAACGCGCCGTTTTGAATCGTTTCAACGCCGTTCGGAACGATGTAAATCGCCTTATCGCCGTCTTTGCGCATTTTCTCAAAATAAGCGATTAACGTTTTTCCGTCTTTCGAGAGGAGAACGCCGTCGACCAATTTAAAGCGTTGCGAGTCGGGCGAGACGTTTAATGTTGATAACGACGACGTAAACGGTCTGAAACCAAGGGTTTGCAAGCCGTTCGGAAGGTCGAGCGACCTCAACGACTCGCAGCGGCGAAACGCGTCGTCGCCGACGCTCCGCAAACTTGCGGGGAGTTCGACCGACGACAACGAGTCGCAAGCTAAAAACGCGTCGTCGCCGATACTTTGCAAGCCATTCGGGAGTTTGACCGACGTTAGCGATTGGCAACCGCAAAACGTTCCGTTGGCGAGGGTTAGGAGACCGTCCGGAAGCGCGGCGGACGTTAGCGATTCGCAGTGGGAAAACGCTTTGGCGCCGAGCGTTTGCAAACCGTCCGGCAATGCGACGGACGTTAGCGATTGGCAGAAGGCGAACGCTTCGCGACCGACGGTTTTTAATCCCCGGGGAAGCCCGACCGACGACAATAGGTCGCAGTGAAAAAACGCTTCGTCGGCGATCGTTTCGACGTTGTCCGGGACGACGTAACCGCTTTGGTCGCAGTCTTTGCGCATTTGCTTGAAATAAGCGATTAACGTTTTGCCGTCTTTCGAGAAGAGAACGCCGTCGAGCAACTTGAAGCGTTCGGAGGCGGGCGAAATCTTCAACTCCGTTAACGACCCGCAAGACTTGAACGCGCCGACGCCGAGGGTTTGCAATCCGTCCGGGAATTCGACCGACGACAAGGATTCGCAACTTGAAAACGCTTTGTCGCCAAGGGTTTGCAAACTTTTGGGTAACTTAACCGACGACAACGAGACGCAACGCCAAAACGCGTCGACGCCGATCGTTTTCAATCCTTGGGGGAAGGTGATCGACGACAAGGAGTCGCAAGCCCAAAACGCGTCGTCGGCGATTGTTTCGACGCCGTCCGGAACGACGTAATCGCCGTTTTCGCGCATACTTGCGAAATAAGCGACGAGCGTTTTTCCGTCTTTCGAGAAGAGAACGCCGTCGACCACCTTGAAGCGTTCGGAATTGGGCGAAACCTTAAATTCCGTCAACGACTTGCAATCGCCAAAAGCGTTCCTTTCAAGGGTTTGCAAACCGTCCGGGAGTTCGACCGACTTCAATTGCGAGCAGTTCAAGAACGCCGCTTCGCCGACCGACCGCAAGCCGCTCGGGAGTTTTAACGACGTTAAACAAGATGCGTAAAACGCGTTCGAGTCGATACTTAGCAAGCCGTTCGGGAGTTTAATCGACGTTAGCCAAGTTTCGGCGAACGCGCATTCGCCGATTTTGACGACCGGACGACCGTCGATTTGGTCGGGAACGACAATCTCGGTTGCGTTCCAATTGAGGAATTTGGTAATCGCGACGCCGCCGGTCGCTTCGTCGACTCGCCATTCGAAGTCGGACGGCGGATTCGGTTTCGGGCGCGGAGCGAGAATCTTGAAAACGTTGTCAAAGCGGAACATAGCGCGGCCTTTTCGAGTAAAGAGGAAGCGTCGCCGACTCGACGGTCGACGAGAAAACGACGACGCGTTTATTATCGCCGACGCGGCGTCGTATTGCAAGCGTTCGACGCGATTTTTTCGGAATTTTTGCGCTTTTTTTGAAAAAGATCGGCCCGACGGTCGCGCTTGAAGAGGCTCGAACGGACGGCGGCAAAGAAAAACCGCGCTTTCGGAAAGAGCGAAAGCGCGGTTTCGACGGCGCTAAACGTCGGACGAAGCGACGGTTAGCGTCGATAAAGGATGTAAAAGGCTCTGTAAGCGTTTAACTAAACGCCGAAAAAGCGTCAGTCGACGACGCGTTCTTTCACCGCTTTGATCATCGCCGGAATCACTTGATTCAGGTCGCCGACGATTCCGTAGTGCGCGACCGAGAAAATCGGCGCGTCCGGGTCCGTGTTGATCGCGATGATCTTCGCCGAATCTTGCATCCCGGCGCGGTGCTGGATCGCGCCGCTAATCCCGCAAGCGACGTAAAGCGCCGGACGAACCGTCGTGCCGGTTTGGCCGATTTGATAGTCGTGCGAATCGACGTAACCGCCGTCGACCGCCGCGCGACTCGCCCCGACCGCGCCGCCAAGAGCGTTCGCCAAGTCGAAAATCAGCTTGAAGTTTTCTTTGCTCCCGACCCCGGCGCCCCCGGCGACGACGACGCGAGCGCCCTTCAAGTCGACCTTTTTCTCTTCGACGAAACGCTCGAGCGCTTCGACCGCCAACAAACTCGCGTCGATTTCGACTTTTTCCTCGACGATTTCGCCGACGCGGGCTTCGTCCGCTTCGCCCTTCGGGAAAACGCCTTCGCGAACCGTCGCCATTTGCGGCCATTGTTCCGGGTTCACGATCGTCGCGACGATGTTGCCGCCGAACGCCGGGCGGATTTGTTGCAGCAAGTTCTTGTATTGAACCTTCGTCTTCGTTTTCGAGTCGAGAAGCTCCACGTCGTCGATTTGAAGGTCGGTGCAGTCGGCGGTCATCCCGGAACGGGTCGCCGAAGCAATGCGCGGCGCCAAGTCGCGACCGACGTGCGTCGCGCCGTAAAGAACGATTTGCGGCGCGTATTTTTCGATCAGCGTTTGCATAACGTGCGCGTAAGGCGACGTCGTGAAACGCGCCAAATTCGGGTCGTCGACGACGTAAACCTTGTCGACGCCGTAAGCGAAGAGCGTTTTCGAAAGGTCGGCGACGCCGTAACCCGGGAGAACCGCCCCGACTTTAACGCCGAGTTTGTCGGCCAGTTCGCGAGCGCGTCCGCAAAGTTCGAGAACGACGTCTTGCAGTTTGCCGTCTTCCTGTTCCGCGAAAATCCAAACTTCGCCTTCGGGATTTTTTCTGTTCATTCGAGTATCCTAAATATCGTAAAATGAGCTTTTATCTTGTTGAATCGGCGAACGTCGAAACGAACGCCGAGCGGAAAACGGACGGCGATTAGCCGAGCGCGCGGTCTTTGACGAGTTCCGCGACCAAGCCGCGAATCCCTTCTTCCGTCGCCGGAACTTCGACGAAGCCCTCTTTCTTGAGGACGATCGACTCGATGCGGTAAACTTTCGTCGGCGAACCGGCCAAACCGCAGCGGTCGAGGTCGGCGGAAATGTCGTCGAGCGACCATTGTTCGAGGCGGTCTTCCGGAGCGAGCGTCGACGGGTCGGCGACTTCGGACGGAACGCGCTTGTGCTTGTTGCGCATCACTTTAATCGCGGCTTGCGGACGCGGTTCGTTCGCTTCTTCAACGACCGTAACGAGCGCCGGAAGCGTCGTCGAGACGGTTTCCCAACCGTTGCCGAGCGAGCGGCGGAGCGTCGCTTTGCCGTCTTTCACGTCGATAATTTCGGTAAGATACGCGATTTGCGGAATCCCGAGCTTTTCGGCGGTTTGCGGACCGGTTTGCGCGGTGTCGCCGTCGATCGCTTGGCGACCGCAGAAGACGAAATCGTAATCGCCGATCGTTTTGACCGCTTGCGAAAGGACGTAGCTCGTCGCGAGCGTGTCGGCCCCGGCGGCGCGGCGGTCGGTGATCAGAATCGCGCGGTCGGCGCCGCGGTAGAGGCAGTCGCGCAGGACGTCGGCGGCTTTCGGGAGCCCCATCGTAACGACCGTAACGGTTCCGCCGAAGCGTTCCTTAACTTCGAGCGCGGCTTCGAGCGCGTGAAGGTCTTCCGGGTTGAAGATCGTCGGGAGCGCGGCGCGGTTGATCGTGCCGTCTTCCTTCATAGCGGAGCCGGTAACGTTCGCGGTGTCGGGGACTTGTTTGACCAACACGATGGAATGATAAGAGGACACTAACTTCTCCTTCAAAGTTTATTTCAAAAGGTCTTGCGCGCCGACGTTTCTTTGCTTTTCGCTTGCCGAGCGAGAAAGGCGGAACGTTCGAACGGCGGCGACCGCGTTTCACAATGTCGACGCCGCGACGAGGGCAACGTCGCGGCGATTCATGTTCGAATTAACGGGCGTTGTTCAGGGGACGGCGAGTTCCGGTCGCGGCGGCGCCGGGCGTCGCGGGAGTCGTTCCGGTTCGGCGAGCGGCTCCGGGCGT
>JAFYQR010000006.1 GCA_017559825.1 Thermoguttaceae bacterium | reverse complement strand
GATATATGAAGCCGGTTAGGGAAACCTAACCGGCTTTTTTGTTTCTTGGGTTCTTTGGGCGTTCTTCGCGCCGAAAACGACTTTTGGGCTTTTGTTCTTCGCGCCCGAATTAAACGACTTTTGGGGCTTTGTTCTTCGCGCCCGAATTAAACGACTTTCAAAGGGCGACGTTGGTCGCGGGGCGGCTTTTGGATAACTTGCGCTCTTTACGCCGCGTTAAACAATTTTCAGAGCGCGACCGTTTACCGCGAGTCGACTTTTCTCGGGGGCTTGGTTCTTTACGCCCGAATTAAACAACTTTCAGAGCGCGACCGTTTACCGCGAGTCGACTCTTGCAGAACTTGCGCTCTTTTCCGCCGAGTCAACCGCTCTTTGGGGGCCGAAACGCTGGTCGCCGAGCGCCCGTTTTCGGAGGCTTGCGCGCTTTTCCGCCGAGTCAACCGACTTTTTTGTTTCTCGGGGCGTTTGAGGCGCGAGTCAACCGACTTTTTTCCTGGGTCTTCGCTAAAAAAACGCGTTTTGACGATTTTAGCCCCTTCCTGCGAACGTTGGGTAACACCGCTTGTTTTTTAGAGTTTTCTTCGCGTTACGGCGGCCCGCCCGCGCATGAAGTTGCCGACGACGTTGGGGAGAATACGTTGCGTAAGAAAGCGACCAATCTTTTGAGAACACGTTAGAGATTCTGCCTTTTGGAAGCCGGCGTCCTTGATGTAAATCTCGCAAACTTGGCGAACGGCTTGCTTTTGGGAACTCGACGTTTTAGATTAGCTTATCGCGCTTGTTTGACGTGAGTTGCTCGAATTTGGGTAATTGGGCGCAAGGGCAGCTTTTTTATCTTGCGTCGTAGTTTTGAATCTTATATTGGGGTCGATCGGCGGCGCGTCGACCGGTCGCGGGTTTCTTGGCCTTGGCGTCTTGCGCGCGGATTTAGGTTTGCGTATATTGTTGATTGTCGCGATTTTCTCTCGGCTTTTCTATAATAGACAATGCGAGGCGGTATAAATAGAAAAATCGATAAAACGTCGTTTCGTTTAAGTGAAAATTTCGCCTTTTTGGGGGCCGGCGGGAGCTTGTTTCTTTGAAGGCTGCGGCAGAAAACGGACGCGCGGTAAGAAAACGCGCGAAAATTGCGAAGGGATTCGCAGAAAAACCTTGGGTAAGAAGAAAGAAATAGAATACAATAGCGACGCTCGCGGGCGTTTCAGCGTTTACCTACGCTTTATGCGCGGCGACGGCGCGACGCCAAGCGGAGATACAACGTACGTTGGCGAAAAACGAGCGGACGACGCGTCGGCTTGAGACGGATATTTGAGGAACGGTAGGAGGCGCGAGGATATGAAGGCTGATAACGCGCGCAAGGAGACGATGAACGAAACGAATAGAAGAGACGACGAGCGAAGGGGCAAAGAATAATTGAAAGTATTCAAGATGTTGAGAGCGGTAAGACGGAAACGGCGTCGCGCTTTTGCTCGGCGTTAAGGACGAGCGCTTCGGCGAAACGGCGTCGGGCGGCGAAAAAAATTTTTTATCGGCGCTTGGCGTCTCGGATTTTTTTGTTATAATGCTCTTGGAATTTAATTAAGGGCGCGGCTAGGGGTCGCCGAATCGCGCTCGTCTTTTTTTTTTCGCTTTGTCGCGAGATCGAACGTTTAACGGAACGCGTTTCCTCTTTTTAGCGCGTTCGGTTCGGCGGTAAAAAAAAAACGACCGACGGAGTCGGAACGTTTGACGGGAACCGAAAAAACGGCTCGAAAACGCTTTCGACGACCTCCCGCAAAAAAAGCGGGAACAGGAAACAACGTTTTGGAATTTGCGCCGCCTTCGCTTCTTTTTCTTCGCTTCGCGGAGTCAAAGCGTCGCGGTTGCGTTAGTGTAAACGATGTGAAATAAGGGTTTGCGTTATGACAAAGCACATTTTCGTCACCGGCGGCGTCGTTAGCTCGCTTGGGAAAGGTTTGACGAGCGCCTCGATCGGGATGCTCCTCGAAAGCCGCGGTCTTTCGGTTCGCATGCAAAAGCTCGACCCTTATTTGAACGTCTTTCCGGGGCTTTTGAGCCCGCAGGAACACGGCGAAACTTACGTTCTCGACGACGGAAGCGAAACCGACCTCGACCTCGGCCACTACGAACGCTTCACGAACAGCCCGCTCTCCAAAGACAGCAGCTGGACGACCGGCAAAATTTACCAACGGATTCGCGAAAAGGAAAAACGCGGCGAGTACCGCGGCAAGACGGTGCAAGTCGTTCCGCACGTTACGAACGAACTGAAGGCTTGCGTCAGCCGCTTGGCCGGGGACGACGTCGACGTCGTCGTTACGGAGATCGGCGGAACGGTCGGCGACATCGAGGGACTGCCGTTCCTCGAAGCGATTCGCCAATTCGGGCTCGAAGTCGGGAAGGAAAACTGCGTTTACGTTCACTTGACGCTCATTCCGTATCTCAAAGCGTCGCGCGAACTTAAAACGAAACCGACGCAACACTCCGTCGAACGTTTGCGCCAAATCGGGATTCAGCCGGACTTCATCGTTTGCCGCACCGAGCAGCCGATTTCGCAAGAAGAATGCGACAAAATCGCGCTTTTCTGCAACGTTCCGAGCAAATGCGTCGTCGAGGAACGCGACGCCGATTTCTCGATTTACGAAGTGCCGCTTTCGTTGGCCGACCGCAATCTCGACCAAATGATCGTCGACCGCCTCGGCCTCACCAAAGCGAAAGCCGCCGACTTGGACGGTTGGCACGAATTGTTGCGCACGCTGCGCCGTCCGAAAACCGAGGCGACGATCGCCGTCGTCGCGAAATACGCCGAGTTTAAAGACGCTTATAAGTCGATTTACGAAGCGCTCGTGCACGCCGGGATCGCCAACGACGCGAACGTCCGAATTTTGCGTATTCCGAGCGAAAGCGTCGGACGCGAGGAAACGAAGGCGACGCTCGAAAGCGTCAATGGGATTCTTCTCCCGGGCGGCTCCGGCGAACGCGACTTCGAAGGAAAAATCGAGGCGATCCGCATCGCTCGCGAAAACAATATTCCGTTCTTCGGGATTTGCAACGGCATGCAGTGCGCCGTCGTCGAGTACGCTCGCAACGTCCTCGGAATGGAAAACGCCAATTCGACCGAGTTCGACAAAGACGCGGTCGACCCGGTCGTTTGCCTCTTGAGCGACGACGAGAGCGGCGTCCCGGACGTCGAAACCGGCGGGACGATTCGCAAGGGCGCGCACACGACGGCGCTCCTCGCCGGGTCGCGAGCCGCGAGCGCTTATTGCAAACTCGATATTTCCGAGCGCAGCTATCACCGTTACGAGTTCAATTACGCCTACCGCGACCGCTTCATCGACGGCGGCTTGACGATTTCCGGCGCTAGTCCGGACGGCAAACTCGTCGAAATTATCGAAATCGAAGATCACCCGTGGTTCGTCGCGGCGCAATTTTTGCCGCAATATCAATCGAAGCCGACGAAAGCGCACCCGCTCTTCAAAGCGTTCGTCGCCGCCGCGGTGCGTCGTCGCAAAGGGCTCGCCGAATGAAGTTGAAACGGCGCAAGTCGTTATAATAAACGGTTTGCGGAATTTTGAAAGCTCCGGGCGGCGCGCGCTTTTTGGACGACGCGCCGCCGCTCCTTTTTATGTGTAACGGACGAAAACGATGGATTTTCTGCAACTCAACGGCAAACGTTTTTTGATTTTCGGCGTCGCGAACAAAAAGAGCGTCGCTTACGCGGTCGCGAAGATGCTGACCGACGAGGGCGCGGAGTGCGTTTTCGTCGTGCAAAACGAAACGATTAAGGAGCGCGCGAGCAAGCTCTTCCCGGGCGCCGCGTTCTTCACTTGCGACGTCGAGAGCGAAGAGGATATCGCCGCTCTGCGCGTCGCGGTCGGGGAAAAGTTCGATTCGTTCGACGGTTTGCTCCACTCGATCGCGTTCGCGGACTACTCCGAAGGGATGAAGCCGTTCCACGAGACGCCGAAGCGCGCGTTTTTGCAAGCGCTCGACATTTCTTGCTTTTCGTTGGTTGAGATTGCGCGCGCTTTCGCCGATATTCTGAAGCCGAACGCGTCGGTCGTCGCGATTTCGATTTCGACGACGCGAATGGCGAGCGAAAATTACGGCTACATGGCGCCGATCAAAGCCGCGCTCGACTCGTCGTTGGCGTTTTTGACGAAATCGTTCTCGTCGTTCTCGCAAATCCGTTTCAACGCGGTTGCGCCGTCGCTGTTGAAGACGTCGGCGTCGGCGGGGATTCCGGGGTATCTCGACTCGTATCTTTTTGCGGAACAAGCGATTCCGCGCAAGTCGGCGGTGCAAACGGACGAAGCGGCCGCGGCGGCGGTTTTCCTGTTGAGTCCGCGTTCGAGCGGAATCGCGGCGCAAAAGATCGTCGTCGACGCCGGGATGTCGACGAATTATTTCGACAAGGCGATTATCGACAAAGTCGTCGGCGAATGACGACGGCGAAAAACGACGCGGCGGGGCGTTCGGCGAAAGCGGACGGCTCGCCGTTTTTCTTTTAACGGCAAAAGTTAAGCGCGGCGAACAAAGACGAAAGCGGAGGAAATCAAATGACGGCGGAAACGAAAACGACGAACGCGGCGCAGGGGGAAATTCGGACGTATCGCGGACGGCGGTTCGACTCGTCGGCGCCGGTCGAGGTTCGCGTCGCCGACGGAAAAATCGTCGCGGTCGAAACGCTCGCCGACGGCGCGGACGGTTGCGGCGACTTGCCGATTCTCGCGCCGGGGCTTTTCGATATTCAAGTGAACGGCGCGGTCGGCGTCGAGCTTTCGTCGGCGGGACTGACCGAAGAGGGCGTCGTCGCGGTTCTCGATAAAATGTTGCGCGACGGCGTTTTCCGTTGCTGCCCGACGCTGACGACGAACGCTCCGGAGACGATGATTAACGCGGCGGCGACGATTGCGTCGGCGTTGGAGAAGCGGCCCGACCTCCGCCCGACCGTTTGGGGGATTCACCTCGAAGGCCCGTTCATCTCGACCGCCGAAGGGGCGGTCGGCGCGCACCCGAAACGCTTTTGCGTCCCGTATTCCCGCGAACTTTTCGACCGAATTCAAGAGGCTTGCGGCGGCTTGGTGAAGCTCGTTACGTTGTCGCCGGAGTACGAGGGCGCCGGAGAGTTCGTCCGTTTTTTGCGCGAGCGCGGCGTCGTCGTCGCGGTCGGACACACGAACGCGACCTGCGCGCAAATCGACGAAGCGGTTTCGGCGGGCGCGACCCTCTCGACGCACCTGAGCAACGCGACGCGCCATCTGCTCCCTAAATGGGAAAACTACTTCTTCGGTCAACTTGCCGACGACCGCTTGACGGCGAGCCTTATCGTCGACGGCTTTCATATTTCGCCGCAACTCGTCCGCGCGATCGTTCGAACGAAGGGGCTCGACCGCGTCGTCCTTATCAGCGACCAATCGCCCCTTTCCGGGTTCGCGCCCGGTCGCTACAAGACGGAGCTTTGCGAACTGGAAATCCAGCCGAACGGGAAGGTTACGTTGGCCGGCGACCCGAACTTGCTCGCTTGCGCGTCGTTTCCGGTTTCGCACTGCGTCGCGAACGTCGCGTCGATCGAGAATTTGACGTTGGCGGACGTTTACCCGTCGGCGACGACGGGTCCGGCGCGCCTGCTCGGGGCTCCGCTCTATAGCAACGTCGACTCGACCGGCGCAACCTTAGGCGACGAAAGCAATCGCGTCGATTGGCTCGAAGTCGGCGCGGACGCGGATTTCCTGCTCTTCCGCTTAATCCCGGCGACGTTCGGCGCGCTCGGCGTCCTCGACGGCGCGTCGTTCCGAACCGGGCGCTTCGACTTCGAGCGAATCGTTTGGCGCGGGCGTGAAATCGTTTGATCGGCAAACTTTACGCCGCGTCGAAAATTTTCCGACGCGGCTTTTTTATTGGCGTCGGCGTTTAGAAACGGTAAGGCGGTTCGCCGGAAAAATCGGCGATCGTTCCGGCAACGTCTTGCAGATAAAAGACTTCGAACGTCGGATTGTCGGCGGTTTGGTAAACGCTTTTGACGATCGGGATGTTCATACACGCTTCTTTCACCGCGAGATTATTCTCGTAAACGACGCGACCGCGCAAGCGAAGCCAAGCGTATTCCGGCGATGAAACGGAAATTTCGACGTTCGGGTCGGCGAGCGTTTCGCGATAAACTTCTTTTTGGTTGCTCGTGCAGAACCAAAGACGACCGTCGCGTTCGAAGCAAAACATAAACGGGCGGCATTTCGGTTTGCCGTCGCGACCGACCGTCGCGAGGTATTGAACGGGATTCGCGGTTAAAAATTCGACGACTTTCTTCATTTTGCGTTCTCGCTTTCTTAGGTTTGCGTTAAAAAACGTTCTGTTAACGTTTTTTCGGCGGCGGGGCTTGACGTTTTTTCAAGCGGCCTTATAACGATATGATAACGCTAACTGTTTGATTGTAAAGTAGATACAAAAATGGAACTAAGTAACCGAAAGGTAACCGAATCGGAAATGGCGAACAATGAAAGAGGCGTCGGCGCGCCGCGCGACTTGCCGGCGTGTCCGGTCGAAGCGACGCTTAAGGTCGTCGGCGGGAAATGGAACGTTCTCATTTTGCGCGACTTAATAGAGGGAACGAAACGCTTCGGCGAACTCAAACGCTCCGTCGGGGACGTGTCGCAAAAGGTGTTGACCGCCGCTCTCCGCGAGTTGGAGGCGAACGGTTTGATAACGCGAACCGTTTTCGCCGAGGTTCCGCCGCGCGTCGAATATGCGACGACCGAACTCGGACGGAGTTTAAAGCCGGTTCTCGACGCGCTTCGCGATTGGGGCGAACGATTTCAAACGCAAACGGCGACGCGGCGTTCGCTGGATTGAAACGAAACTTCGCTTGAATTGAAAACGGCCGAACCCGCGTTTGAACGGAAAGAACGACGCGGGTTCGAAACGGAAAACGGAGGAAACGCGGCGATTCGAACGTTTGCGTTGAACGGCGCGGCGAACGTTAGCGAACGACGGCGTTCGAAACTTCGTAAGCGCCGCCCTGCCAACCGTAAAGGCGGAAACGCGGCTCGTCGGCGAGATTCGTCAAAATCTTCGCGTCGGTTATCTCGACCGACAAAATTTCGCGACCGTCGACCGAGCCGACGAAGCGCGCGCCGTCCCGTTCGAGTTTCAAACGGAGCGAAGAACCCGGCGTCCAACGGAAGTCGGCGTTTTCGGCGAGAATATGCCGCGTCGCGTCGTCTTTATACGCGACGAAAAACGCGCCGTTCGGGTTCAACTCGAAAAAGAGCGTTCGCGCTTCGCCGCGAGCGTTCGACGGACCGAGCGCGATAAACGGATAGGAAAGCTCGCCTTCGCTCCGGAAATCGCATTCGAACGAGCAAACGTCGCCGACGACGCGTTCGACCGTCGGGAACGTTTCGCGGTAAAACGCCGAGCGAACCGCGCCGTATCGGAAGAAGCCGTCGGTCGGGAAGAGCGTTTCCGGGTCGAGCGGCGCGCTCCGGGCGACCAAATAATTAAGGTTTTCCGTCGCGCTATATTCGCAAGACGTCGCCCAAAGTCGACCGCCGGCGACCGAAATCGCCCAAGCGTCGGCGGTGCAGCCTCCGTCGCGTCGCGGGTCGGCGCCGTCGTTCGAACCGATCGAACCGGGAACGACGCGCCAACTTTCCGGATTCAGCGGGTCGTTCAAGTCGATCTCGTACAACCGTTGGACGCCGTTCGGGTCGTTCAGCCAAGGAATCTGCCAAGTCGAATAGTACGCCTTGTCGCCGAACGTAAATCCGCCGCCGCCCTCTTCTTGATTGCGAACGAAAATCGGCGCGTTATCAATTTGTTCTTTCGTTATTTCCGTTTCCAAATTCGGGACGACGAGCGCGCGGACGTCCATATCTTGCGCCCCGTGAT
Source organism: Thermoguttaceae bacterium (assembly GCA_017559825.1). Classification (GTDB taxonomy): domain Bacteria; phylum Planctomycetota; class Planctomycetia; order Pirellulales; family Thermoguttaceae; genus RUG369. Next base: position 35,636 of record JAFYQR010000006.1, on the reverse strand, counting down.
TCCAGCAAACTAGGTAATCGCCGGTTTTACGTCGCGGGTAAATCCGGAGACAGTTCGCCCGACCGCCGGTTTTGTTGTCGTCCGGTTCGCGCGGATAGTCGCGCCAAATCGGCGTCGGCGCGCCCCAAGGCCCGGCGAAACTGTCGGTTTGCGAACGGATCAGGTAGGCGCCGATTAGTTGCCAGTCGGCGAAACCGTTTGTTCCGTCGCAGACAGTGAAGACGAGGCAGGGCGTTCCGTCGAGGTCGCGGAAGACGAACGGGTCGCCGGAGTACGTCGAGTTTTCGAGGAGGTCGACGACGCAACCGAGCGGCTCCCAAGCGGCGCCGTTCGGGGCCTTCTTGTATCCGAAAATTCGCGAATAAGAGCCGCCGCGCCCGCCGCCATATTGCTCGTCGACCGAGTAGTAAGCCGTGAATTGGTAAAGGGTTCCGTCCGCGTCGTCGATAATCGACGAGTTGTTTTGCGGCGCGCAAAGCGGGTCGAATTTCTTTTGCGTCCCGACGGCGATAATCTCCGGCTTCGACCAAGGGATTCGGCAAACGGGGCCGTTCGTGCGGCAGGCGCGGAACGGGTCGCGAGCGGTCGCGAGATCGCAAGGGCCGTCGAACTGCAACCCGGCGACGACGCCGCTTCGAAGCGGTTCGGTCGAGACGATTTCGAGTCGAACGCGTTTTCCCGGCGGCAAAACGACCGGCGTTTCGAGGCGTCGGCGGAACTCGCGCCCGACGTCGAGCGGCGCCGCGTCCGACGCCGAATGCGTGTAAGGCCGGGTCGACTCGACGAGCGGTCGCGCGAACGTCGGAATCTCGACGCGAACCGGCAAAAGCTCGCCGTCGACGCGCAACCCGACGACGACCGGCTCCGACGCGGGGGGAACGCAGTTCGCTAAACGAACGTAAATCCCGGCAATCGTTCGCGTCGCGTCGAACGTTCGGTCGAGAACGACGGCGCCCGGGCGAACGTCCGCGGCGGCGAGACGCGCTTCGACGTCGGAACAAACGGCGGAAACGGTCGACGTCGGGGCGGTTGAAGCGGGCGACTCGGCGGCGAAAAGTCGCGGCGTCGGCGACAAAAGCGCGAGCGCGGCGAAAAACGGGAGAAAACGGCGCGGCGACATAAAGAAGCTCCTTAAACGGGGGAAGAAGGGAAAAATAAAGAGGTTGCGTCGACGACGAAACGGGCGCCGTCGACGCGGAGAGACGAAGCGCAAAACGCGTTATTTTTTCGGCGTTTCGGTTCCTAAGTTGCCGTCGATGTTGACGTTGGCGCAGTCGCTGGAAATCCGGACGGCGCCTTCGACGAAGTTGTCGGTAACGATAGCGCGCTTCGCCGTCGACGCGATCTTCATTTGCGGCTTGTCCGCTTGGAAGTTGCAACCGCGAACCATTACCGAGCCGCCGTCGACTTGGAGCGCCGGTTTGTTTTGATTGGCGCGGTCCCATTGGCAGAACTCGCAGTCGCTAAAACCGATCGTTCCGCGACCGTCGATCCGCGCGATCTGTTCGCAAGGGCCCCAAAACGCGCAGTTCGAGAAACGAACCGAGCCGAAATTCGTCTTGTCGACGACGACCATCGTCGGGTTTTCGCCCCACATCGCGACGAACTCGCCGTTCGTGATCAGGACGCCAAAAGTCGCGCTTTGCTCGACTAAAACCGACGTGTGGCAGGCGTCGGCGCCGATTCCTAAAAAGTTGCCGTTGCAGAGGCCCGCGTCGCTTCCGCCGAACTTGTAGCCGACCGAATAACCGAAGCAGAACGTGTTCAAGACGTAGTGCCAGTCGGTGCGGTTGAAGATGAACGCTTCGCCGTGTTCTTTTTGCCAATCGAAAAGTTTCGGCTTCATGCTCCACCAAGGATTGAAGTGGACGTTCTCGATGCGCCCAATGTCGTAGATTTTGTCGACGAAAATCCCGCGGCGCAACGGTTGCCCGTGAACGTTGCGGATAAGAGCGCGTTCGTTTCGCGACGCGTCGATACCGTTGTAGGGGTTGAGGAGTTCGACGTCGACGACCGCCGGATTCTTGCCGCGCATCTCGATCGCCCAAGGATAGGCGACCGGAACGTCGTCTTCTTTTTGGTCGGGCCAATAGAGAACGACGCCTTGCAAAACGCTGTTGGTGTTGAGTTTAATGAAGGCCGGCGCGTCTTCCGTTCCGGCGTTGCCGACGACTTGGAACGTCGCGCCGTCGTCGGTCGGGCGGGGCAGACCGCGGTCGCGGCAGCCGTTGTGCGCGGTAACGGAGTTCCAAGGCCCGCGGAGCGTCGCGCTTTGCGGGATTTCGAGCGAACCTTCGAAGCGGTATTGGCCCGGCGGAACGACGACCGTCCCGCCGTCTTGACCGAGCGAGTCGAGCGCCGCTTGGAACGCCGCCGTTTCGTCAGTTTTGCCGTCGCCGACCGCGCCGAACGCCTTCACGTCGACGATAAATTCGGAGCCGGGCGCCGGAACCGAAATCGACGCGGTTTTCGCGTCGTCGAGCGCTTTCGACGGTTGCGCGAACGCGGCGTCGACTCCGACGAAAGCGAGGAGAGCGGGAAGAGCGAGAACCGTCGCGGCGGTTCGGAGGCGGAAACGTTGCGATTTCATCGGTTAATCGATACTTTCTAACGCGGCGAACCGCGTCGAACGAGGGTGAAAACGCCGTGTATAAGGCGAGCTTATGATAAGCGACGCTGATTTTGGCTTGGCGTTGGATAAGAAAACGAAATTATAAGAAACGCTAATAACGGGGCGCGTTTCGGCGTTTTTCGGCGCCGCCGTCATTATACCCGAAACGCGGCGCGATTGCAAACGGTCGGCGGGAAAAAGAGCGGGGAAATCGGGAAGGAACGGGAAAGACGGGGGAAGCGGGGAAATCGGGGAAAGCGGGAAGAACGGAAAAGAGCGCGGGGAAGACGGCGGCGAAAAAAAGCCGACGAGCGCGGAACGTCGTCGGCGGAAGTCGAGGAAAACGCGGTCGGCGGAAACGCTTAACGCTTGCGGCGCGGGCGGTTGCGTTCGTACATCGTTTCGATTCGGCTCCGAACGAGCGCGTTGATTTCGTCGGCGGAAAGCCCGGCGTACTCCTCCGGCGGAATCGGCGCGCCGTACTCGACGACGATGCGCGGGCCGAAAAGGGTCGGGAATTTTTTCGCGCGCGGGAAAACCTCGAAGGCGCCGGAAATCGCGATGGGAACGAACGTCGCCTTCGCCTTTTGCGCGATGTTGGCGTAACCGGACGTAAACTCGCAAAGCTCGCCGTCGAAACTGCGCTGCCCTTCCGGGAAGATGAGGATCGCCTCGCCGTTTTTGAGTCGGCGCATCGTCTCTTTAATTCCTTGGTAGCCGAGCCCTTCCGTTTCGAGCGGAATCGTGTCGATCGACGAAATCAACGCCGCGAAGAGCTTCGACTTGAAAAGCGACTTGCGCGCCAAGCAGCTCGTAACGCCGTAATAACCGCAACCGATGGCGGGCGGGTCGAAGAAACTTTGGTGGTTCGCGACCATCATCGTCGGGCCGGAGCGCGGAACGTTGCGGGCGCCGACGTGCTTGATGCGGAAGAAAATCTTAAAGAAAACGTAAACCGTGAATTGGCAAAGGTAAACCCAAGCGACGTGGCGTTTCGAACGGCGGTTTTTCGACGAAGATCGCGGCGACGGGGCGGGGGACGGCGAGGTTTCGGACATTTTCAACGGGCGGACGGCGGAAACGGGAGGCGGCGTCCCGACGGCGCGAACGCGGCGACGTTTGGCGTCGGAACGGACGGCGGGAGAACGGAAAACGTCGCTCCGTCGGCGTCGGCGGAGCGAGGAAAAGCGCGATTACTTTTTCGGACGGCGGCGAATGCGCTCGAACATCTCCGTAATTCGTTCGACGACGAGCGCGTTGATTTCGTCGGCGGAAAGTCCGGCGTAGTCGGCGGGCAAAATCGGGGCGCCGTACTCGACGCGGACGCGCGGCTTGAAGAAAGACGGGAATTTTTTCGTGCGCGGGAACGCTTCGAACGCTCCGGCGATAGCGACCGGGACGAGCGTCGCGTTCGCTTTGACGGCGAGACTCGCGTAACCGGACGTAAACGGCGCGATTTCGCCGTCGTAACAACGTTGGCCCTCCGGGAAGATGAGGACGGCTTCGTCGTTTTTGAGACGGCGAATCGTTTCCTTAATCCCTTGGTAGCCGAGACCTTGCGTTTCGAGCGGAATCGCGTCGACCGAGTCGATCAGCCAACCGAACGGCTTGAACTTAAAGAGCGTTTTGCGCGCCAAATAATTCGTCATTCGGAAGTAGCCGCAACCGACGGCGGGCGGGTCGAGGAAACTTTGGTGGTTCGCGACCAACAGCGTCGGGCCGGAGCGCGGAACGTATTTCGCGTTCGTATATTTAATGCGGAAGAAAAGTTTCAAACCGACGTAAAGCGAGCCTTGGCAAACGTGGTACCAAAAGGCGTGGCGTTTGGTAACGACGCGCTTTTTCGACGAGCGTTGCGCGGTCGTTTTTTTCGGTTCGGACGGAGCGGGCGAGGGAGCTTCGGACATAGGTCGGCGGCTTCTTAGATTTTAGGATAATTGAAGCGGAAAACAAAGCGAACGGCGGCGAGCCGTCGCGCAAGAAATAAACGAAAACGCCGCGTCGACGGGGAAGCGTCGGCGGCGTTTTCGACGTTGAAAAGGCGAAAACGACGTTACTTCGTCGCGTCCGGGCCCCAGTAAACCGACGTTTCGATCTTGCCGGACGCCGGGAACATGTCGCGTTCCTTCAAGCGGGCGGCGAGTTCCGTCGCGCTGTTGGCGAAGAGCGGCGAAATTTCGACGACGGCGTCTTCCGCGACCTCGACGCCGACGTTTTTGAGCCAACGACGATAAAGGCCGGTCAGGTGTTCGCGAACTGTTTTCGGCGTGTCTTTCGCTTCGCGCGGGTGGTTCTTGAGCGGGCCGAAGTTCGTTTCCTCTTCGATCTCGACGACGATCGGATTCTTCGCGAGCGGGAGGAGGTCGAAGACGAACTTTTCGTATTTGATCGCGTTCGTTCCCTCCGGTTTGATTTTGACGCCGAAGAGGGGCGCGCCGTTTTCGTCCTTCGCTTCGGGGTCGAGAACGACGTGCGGAATCTTTTTCTTCGCCAAGTGGAACGGGAGCGAACTCGAGTACGACGCGTTCTTTTGCAACAGGTCGAGGTTCATCATGTGGACGGCGATCGAACCGGCCCAAATCGCGAGGGAGCCGTCCGGTTTGCGGCGCTCGCCCGCGGCGTCCGGCAGGTCGCTGTACTCGATGACGTGCAGCTTGCCGTCGATCATCACCATATTGCCGACGCGGTCTTTCGGGTTTTGCTTACGAATGACTTGCGTCGCGAACTCGGAACCGCTCAGGACGTGGTAACCGATGAATTCCGGGCTGCAGACGTCGACGATCGGGTTGTCGATTTGGAAATAGAAAATTTCCTCGACGCCGCGGTTCTTCAGCTCCGTCAAAATGCCGTGTTCGCGCACCGTCGGAAGGGGCGAGTCCGGTTGCGGCGAGTTGATCGCGGCGAGCATCCCGCCGTGCCCGTCCGGACTGCGGGCGATTTGGCCTTTGTCGGCGAGCAGAACTTTACCGCTGTCGAAGTCGACCGACGGCATAGTCCCTTGGCAAAAGATGAGAACGTCGTCGGCGGCGAGACCGAAGTTGTCGTTCGCCTTGAAGAATTCGACCGTTTCGGCGTGCGTCGCGGGGCTCGTTTGAATACAGAACGGAATGCGCGTTCCGTATTTGGCCGCCATCGCGCGGATGCGTTCGACGTGAATTTGGAAGAGCGTCGCTTCGGAGATCGGACCGATCGGGTAAATTCCCTTGGCGTGGTGGAAGTCGAGGCGCGTTCCTTGACCGCCCGCGACGACGACGATCGCGACTTTTCCGGCGCGGAGGTATTCTTCGCCCTTGGCGACCGCTTCGAGCGGCGTAATTTCGTCGCCGGTTTTGACGGCGGAAGCGGCCGGGGATTTCGGGAACGGCGAATCGGCGGCGCCGTCGAAATCGCGCAAATCGCTCAATTTGAACGCGGTCGGCTCTTCGGCGCGCTCGGCCAACGCGGCGGCGGCCGGCGGGTCGAAGCGATGTTCGAAGAGGCGGTCGAGTTCGGCGAAGTCGATCTTTTCGATCTGTTCGCGCAACGAGTTTTGCTCGTCGGCGGTCAGCTCGTCCCAAAAGGTTAAAATTTGTTCTTGGCCGAACGGCGCGAGGCGTTGCAGAAGCGATTCTCGGACGGACATGCGGTTTCCTTTTTCGTTGCGAGCGAGAAGCGGCTTGCGTCGCGTCGTTCGCTCTTTGACGTTTCGAAATTCTTTCCTTATTCTAATAAACGTCGATTTTTTTTCAAGGCGGGGGCGTTTTTTTCTCGACGTTCGCCGGGATATCCGTTAAAGTTGGCGCGACGCGTTTCGCTCGACGTAAAAAGGGCGGCGGACGTCAAACTTTGCGGGTCGCGCGGGGCGTTGGGAAAGGTTGCGGAATTTCGCGATTGTCGGAGGAACGCCTTGTCGAGTCGGAAAAAAAGGACGGCGTTTTTGAATTGGGATGGTGGACAAAATGGACGAAATAAGTAATAATAGGACAAGGCGGCGTCTCGGCGCCGTTTCCCGTAAACTTTTTGTTTTTGCGAACGCGACGGCGCGGCGCTCGACTTTTCGGCGAGGAGCGCGGCGTTCGCGCGGATTGACGCCTTTTTTTTATTTTTCACCGTCATTGCGAGGCGATTCCTATGGAAAGCGTATCCGACGTCGTTGTCGAGACGAAAAACCTGACAAAAACTTATCGAGACTTTTGGGGCCGCCAGAAGGTGCGCGCGTTGAAAGCGCTCGACCTGCAAGTCAAACGCGGCGAAATTTTCGGGCTTCTCGGGCCGAACGGCTCCGGTAAAACGACGACGATCAAGCTTCTCCTTGGGCTTCTTTTCCCGACGAGCGGCGAAGTCAATATTCTCGGGCGCCCGGCGTCGGACGTCGCGAAGAACGAACGTTTGGGGTATCTTCCGGAAGAATCGTACCTTTATCGATTTTTGAACGCCGAGGAAACGCTCGACTTTTACGGGCGTCTTTTCAACATTCCGGCGGCGGTGCGCAAGCAGCGCGTCGCGCAGTTGATTCAAATGGTCGGGCTCGAATCGGCGAAGAAACGTCAACTCCGCGAGTACTCGAAGGGGATGACGCGCCGCATCGGGCTCGCGCAGGCGCTCATCAACGACCCGGACTTGATTCTCCTCGACGAGCCGACGAGCGGTCTCGACCCGATCGGGACGCGCAACATGAAGAACCTGATTCTCCAACTCAAAGAGCAGGGGAAAACGGTGATCATGTCGAGCCACCTCCTCGGCGACGTCCAAGACGTTTGCGACCGCGTCGGCGTTCTCTATCAAGGCGAACTGAAGGAACTCGGCCGCGTCGAAGACCTTCTGAAAATCGTCGAGCAAACGGAAATCCGCGTCGACGGTTTGAGCGACGACGCGAAGCGTAAGATCGAAGCGATCGTCGCCGAAGACAAGGCGAAACTGCTCTTCTGCGGCAACCCGACGACGTCGCTCGAAGACCTCTTCCACGACATCATCGCGGAAAGCGAAGCTCACCCGGGCAAACGCGTCCGCGGAGGAGAGAACGCCCAATGATCATTGAGAATCCTGTTCCTCCGTATCTCGAGTGGATCGGCAAGGCGACGCTGAACTGGCTGATTTCGGTCGGCGCGTTGGCGGCGCTTTTCGCGCTGATCGCGCTCGTTTTCCTGACGATTCGCAAGGGGCCGAAGCAAGCGTTTCCGGCGCTTATCGGCGGAATCCGCGGCGCGCTCGACGACTTGTTCAAGTTTTCGTGGCGTCGAACGTGGGCGATCGCGTCGCTGGCGATTCGCGAGTCGATCCGTAAAAAGGTCGTCGTCGTGTGCGTCGTTTTCTTGGCGCTCCTGATGTTCGCCGGTTGGTTTCTCGACCCGAACGGCAAAGACCCGGCTCGTTTGTGCGCGTCGTTCGTTTATCAATCGACGACGTATCTCGTGTTGCTCCTCGCTCTTTTCTTGAGCGCGCTGAGCCTTCCGTCGGACTTCAAAACAAAAACGATCTACACGATCGTTACGAAGCCGGTGCGTTCGAGCGAAATCGTTTTGGGCCGCGTCGTCGGGCTGACGGTCGTCGGCACGGCGATCTTGGTTCTGATGGCGATCTGCAGCTACTTCTTCGTTTCGAACACGCTCAACCATACGCACGTCGTCGGGCCGGAAGACCTCGTCGCGACGACCGAAGCCGACCCGGCGTCTCTCGCGCCGACGACCGTCGTCGCCAAGGGGCAAACGCGCTTGGCCAACGGACACAAGCACGAGATCGAACAATACGCCGACGGTTCGATTCAAATCTTCGAAGAAAACAAACACTCGCACGCGATCGAGCGCGTCGGCGACGGCGACCTCGTTCGTTATAAAGTCGGCGCGTCGGAAGGCTCGCTGCAAGCGAAGGTTCCGCGCTACGGCAAAATCAAATTCCGCGGCGAAAACGGCTTTGAAAAAGAGCGCGGCATCAACGTCGGCGAAGAGTGGGAGTACCGCAGCTATGTCGCCGGCGCCACCGACGAAGCCGTTATTTGGACGTTTGAAGGCGTTACGCCGGAGCGTTTCCCGCAAGGCCTCCCGGTCGAAATGACGATCAGCGTCTTCCGCACGCACATGGGGAACATTGAAAAGACGATCATGGGCGCGCTCTACGTTCGCAACCCGAAAACCGGGCTGATCGCCGAAACGAACGTCTTCAACTCCGAAAAATACACGACGAAGGCCCTCTTCGTCGACCGCGAAATCGACAAGGCGAAAGTCGAGGCGCGGCCGCGTTCCCTTAAGAAAATGGGGGACGAAGCCAGCTTCGACGCGTTGGCCGCCGTCGATTTGCCGCAAAAGGACGCCTACGACCTCTTCGACGATTTCGTCGTCGACGGCAAGGTCGAAATTTGGCTCCAATGCTTGGACAGCCAGCAGTACTTCGGCGCCGCGGAGCCGGACTTGTATCTCCGCGCCGCGGACGCTCCGGTTTTCGCCAACTTCCTCAAGGGGTACCTCGGCGTTTGGCAGCAGATGGTGATTTTGATTTCGTTCGGCGTCCTGTTCAGCGCGTTTCTGAGCGGGCCGGTCGCGATGGCCTCGACGTTCGGAATTCTGATCGCCGGGTTCAGCAAGACGCTTTTCGTCGAAATCGCCCACTTGGAGGCGCTCGGCGGCGGGCCGATCGAGTCGTTCAACCGTCTCGTTACGCACGAGAACATGATGTCCGACTTGTCGAACACCTTCTCGACGCACTTGATCAAAGCGTTCGACAGCGTGTCGGGCGTTTTCCTCAGCGTGATCGGGCTCGCGCTTCCGTCCTTTAGCGACTACAACTTCTACGCGGACTGCGTCGCCAACGGTTACGACGTGCCGTGGAACGCCGTCGCCGTGCACATGACGACGACCGCGGCCTTCGCGATCCCGTTGTTTATGGTCGGGTACGCGATCCTTAAAAATCGGGAGGTGGCGAAATGACGCAACAGAAACTGTTTTATCGCAAGATATTTTACCTTATCGCGATCGCGGTTCTGATCGTTCCGCTGTATATTTTGGGGAACCCGTCGCGCAACGAAGGCGAGGGCGGCGTCCTCGCGCAGCGGCGCAACGACGAAGGCCTCTCCGAAGCGAAGCTCGGCGAAATCGACCCCGCCGGGAGCGCGATGAAATTGGCGACCTTCGGGATGCGCGGCGTCGCGATTTCGCTCCTTTGGAACCGTTCGCTTGAATACGAAAAGCGCGCCGACTGGGACGCGGTCGTCGCGACGGCGAACCAAATCACGACGCTCGAGCCGCACTTCATCACGATTTGGGACTTCGTCGGTTGGAAGCTCGCCTACAACGCGTCGGCGCAATTCGACGACTATCGCGAGCGCTACCGTTGGGTTATCCGCGGTTTCGAGTTCGTGCAAGACGGCACGGCGCACAACCAAAACTCGCCTAAACTTTTCGTTCGCGCCGGTTGGACGATTTCGCAAAAGATCGGGATCGCCGACGAGAAGAAGCAGTATCGTCGTCTCTTCCGCGAGGACGAGGAGCTCGCTTCGCGTCAACGCGAGCGCGAAGAGCGTCGCGACAACATTCCGGTGCTGCCGAACAATCGCGACAACTGGCTCTTCGGCTACAACTTTTACAAGCACGCCGAAAACCTGTACGAAAATCGCGGCGGCGATATTGGGAACGAAACGCGCCTCCTTTTCTTCGGGCGCGCGCCGCTAAACCGCATTCGCTACGCCGAGTGGATGGAAATCGACGGCTGCGGGTTGAATAAGGAAAACGCGCCGGTCTTCGACGAGGAAAACTGCGCGAAAGCGTGGCGAGAAGCGCAAGAAGCGTGGGAAGAGTACTCGAACAAATACGTCGCGACGACGATCGAGGACAAAGCCAATCCCGGAACGTACCGCAAAACGTCGCTGAATATCCACAAAGAAGCCCGCGCCGAAATGGACCGCCTCGAAGAGGAAATCGTCGCGGCGCTTCCCGAGGGCGAGACGCGCAAAACGATCGTTTGGGATCGTTGGCTCAACGAGTTGGACGATAAGCAACGCGCTTCGATGTACAACGCGGTTCTGTATCCTTACGAGGAAACGGACTACAATCTCGGCCGCGTCGGCTTCGGCGCTCGCGTCGTGCGCGAATACCTCGACGCCGAGGCGCAAAAGGACGACTCGCCGTGGAAAAACTGGCGAACCGACCTTTACGAGCTGCGCATGTCGTTCGTCGACGAAGATCAGCGCGAGTTGGCGCGAACGCCGCGTCTTTTGATTCCGGAATCGGAGTCGAAGTCGTGGTCCGGTTCTTTCGCTCGTCTCGACGAGTGGCAGGGCCGCGCGACGTCGCTCTTGGCGATCACGCCGGACGTCTTGGCCTCGCGCCTCTCCGGAGACGCTCGCGCCGAAGCGATGGACAAAGTCGCCGAAATCGAAGAGCTGCGCAAAGAGGAGAGCTTCTCCCGCATGTTCCGCGACATTATGGGCGCCGACTTCCACGAGCGCGAAGTCGCTTTCGAGCAAACGCCGGAAGCGCGCGAAGCTCGTCGTCAACGCCAGTTGGCGCGCGACTACTTCGAAGCGGCTCGTATCGACGACGCGAACAAAGCGTTCCTCGCGTCGTTCGAATCGTGGCGCAAGCTCTTGGAAGATCGCGAAGACTTCGCCGACCTGAAGCATATGCCGCAGATGCAAAGCGAAATGGCGACCGAGCTTGAAAAGTACGTGATTATTCTCGATCAGCTCGAAGCCGCGTTCCCGTTGGAGCACTCGTTCCAGGGCGTGGCGCGTCGCGAAGAGTACGTCGTCGTTCGTCTGCGTCAAGCGGAGGAAGCGATCGCGTATATTCGCGGGTTGCTCGACGACGGCAAGGTCGCCGAAGCGCGCGAAGGCGCCGCAACGCTTTTGCGGACGTGGACGTACTTCATGGGGAACAATCCGCCGTTCGCGCTGGCGCCGATTCCGGAAACGACCGAAGGCGTCTTCGAAGCGGCGCGGCTTTACGTCGAAGCGTGGGAAAAGAGCTCGGAAGCCGATCGCGAAGCGGCGCGGCAAAACGGCGAGTTCGCCGATTATCCGGCGAAAGATTTCGTCGAGCTCGTCTTGCAAAAGCAAGACCCCGATTATTTGGAGATTCAACGCTTGGAAATGGAGCGCTTGACGAACGAAGAAAAGACGTTCGAAAATCTCGAAAAAGAGATCGCGCTCTGGACGAAAATCGTCGAGCGAGCGCCGATCCTGAAATACGACGACTCGTCCGACGTTTCGTTCGAGATTCGCAACGCCGTTCGCGATTATCTCCTCGAGCTGAAAAAGCGCGAGCAACCGGAGCCGGAAAACTTCCCGTTGAAAGCGTTTGAAAGCGCGGCGGAATAACGACCGACGACGCGGCGAGCGTTCGACTTCGACTCGGGCGCTCGAGCGTTCGTCCGACGCGGCGTCGTCTAGCGGCGGCGTCGCGTTCTAACGACGACGAGGGACGGAAACGGCCTTTGCTCGTCGTTTTTCCATTTTAACGAACTCGTAAAGACAAAAAAAGGAAAAATGTCGCGCCGCGTCTTTCGACGCGACGAAGGGCGGCGCGGCGACGAACGAAAGTGCGCGGTAAAGGGCGCGAGACATGACGGTGTTGGTGGATCACTCTCGACGGCGCGTCGAGATTTTGGAGCGCGCGTTCGAACTCTTCGCCGAAGAAGGGTTCGCGGGCGTTACCTATCAAAAAATCGCGGATCGGTGCGGCGTTTCGCGGACGTCGATTTACAAGTATTTTAAAGACAAAGACCAGATTTTCGTCTACGCGATCAAGTTGGCGACCGACAATCTCTCGGCGTCGGTGAAGAAGGTCGTCGATCGCGACGAGTGGTCGACGGTCGACAAGATTCGGCGCGTGATGCGCTTGACGGCGCGGCTTCTGGAGGAGAACCGCGTCTTCTTGACGGTCGTGCTCGACTATTTGACGTCGCTGAAATCGTCGGGCGGCGACGTGCGGCGCAAAGCGCGGCGGCACACGTTCGGCTTCCGTTTTCTCCTCGGGCGCTTGGTCGCCGACGCGATGGCCAAGGGCCAGCTTCGGCCCGGCGACGCCGAGCTCGTGGCGGCGCGACTCTACTGCATCGTCGAGGCGTACGTTCTTAATTTGACCGTGATCGACGCGATGGACGGCAAAGAGTGCGCGCGGTTGATCAACTCGTATCTCGACGAGCTTCTACCGATTTCCGAAAACGACGGCGGAGCGAAGGCTTAAAGGCCGCGAGCGACAAAAAAACGCGACGCCGTCCGCGAGAAGCGGCGACGTCGCGTTTTTTAACGGAAAAAGTCGGGGCGACACGATTCGAACGTGCGACCCTCTGCTCCCAAAGCAGATGCGCTAGCCAGGCTGCGCCACGCCCCGAAACTTCGCCCCTATTGTAGCGCTTTTCGTCGCGACGGCAAGGGGGGGAACGAAAAAACGCGCCGCCGAGCTTGAAACGGTCGCTTGCGAGAGCGTTCGTTTCGCAAGTCGGGGCTCGGCGCGATTAAAGGAAGTCCTCGTGCCGCATCACGCCCGATTCTTCCTCGACTTCGGCGTGCGTCTGCCAACGCCAACGACGGCTCGGGCGCCGTTTTTCCTCGCGGACGCCGTAGCGCGGCGCGACTTTGAAGCCGAACGCTTCTTTAATTCGTTCGAAAATCGTTTTGTTGAGAACGTATTCGACTTCGATAATCTCGTAAGGTTTTTCCGCTTCGAGATAAAGTTTTCGAACGGAAATCTTGGGGCCGAATTCGCCTCCGCAGACGCTGCACGGCGAGGCGTGCTTCGGCGCGCGCACGGCGTGACCGCAACTCTTGCAGATGTAGCGGTATTCCCAAGGCCCGTATCCGTAACGCTTTTCTTTCATGGCGCGTTTCCCGTTTTCGACTCGAGTGTTCACGAAGAGACCGACCCGACGCGAGAGGAGGGTCGAGCGACGGCGTTGCGATTCCGACGCCGATTTTTCTCTATTATACCGAACGGAGCGGCGTTTGTCGAGTCCTTGCCGCCTTCCTTTGGCGAGAAAAAAGCGAGTTCGCCGTTTCTCGAGCAAAAAAACGTTTTTTTTTCGCTTTTTTAACACGAATCGGCGTTTTTTTCGGTCGGCGAGCGAGCGCGAGCGCGATTTTTCCGGGCGCCGCGGCGTTTCGGGCTCTACCGTCGAGCGGAAAACGCGTTATAATAGAGGGAAACGGGCGTCGCGAAGGCGGCGCGAAACGAGAACGCCGAGAACAAACGAGAGCGGAAACGGAAAGGAACGAAATGAGCGAAACGGCGGCGGAAAAAGGAACGGTCGCGAAAAAGCGGAGCGCGAAAGAGGAGCGTTTCGACGTCGACTTGCGGAATCCTTGGGCGGCGGGCGCTCTCGCGTGGCTTGTTCCGGGGCTCGGGCACTGGTATCAAGGGCGCCGCGCGAAGGCGATTATTTTCGCGGCGGCGATTTGGCCGATTCTTCTCGCCGGACTTTGGATGGGCTCGTATTGGGAGGCGACTCCGAACGGCGAGTCGACGCGTCGGCTTTTGGTGGCTCGGAACGTTTACTGCTCGTGGCGGCAGGGGGACAAGCGGCTTTACTTCATTCCGCAGGCGGCGATCGGCGCGGTCGCGATTCCGGCGTATTGGCAGGCGCGCAATCCGACGAAAGGCGACGGCGGCGTTTTGACGACGGCGTTCGCGCCGCCGCGCCTCCCGAGCGAAGCGACGACGCGTTCGAATCAACCGAGCGCCGACGAAATCGTCGCGAGCCTGCACTCTTGGCTCGACGCGGGAACGATCTTCACCGTCGTCGCCGGGCTCTTGAATCTCTTGGCGATCTTCGACGCGGCGGGCGGCCCGATTCCTCCGAGCGAAGAGGAAAAGGACGAGGAAGACGAAGCGAACGCAAACGAAGGCGAAGGGGATGCGAAATGAGCGAAGCGGAAAAAACGGGAAAGACGGAAACCGCGCCGAAATCGGGCGAAGCGGTCGACGCGCCGTTCGAGGGAACGATCCAATTTCGCGTCCGATACGCCGAAACCGACCAAATGGGCGTCGTCTATCACGGGAACTATTTTACTTATTTTGAAATGGGGCGCACCGAGCTCCTTCGCGAAGCGACCGGCGTCAGTTACCGCGACGTCGAGGAGAGCGCGACGAAAATGGTCGTCGTCAAGGCGGAGTGCAACTTCATGAAACCGGCGAAATACGACGACTTGCTGACGCTCAAAACGCGCGTTTTGCGGACGACGCGGGCGAGTCTCGAACACGAGTACCGCCTTTATCGCGACTCCGAGCTTCTCGCCGTCGGGAAAACGAAGTTGGCGACCGTCGACAATAACGGCAAAATCGTTCCGGTTCCGGAGTGGATCAAGAACCTCGCTCGACCGCGTTCGGAAGAGGCGGCGAAATAGCGCGTCGATTTTGGCGGCGAAAATAGATTTTTAACGTTATTTTAACGTTTCGAGGAAAGTTTCGCGCTTTCGACGACGATTAAAAAGAGCGTTTTTGTTTCCGATAAACGACGTTTGGATTAACGATTAAACAACGAGGCGACCAATGAGCGAAACGTTTTTTATAACCGGCGCGACCGGATTCGTCGGCGGACGATTGGCGGAGCGATTGACCGAAGCGGGAGGACGCGTTCGATGCTTGGCGCGACCGAAGTCGAATCGCAAGCGGTTGGAAGCGCTCGGCGTCGAGTTTGTCGACGCCGATTTGAACGACCGCGAGGCGCTGCGGCGCGGCGCCGAGGGCGCGGACGTCGTCTTTCACTTGGCCGGGCTGACGAAAGAGCGGCGGCGCGGCGAGTTCGACGCGGTCAACCGAGTCGGTTCGCGGAACGTCGCCGAAGTTTGCGCCGAAGTCGCGAAGGCGAGCGGAACGGCGCCGACGTTGGTCGCCGTTTCGTCCTTGGCCGCGGCGGGGTCCGCGCCGAAGGGGAAAAAAACGGAGGACGCGCTTTTCGACGGGCGCCGTTTGAAGCGCGAAACGGACGTTCCGAGCCCGATTTCCGCGTACGGACGGAGCAAGTTGGCCGGAGAGCGCGAGTTGTTGCGCTTCGCCGACGCGACGCCGACGACGATTCTGCGTCCGCCGTACGTCTTCGGACCCGGCGACGCCGTGTCGACGCCGCTTTATAAAATCGCGAACGAAAAGGGGCTTTTCTTGGTTCCCGGTTGGCTCGA
Source organism: Thermoguttaceae bacterium (assembly GCA_017559825.1). Taxonomy (GTDB): domain Bacteria; phylum Planctomycetota; class Planctomycetia; order Pirellulales; family Thermoguttaceae; genus RUG369. Next base: position 19,941 of record JAFYQR010000006.1, on the reverse strand, counting down.
CCGGTTTTATTCGTTCGTCGAGGTCGACGACTTGGCGACGCTCTTGATCGCGGCGGCGGAGCGCGGAGAACGAGCGGAACCGTCGACGCTCGATCCGATTCCGGCGGAGGACGGGCGTTGCTCCGGGCGCGGCGTTTATTTCGCGACGTCGCCGACTCCGGTGCGCTTTTCCGAGTTCGGCGCCGCGATCGGAAAGGCGCTCGGACGCAAGGTGAAGACGCAAAAAATCCCGCCGATGGGCGTTCTTGGAACCGGCGTATACGGCGAAATCGTTAAAACCGTCGCGAAAAAATCGCCGCCGCTCGATTGGAACAAAGCGGTCGAAGCGTTGTTCGGCGCTTGGATTTGCTCCGGCGACAAGGCGGCGCGCGATTTCGACGTTCGGTTCGAAACGCCGCTGGCGGAACAGTTCGCGGCGGCGACCGATTGGTATCGGCGCGAAGGTTGGATTTGACGACGGGCGCAAGTTCCGCGAAAACGCCTCTTGACGGGGGCGTTTTCGTCGTTAAAATGAAAGATAACCTTTGAGGTAGAGAACGCGGGCGACGGCTGTTAAAACGCGAGCGGAAAGGAAAGCGATGCGATACGAAACGATTTTAGAGACGCTCGGCTCGACGCCGTTGGTTCGCGTCGGACGGTTGAACGGAACGAGCGCGAACGTTTGGGCGAAGGTCGAGTCGTTCAATCCGGGCGGAAGCGCGAAAGACCGCGTCGCGGCGGCGATGGTCGAGGCGGCGGAGAAGTCGGGCGAGCTGAAACCGGGCGCGACGATTATCGAGCCGACGAGCGGGAACACCGGAATCGGGCTCGCGCTCGTCGCGGCGGTTAAGGGGTACCGGCTAATTTTGACGACGCCGGACTCGATGAGCGTCGAGCGGGCGAAACTTTGCCGGGCGTTCGGAGCGGAGGTCGTTCTGACGCCGGGCGCGCTTGGGATGCGCGGCGCGGTCGAGAAGGCGGAAACGTTGAAGGCGGAGATTCCCGGCGCTTGGATTCCGGAGCAGTTCGGGAATCCGGCGAACCCGGACGCGCACTTCCGAACGACGGCGGAGGAAATTTGGGTCGACCTCGACGGCGCCGTCGACGCGTTCGTCGCCGGGGTCGGGACGGGCGGAACGATTTCCGGCGTCGGGCGGTTTTTGAAAGAGCGGCGTCCGAGCGCGCGAATCGTCGCGGTCGAGCCGGACGCGAGCCCGCTTTTGTCGGAGGGGAAGGCCGGGCCGCATAAGATTCAAGGAATCGGCGCGAATTTCGTTCCGGCGAACTTCGACCGTTCGGTCGTCGACGAAATCTTCCCTGTTTCGGCGGAGGACGCCGGAGCGACGGCGCGAGCGGCGGCGCGGCGCGAAGGGCTCCTTATCGGGATTTCCGGCGGCGCGGCGCTCTTCGCGGCGTTGCAAGTCGCGGCGCGACCGGAGTTCGTCGGCAAAAACGTCGTCGCGCTCCTTCCGGACGGCGGCGAACGCTACCTCTCGACTTGGCTTTTCGACGACGCGGAGTAAAGCGGAGCAAAACGGAGTAAAACCCGAGCGAAGCGAAAGCCGAGTGAAACGGGGCGGAGTTTGACGGTCGCGACGGCGGCGGCGCGAAAATTTTTCGGCGCGGCGCTCCTTCGCGACCTTATCTTTTCGGCGCGGCGCTTTATATTAATATTAATGGCAAAAACGCGGCGAACGTTTCCGGCGTCGAACGCGTTGAAAAGTAAGAAAAACCGAAAAACCGGGATAAGTCGAATAAACGGAAAAAGCGGAAAACCGAAAGGAAGCCGAAAATGCGACCGTTAGCCGAATACGAAAAGTTGACGAACGACGAACTGAAAGCGCGAATCGCCGCCGTCCGCGCCGAAGCGGGCGACCGCCTCGTCGTCATGGCGCACTATTACGCGCCGGACGAAATCGTCGAGACGGCGGACGTTCTCGGCGACAGTCTCGCGTTGGCGAAAAAAGCGGCGGAGTCGTCGGCGGAAGCGGTTCTTTTCTGCGGCGTCTACTTTATGCTTGAAACGGCGGATATCCTCTTGAATCGTCCGGAAAAAATCGCGGAACGGGGCGGGAAACGCGCGCTCGTGATGGCGCCGGACTTGACCGCCGGCTGTCCGATGGCCGATATGATTACCGCCGAACAAGCGGAAAATTGGAAACGCGAACTTTCGGAAGTCGTCGATTTTAGCGAGTTTACGCCGATTACTTACGTCAACTCGTCCGCCGCGACGAAAGCGTTTTGCGGCGAAAACGGCGGCGGCGTCTGCACGTCGGCGAACGCGGAAAAGATCGTCCGTTGGGCGTTCGAACAACGTCCGAAACTCCTCTTTATGCCGGACTCGCGGCTGGGGCGGGCGACCGCGCTCGCGCTCGGCGTCGCGCCGGAGGAGATCGTCGTTTGGAAGGCGAACGAACCGCGCGGCGGGCTCGACGTCGAGACGATTCGCTCGGCTCGCGTTATCCTTTGGGACGGCTGCTGCCCGATTCACCAACGCTTTTCGGTCGACGCGATCCGCGAAATCCGCGCTTCGGAGCCGAACGCGCAAGTTTGGGTTCACCCGGAATCGCCGTTCGAGGTAACGGAGGCGGCGGACGGGTACGGCTCGACGACGAAGCTGATCGACGTCGTCGAAAAAGCGGCGGACGGTTCGGTTATCGCCGTCGGCACCGAGTGGAAGCTCGTCGACCGGTTGCGCCGTCAACATCCGACGAAAAAGATCGTTTGGCCGGGCTCCGAACCGTCGATTTGCGTCGATATGTCGAAATCGACGTTGGCGCGCGCCGCTTGGGTTCTCGAAAACTGGCTCGCCGGAGAGCCGGTCATCGTCGTCGAGACGCCGGAACCGGTCTCGTCGTCGGCGTACAAAGCGTTGCGCGTCGTTCTGTAATTCGACGTTAAAGTTCGAAACGACGAACTTTCGCCGTCGCGTCGTCGGGGCCGGTTTCGGTCGCGACGGCGCGTCGTTTCTTGCGGCGGTCGACGGTCTTTTCTAAATTGCGCGTTTTACTTATTTTGACGCAAGGGCGGCGGAAAACGACGTAAAATCGTTAGAAAAGGACGGTTTTGAGGGGAAAACCGATTTTTTTCGTCGAACTTTAGAAAAACGCTTGCTTTGCGCCGCGGCGTTCGGTAAAATCTTAAACGTCGTCGGGACTTCCGCGACCCGGCGTCGGCGAAACGAACCGCCGCGCCCCGGGGCTCGCGCTCGTCGCGACTTCTCTATTATTCATTTCAGATTAGATTTCTAAAGGTTGAACTATGTCGAAAACGTTAAAACGAAGGGAAAACGGTCGACTTCGCGGCTTTACGCTCGTCGAGCTGTTGGTCGTTATCGCGATCATCGGTATTTTGATCGGTTTGCTTCTTCCGGCCGTCCAAGCGGCTCGCGAAGCGGCGCGGCGGATGCAATGCACGAACCAACTGAAACAATTCGGGTTGGCGGTGCAAAATTATCACGACGCGAACAACAAACTCCCGGCGTCGCGTTGCACGGCGGGAACTTACGGTCGTATGAGCGAAGGGCTCAACAACACCGGCGGCAACACCGGTTACGGCATTTGTTTCGCGCTTCTGCCGTACGTCGAACAAAACGCCGCGTACGACGCGATTATCGCGACCGGAACGAGCGGCGGCACGCCGTCCCCGTGGACCGACCAAGACGGCGGCGTTCTCGACGTCCAAATTTCGGCGTACCTTTGCCCGTCCGACGGGAACTCGTCGCAACCGTCGCCGGGAAAATCGCACGTTTGGCGTACGAACATCGCCCTTTCTCGCGGCGACGGCATGTGGGACTGCGAACGTTTCGAAAGTTGGTCGACCGCCAACGACACGCGTCCGCGTTCGCTCTTCAACCCGTTTATGTGGAAGTCGATGGCGTCCGCGACCGACGGTACGAGCAACACCTTGGCGTGTAGCGAACTCGTTTCCGACTCGACCGGCAACTCGATGAAAGTTAAGGGCGGCGTTATCGGCAACTCGAGCCCGCGCGGCACCTCGAGCCCGGACAGCAACCTGACTTCGCGTTCGAACTGCTTCAACTCGCGCGACCCGGACGACAACACGTCTTACGACCCGGACGGTTACGTCGCGGCGTCGGGGTGGCGCGGCGCGCGCTGGGCGGACGGTCGTATTTCCGTTTCCGGGTTCAACGCCGTTTTCCCGCCGAACTCGCCGAGCTGCATTAACAGCACGAGCGACAACGGTTGGGGGATTTTCTCCGCGTCGTCGAATCACGCGGGCGGCGTCAACGCGGCGATGCTCGACGGTTCGGTGCGCTTCGTGAGCGAAACGATCGATTGCGGCGGCTACCTGACGGCGAAGCAAAATCACGGCCAAGCGAAGAGCCAATTCGGCGTTTGGGGCGCGATGGGGACTCCGGCGGGCGGCGAAACCGTTACGCAATAACGTTTAAGTTTGATTAAAAACGGGCGTCGCGGCTCCGGTCGCGCCGTCTTTAGTAATAAGGAGGCGAAAATGAAATTGACGAAATTCCTCGTCGCGGCTCCGGCGCTTCTCGCGCTCGTCGCGGCGTTCGGGTGCGGCGGCGAAAAACTGCCCGCCGGGATGCCGAAACCGGTTTCGACGACGCTGACCTTCACGATCGACGGCAAGGGCCTCGCCGACGCGAATATCACGATGACGCCCGCCGACGACGGAACTTACGTCGCAATCGGGAAAACCGATTCGAACGGCGTCGCCGAAATGAAAACCGACGGCAAATATAACGGCGCCGTTCCGGGCGAGTATAAAATCACCGTTTCAGCTAAAGACGAAATCGACTACGGCGAATACGGCCCGCCGCCGACCGGCGACTCCGCCGCGTTGGAAGAGTGGAACCGTAAAGTCGAAGGGGTTACGTTCCCCCGCGTTTCGGTGGTGCCGCAAGAGTTTACCGCCGTCGACGTTACGCCGTTGACGATTACCGTCGGCGAAGGGAAGGCCGCCGAAACGTTCGACCTCGGCGGTTCCGTGCGCGAAGAAGTCGAAGTCGAAGAAAAGTAAGTCGAGCGTTTAAGTCGACTTCCGAGAACGTCGCGTCTCCGGACGCGGCGTTTTTGCGTTTCTTGCGCGTTCTTTTTGTTTTGCCTGTCTTTGCGATTTTGCCGGTTGGCGTTGGCAAAAGACGCCGATTTTAACGTCTTTGCGAGATTTTTTAAAGAAAAAAAATAAAAATTGACGAATTATGCGAAACCTAACGCGTCTAACCCCTAGCGCGGAACGCGGCTTGAGTTAAACTAAACGAAATATCGTCGTAGCGTCGCAAGCGTTTGGAAACGCTAATCTTGACCGCTTTGGGCGAGTTGACCTCGTTTCGGCGAAAGTCGAAGCGGCGTTTTGAAATTACGAGCGTCCTAAGTCGGCGTTCAAGGGAATTAACGGGCGGGCGGCGGAAAGTCGTCGCCGTCGCGAGCGACCGTCGGAAACGGCGGCGTTTTTATTGTTAAATTGGCGAGGAGATTTTTCAATGACGAAATCTTTGAAAGAACGACGCGGCTTTACGCTCGTCGAATTGTTGGTCGTTATCGCGATCATCGGTATTTTGATCGGTTTGCTTCTTCCGGCCGTCCAAGCGGCTCGCGAAGCGGCGCGTCGTATGCAATGCACGAACAACCTCAAACAATGGGGCCTCGGCATTCAAAACTATCACGACACGAACGGGGCGATGCCGGCGGCGCAATCTTGGTGCGTCAACGACGGCGGCTACGGCGGGAACGGCTACACTTACTACTGGTCGGCCACGTTTAAAATCTTCCCGTACATCGAACTCGGCGCTCGCTACACCGACATCTACAACCGTCGCCCGTATCCGTGGGAAGGCGGCGCGACCAAGTCGGACGGCACCCCGCTCGACGCCATCAAGGGCGCGATCGACACGATTCTTTGCCCGTCGGACGGCAACGCGACGCAACCGGGTCTTAACGGCGGCGGTCGCACGAACTACGTCGTTTGCTACGGCGACTGCATCGACGCGAACCAACTCGGCGAATACGACAACGTCGGCGCGGAATGGGACTGCACCCGCCGCGGCGCGTTCGGTTCCGGTCGCTTCAAGCCGCTCGCGATGATCACCGACGGCACGAGCAACACGATCGCGGCTAGCGAAACCGTTACGAACCCGATGACGTCGAACGGCTTCACCGGCATTAAGGGCGGCGTTTATCCGGTTCGCCCGACGAGCGCTTCGAGCTGCTACAACGACGCTCGCAGCACGACGAACCCGGGCGAAATGTCTCGCGGTTCCGAAAGCAGCTGGCGCGGCCACTGGTTCGGCGACGGTCGTCCGGTCAACGGCGGCTTCATCACGGTTCTCCCGCCGAACGGCCCGAGCTGCTCGAACGGCGCCGGCGACGGCGTTTGGGCGATTGTTTCCGCTTCGTCGAACCACAGCGGCGGCGTCAACGCCGTTATGCTCGACGGTTCGGTTCGCTTTATTAGCGAAACGATCGCGACGAACATCACCGGTCGCGACAACGAAGGCACCCCGGTCAAGGGCCCGCAAACCGGCAAATCGCCGTACGGCGTCTGGGGATCGCTCGGTACGATCAGCGGCGGCGAAACGAACACGCTCTAATTTTGCGAAAGGGTAAGCGATGAAAAATAAGTTGTTCGCGCTCCTCGGCGCGGTCGCGCTGACCGCGGTCGTCGGTTGCGGCGGCCCGAAAAAACCGGCCGACCTTCCGGAACTTTACCCGGTCAAAATTACCGTTATCCAAGACGGCAAACCGCTCGAAGGCGCGTCCGTTCAGCTGAACGACCCGAGCTTGGCGATTCGCTTTGTGATGGGCGGCAAGACCGACGCGCAAGGCGTCGCGGAAATCAAAACCGACGCGCAATTCCCGGGCGCTCCGGTCGGTAAATTCAAGGTTACCGTTTCGAAGGAAGACATTCCGGAACTCCCGGCCGACCTGCAAGGCCCGCCGCCGACCGATCCGGGCGAACTCGCGGAATTCAACGCGAAGTTGGCCGAACACAGCGATTCGGCTTGCGACACGGTCGACCTGCAATTCAAGAAGATGGGGTCGACTCCGGCGGAAATTGAAGTGACGACGAGCGGCGCCGAAACGACCGTCGACGTCGGCGAAAAGGTCAACATTCCGTTCAGCGAATCCCGCAAATCGAGTTCTTGAGCGCCGGTCGCGCCGCCGAAGGCGGTTTTATCCGAGCTACCGCTCGAACTCGTTTTCTTCGCTCCGTTGTCGCTTGACTTTTAAGCCCAACGGCGGTTAAAGAGAAAAAGACGTCGAATCGCAAGATTCGGCGTCTTTTTTATTAGCGCGGCCCGCCGAAGGCGGTTTTATCCGAGCTACCGCTCGAATTCGTTTTCTTCGCTCCGTCGTCGCTTGACTTTTTAGCCCAACGGCGCGGAGAAGCGGCGAGCGAAGCGTCGGAAAGAACGTCGATTTCGGTTCGTCGAAACGGTTGAACGAACAAAAACGCGTCGAGTTTTAAGACTCGGCGCGTTTTGGGTTTCTTGTCGAAAGAGGCGGGCGATAAAAGAAGCGGCGGCGCGGAAAGAACGCGCTCGTTGGAGAAACGTCGATAAGATAAATTGAACGCGTCGAGTTTAACGACAAGCGCGATTCGCAAGGGAAGTAGAGCGGGCGGTAGGCGGCCCAATAAAAAAGACGCCGAACCTTGCGATTCGACGTCTTTTCTTTTTAACCGTCGTTGGGCTTAACCGTTAAGCGACAACGGAGCGCAGAAACTGAACTCGCGCGGTAGTCGGTACCAAGAAAAGTTTAAAGCCGCGACTAACGAAAGTTGCGGCTTCTTTTTTTGTTGCGAAAAGAAACTTTTATGGTAGAGATATTAGCCAACTGTTATTTTTACACGTCGACGCACACGGGAGCGCTACCGTTTTTGCTACTCGCCGCGCAACGCTTTTTCAAAATCGGAGTCGAGGACGGACAAATAATGTTTACGCGCCGTCGTTGGGTCGTGCCCAATCCACGCCGCTTCCGCCTCCGCGTTGTGATCGCGGATAATCTCGTTGGCGCAACTGGCCCGCAAATTTTGAATAAAACGCGGCCAAACTACCACGCCCGCTCGACGCGCCGCCGCCTTTAACGTTTTCAAGATATTCGATTCCGACGCGCCCTCGACGACAAAAACGGCTTCCGACGTCGCGACGCGACGCGCTCGTTCAAGTTCGCGTCGCAACGCCGGGAAAAGCGGGATTTCGCGCGTCCCTTTGCCGACTCGTTCCGTTTTGGGGCTCGTTACGCGGACGCGTCCGCGCTCCCACGCAATATCAGACCATTTAAGCAAAAACGCCTCGCCGCGTCGCAATCCGCCGTATCGGTAAAGGGCGAAAGCAACGCGCGCGGCAGGCAAGCGGCAATTTTCCAGCACTTTCGACGCAGTTTCGCGGTCGACAAAATATTCGCGCGTCTTGTTTTGCAACGACCCTTTTGGATATTTTTCAAGCGGGTTCTTGTCGATAATTCCGCGCTCGACCGCCCAATTCAGCGCCGCCGACGCGGTTTTCAACGCGCTCGCCCTCGTCGCTTCCGCAAGCTCCGCGTCGAGCGCGGCGCGTATCGCGTCGAGGTTTTCGCGCGTCAAGTCGCGGACGGCAACAGCGCCGCCGGAACGCGCGAACGCGTGAAAAAACCGCGCCTTGTTTTGTTGCGTTGAAGGTTTGGTTTCGCGAAACGCGGGCGACGCGACATAGAGTCTCCACACCTCCGGCACGGAGATGTTCCGCCGCTTTTCGAGCAATCCGGCTCGCTCCAAACGTTCGCGCAAATCAATCGATACGCGGTCAAGCCAAGCGCGCGTCGCGGCGTCGGGCTCGACGCCGACGATAAGCGCGTCGACGATTTTTCTGACGTATGCGTCGATTTCCTCCGCGTGCGCGCGCGTGTAATGGACTCCCAAATAAAGAGTGCGACGTTGCCCTCCGATAACGTACTGGATTCGCCAAGCGGCGCCGTTTTTGCGTTTGATTTTTTGTAGACTTGTCATCGGGGCGCAAAAAGGCGCGGGTGGTTCCCGCGCCGGAAGTCATTTGTTTTTTCAGAAAAGGAAAGTCGATCTTTTTTTGTCGGCGGCGTCGAGGATTTCTTTTGCTTGGCGTTTCGTGATATACCCGCGTTCGCTCCACTCGGTCGCGTGTTTGGCGTTTTTATCGACGATTTCAACGTCGGGCGCTTCGTTGATTGCGTTGAGCAAACCGGCGGCGTATCGAATCTGTTGCGCCGTCGGTTGCGGCTCCTCGTCGACCGTTTCCGCCGCTTCCGCTTCGAGCGTTTGCGTTTTTGCGTCAAGGGCCGCCAAAGCGGAGTCGAGGGCCGCGTCGTCAAGCGCGCCGTTTGCGTGGTCGGCGCGAACGCGTTCGGCGATCTTGTCGAGCGCGTCAAACGTCGTCGCCGACGCGATCTCGTCGGCAATCGTCGGCGTTTTTTTGCTCCCGCGTTTCGGTTTGGCGGCGGGCGCCGGAGCCGGTTCCGGTTCCGGTTCGACCGGAGGCGCGACGGCTTGTTTCAACTCGGTCGCGCGATTCCCGTAGGCGGCTCGGAGCTTCGCCCGAATCTCCGGAGTCAGTTCGGCGCCGGAGATTTCCGCGCCAATCGCCCCCAATTCGTCGAGCGACGGCGCCGCGAGAATCCGCGCGAGAAAACCGCCGTCCGTCGCGACTTCCGCCGCGATTTCAGGTTCCGCCGCCAACGCGACGGGCGTTTCGAACGTCGGCGGCGCGACGACCGTTTCTCCGCTAACGTCTTCCGCCTCTTCGACCGTGTGCAGCCCCAAAACGAGTTCGGGCGCATAAGTTCGAATCAAGAGGGCGGCGGCGCGATAACGAAGCATTTGCTTGGGCATCACGGCCCACTTGGAGTCGGCCTTGTCGAACCAACCGTTTTTGTCGGCAAAACGCAAGTCGATACGCCCCGACGAGAATTTTTGACCGGTCGCCAACTCGGTGAAACACGCTTCGCAGTACAGGTTTTCGACCGAGTGCGTCGCCGTTTTGTATTTGTAACGCTTGTTTTGCGCGTCCCAGCCGTCCCGCTCCTTGGTTTTGACGGTCGCGTGGCCGTCTTGCCCCTCCGCGAACGTGATTCGCGAAAATTTGCCGGAGCCGTTGACAAGGGCGACGCAGAATTGCGCGGAAAACGCCGGTTTCCCACTGACGATGTACAGGTGTTGAAAAACGGTCAACGGCGAAATTCCGAGCCGCGCGGCGAGGTCAAGCGCGATCAGGCAGTCGCCGGTATTTTTCTGGAAAGCCTCCGGAATTGAACGGGACGCGGCCAACGCCTGCGCAAACTGATAGTAATCTTGATACGACCGCATCGCGTCGATAATCGACGACGGCGCGGCGGAGTGGAACGCGGGGACGATTTCCGGTTGGGTCGAGAGCGTGGCGGGGACGTATGACATTACATTAAATCCTTTTCGGGGTTATATTTATCGATGATTTGTATTTGATCGAACGGCGACGGGTAATAGCCTCGTTTTTTTGCGTCGACATAACGCCGGAGCCACTCTAATGCGACGTTTCGAGCGTCTTCGACAATTTCTCGCGTAAACGCGTACACCGCGATACGGTGCGGCGCTTCGCGTTCGCCTGCGACAATTTGAGCTGGAACGAAAGGCGCGCCGCAAACGTCGGTCAGCAGGCGGTGATAAAAGCCGAGTTGAACGAGGTACTTGTAATCGTAAATCGCGTATTTGAAACGCTGACGACCGGAAGCGTCGTCGAGTCGCGCCGTTGATTTGAAGTCGGTCAAACCGGCGGGCCCGTACCAATCCAAACGCCCCTTTACGACAACCGGTTCGCCGTCGACGATCATTTCGCCCTTGATCGCGATTTCAGGCCGTCCCCAACCGCCTCGCATTACGCGCGGGGCGACGGGGTGGAACAAAAACGATCTTTCGAGTTGTTCGATAGCGGCGGCGTCGGTCGTCGAAATGATCGTTTTCCCGGCGTTAGCCGTCTCAAACGCGTTTCGCGCGTCGAGGAACGTTTTCGTCGTCGCCCCAAACGCCTCGCCGGTTTTGGCGTTCACCGGCGGGGAGAAAACGGCGACGTCGCGGGCGAACGCGGACGGCCCCTCCAAAAGGGCCGAGTGGCAAGCGGTGCCGAAACGCATCGCGTCGGCGGCGTCTCGTTTCTCAAAGTACCCCTCTTCGAACGCGCGGGGGTCGCGCTGAAAATCTGCGAGCGTGTGAAAATTAACTGCGGCGTCGGCGCGGTACGTTTTTTCGTCCACGTCCCAGACGCCGCGTTCCAACGGCCTCGCGATTTCGAAACCGTCTAACAAATTCATCGGGCGACCGCCTCCGTTTTTTCGCGGCGTTGGAACTCGTTGTAAATATTGCAAAGTCCGTCAAATTGGGCGCGCGTCAACGACTCCTCGTCGTCCTCGAATTGCGTCGAAACGTCGAGGAACCAATCGGCGTCGAAACCTTCCCAAACGTCGCGTTCGATGGCCTCGTTGATCGCCTCGACCGCTAATCGAGCGGCGGCGATTTCGTGTTCGTCGAGCGGCGTTTCGTCCGCTTCCGCGTCGCGTCGCGCCGCTTCGCGTTCGGCGGCGATCGCGTCGGCCCGCGCAAATTCGGCGCGTTCTTCCTCGGCGTAAAATTTTTCGAGCGCGTCGGAAATTGCGTCGACTCGTTTTTCGGTCAACCCCTTAATTTTGGAGCGCGGGTCAGCGCCCATCCAGTCGGAAATTTGACCGAGCGTTCGGAAATTTTCCTCGACGACGGCGAACGTCGCGTCGCCGATCTCGTCGCGGAGTTTGGCGACGGGGAGTTCGCGCCAATTTTCGGCAATCGTCAAGAGCGGCGCGTCGTCGAGTTGGAACTCGTCGGGGCCGCGCAAAATAAGCTCTTGGTAACGGCGTTCCAACGCTTCCGCCGCCTTTTTCGCGCGTCGCGCCTCTTCTTTTGCGTCGGCCTCTTTTTCGAGCTCGTCGTTGCGTTCGCGCGTCAACTCGCTCAAACGACGCGACCACGCTTCGTAACGCGCTAGGCGCTTCGCGTTTTCGTCGGCCTCACTTTCGGCGGGTACCACGATTTCGCCGTTATCTTCAACGACGCCGCGCCGGAGCCGTTCAACGTCGTCGACCGTCGCGAAACGCAGGTACCGCGACGCGCCTTTGCCGTAGTGAGTCGCGCCGCAGTCGATGATCGGACAGTTGGCGCTCCCGCATTGTTGCACGACGGCGCAAGCGTCGCACGATTCGGAACACTCGCCGTCGGCGGAGCAAACCGTCAACACGGATTCGCCGGTTTCGTCGGGAACGTCGTAAAACCCGCCGATCACAACCGCCTGCGGCGCTTGCGGCTTGACTTCCAACGAGTCGACAAGCGCCGCGTCGACGTCGACGGTTCCTCGTTCCGTGTCGGTGAACCAAACCTCTCCGTCGTATTCGAGGAAGAGTCTCGCGCGTTCGAGTTCTTTCGAGCCGTCGAGTTCATTATTGCGCGTGATCATTTCGAGTTCTCCTTCTTGTTCTTTTTGCTGGATTTTTTAGGTTCTGGAAGCGGGGTCAGCGACGGCGGTAAAATTGGGCGCTGTTGCGGGCCAAGCGCAAACGCTTCGACGACCACCGCGCCACCGCGAACGGGGTCGCCTTTCCGTGCGTCGATTTGATCGACGATCTTGTCGTCGAGCCAAACGCCCGCCTCGGTGAGCGCGTCGAGCGTCGCTTTAACACGGTTGTCGACGTCGTAACAACGACGCGACGGCGGACAAAACGTCAAAACGACGCGGACGCGTTTGACAAACGGGGGAATTGCGCGTTGTTGCGCCAGCCCCCATTCCAAGCCCACGAACTCTTTGAAAAGTTTGAGTTCTCGCGTCGGGACGCGACGGTGGCCGCCGCGCCCATTGAGGTACATATTGTTGGAGGACGGCGGGAAACGGCGGATAACGAAGTCGATCATTTTCCAACCTTTCGGAAACAACCGTAAGACTCGGTGATACAACCAATATTTCCATCTCGACAAATACTCGTCCACTGAAAAACGCAACCGTCGCAAACCTTATCGTCGTCGCGCGTTTCGGTTTCATAATACTCGACAACGCCGAGAGGCGACATAAAGCGTTCGCCAAGCGCCGGCAAATTGTCGCTAGTGTCGAAAATATCTCTCATTTTGTCTTCTCCTTTTTAAAACGGAAGCGGCGGCGGGGAATCGAACCCCGCGACGGGCGCGCGTTTTATCGCCGCAAATTGAAACAATACGCCCGCCTTCCAAACGCCGCAGGCCGTCTGAACCGTTTTTTAATTCGAACGCCGGAACGGTTTAACGGTGTGATCAACCGGCAGGCGGCGCGCCGTCGTTTCCGGCGACGCGCCGCGGTTTACGCGCCTTACTGAAGTTCCTCGGCTTCGCCGTTTTCGTTGATCGCGTAAAACCATTCGTTGTCAATCGCAACGGCGGCGCGGTTGCGATTGTTTCGGTAAACCGCGACGAGGCGGCGCGGCTCGACGGCGACGCTGAACAGCTTTTTAATTTCCTCGACCGTGAACGCGTCGGGCGCGTCATCGATAACGAGTTCAAAGCGGCGACAGACGAGCGCGCCGGGAATGGAAGGGATAAATAAAGCGAGCCACTCGGCGACGTCGGGAGCGAAGCCGTCTTCGATCATCTCGGCGACGACGGCGGCGGTGTTGGTATCGTGTTTGACGTTAGCGGAATAAGTGAAAGTCATTTTTTTGGCCTTTGATTTTTTGGTTTTGAATTTTCGTTTTTGGCTTTCCCTTTGCCTTATGTATATAAGTATATAAGCAAACTAGAAATTGTAAAGTCCTTTTTGTTAATTTTCTTATAAATTTTATAAAAAAAAAGCGGCGCCCCCCAAGGCCACGGGAGCGCCGCCGTTATCCGCGCTTATCGCCTCTTTGAGGCTCGGGCCTCTGGATACCCATTTAACGACCGAGCGGAGGCGCGGTCGCCCGGCGTTTGGCTCCCGCGAACGCGGGCGCCGGGAATTTTCAAAACGCGACGGCTACAACAATCGCCGCCAATACCGTCAAGCCGAGCCAAAACGCCGCGCCTCGATAGATGGCGACGTCGTTAAGCGTCGCGTCGAGCGCGTTTTGAAGTCGCTTGACGGCGAGTCGCTCGTCTTTTAGCTCCCGCCGAAATTTAAGCGCGTCGTTTTCGGCGCCGTCGCGAAGTTCGTCGCGGAGGGATTCCGAAAGTTTAAGCTCCTTAAACAAGCCCGCTTTATCCGCCAAAAGCGCGTCGACGCAAGCCTTGACGGATTTGAAACGCTCTATTGCGTCGTCGATTTCGGCGTCCATACAATTAACGCTTTCGCATAGTTCGCCGAGTTTGTGTTCAAGACGTTTGAGCTCTTGAAGAGCTTCGGGTTTCGTTTCTTCTGTCGTTTTCGCTTGTTGTTCCATCGTCTAACCTCGTCGCGTCAATCGGAACGTTTTGGGAAAGTCTCGCCCGTATGCGTCGGCGGCAATCGTTTCGGCGGCTTCTTGCGTCGCTGCGCTCAAAAACGTAACCCAAAGGAGCCCGCCCAACGAGCGTTCGCGCAAAACCTTGTTTCGCGTGTCCCAATAGACGGCGTACATCGGTTGGCGCGCGTCGTCGTTGGCGCGGTATTTGGCAATTTTAACGACGTCGCTTGTCATTACTCCCAGCCCCCCCAAACCGGCTCGAATTTACCGCCCCAGACAAGGTTCCGCGTGCGCTTCACCGCCGTTTCAAGCGACGCGACGCCTTTATGGAGGTCGACCGCAGGTCGGTCGCCAAGGCGCGGCGTAAACAGACGGCGCGTGTAGGCCGAGTAGATGACGACGCGTCGCGTCGTTTCGTCCTCCGGCGTCCAATATCCGAGTTTGTAAGTTTGGCGACGTTCCTCCGGTTCGTTGTGGTAACTCATTTCCAACAGCCTCCGATCGTTGCGTTTTTGCGATAGGTTCGTTTCGGGCCGGGCGCGGGGCGCGAAACAAAACGTTTCGGCTGGAACTCCGCACGGTCGCGCGATTCGAGGTAACACGACAGGCACTCCGGCGAGTAAATCGCGGCGCCGCAAATCGGGCAACGATGCGCGCCGGGGCGCGTCGTTTCGAATTTTCCGTTAATCGTCATAGTCAGTCCTCCGTTCGTTCTCTCCATCTCAACGCGTCGCGCGTCGCTTCGTTAATCCAATACCGGATAGCGTCGAGCGATTCGCCGTAAAGGTCGCGGCGCCAATCCGTTTTGTTTTCCGCTTGTTTCCACGTTCGCGGCCCGACAACGACGATCTCGTTTCGTCGCGTTTGCGACGCCGCGCGGAGGAGTCGAGCGCGGCGCGACGCCGGGGAATACGCGATCTTTTTCGGTCGACGGGGCGTTTCGCCCCAAAATTCCGTCATATCCGCAACAAACGCGAAATAGTCGCGGACGACGGTTTCGGCTAATTCGGCGTCGTTTTCAACGATTCTCATTTTTAACCTACTTTGTCGAGTACCGCACTGTCGCGATAACAAACGCTCCATACTTCGGAAGCGTCGTCGCTGGGTTCGACGTCTCCGGAACGTAAAACGTCGAGGTCGGTTCCGGCTCAAAATCGATCTGCACGACCAACGCGCGAGGTTTGCCGGGATACGCAAGGCGCCCGCGTTTCGTCGTGTCGGCGTTTTCAACGCCGCGCAAGCCCCGAACGTCGCATACGTCGTCGCCGAGAAAATGACTCGCAAACGCGTCGCGTTGTTCCCACGGAACGAAAAATTTGCGCTCCGCCCAAAAACCGTCGACCGTGTATCGCTCCACTGGCGACCCCTTGCACTCTCGAGCTTGTATTTGTTTCACGGCGCCGCTCCGTTTAATTGATTCGTTTCGCGGCGATTTCAATCCGCTCAACCAAACGTTGCGCCGCGTTGAAGGTCGCAAGCGCGTATCTGTTTTCGTCGTCTTGCGCTTCCGTTTCTCCGTCGCCAATGATCTTCGCAAGCGCGGCGACCAACCCCAAAATTTCCGCTTGCGCGCCCGCTCGTTCTTTCTCGTTTCGTTCTTTTTTCTCTTCGTTCATTGTTCGGCCCTTTCTTTTTCGAGACGCGACGCAACATCGCGTTTAAAATCGGTGATAATTTGGCTGGTTCGCGACTCGCTTAAACCAAACGCGGCGCCCGCCGCTTTCAGCGTTTCCCCGCGCTCGAAATACGCGCGGTATAACTCGCCGACGCGTTCCGGCGATTGGGACAACGTTTTTTCGACCGCGCGTCGCACCCAACCGGCGACGCGTTCGCGACGCTCGGCGGCTCGCCACCGCGATAACGCGACGTCTTCGAGCTTCGACGTCGACTTTTCTTCGCGTTCCGCGCGTTGCGCGTCGACCGTCGAAACGTCGACCGTTTTCGGTCGCGGCGTTGTGCCGCGACCAATCGTTTCGCGCCGCAATTTGTCGCACAACCGAAAATAGAGGCAACGCGCAAGCGTCGCGTCGGGGTTGTCGGTCGCGTCCAGCGTTTCGGGCGCCGACAGGTACGCGACGCGGGCGGTTTGCAACGCGTCGTCGTATTCGACGCGCGGGAAGCGTCGCACGAAATTACGCGCTACCGTCCGCGCGATCTTGTCGCGGCGTTGGAACTCAAGTTGCGTCATTTCGACCATTCCTCCAATTTTTCCGAGTTATCGTCGTCATAATTCCAAATGTCGCCGCGCTTGGCGATCTTTATCGCGGCGCGTCGGAAACGCCTTTTCGACAACGAAAAACGCAACTCTCGCCAAGCGTCGTAACTTCCAAGTTGCTGGAACGCGCCTTCGCGCTCTTTTCTTCGAGCGAACGTTATCGCCGCGTTCCAGATAGCGTCGGAAGCGGCGGCGTACAACTTGTCGATCTCTTTGTACACGCTACCGGGAACCAAGGCTCCTCCGATACTGGCGTGTTCCGCGCTCTCAAACAAGTCCTCGGCTTCGGTTTGCAATTTGGCATAGTTTTTAACGGCGACGGCGAGCGCGACGACGAGGCGGCGTTTTGCGGGCGTGATCGGTTTCATTTTGTCTCCCTTTTTTGGGTTCTTCGTGCTTTTGAGTTCCGCGCCGGGGAGTCGAACCCCGGCAAGGCCGGGCGCGGAAGGCTTAAATTTTAAGCGTTTTTCGGTCGAACGCGACAAGCGCGGCGGCAAGAATTTTGATAGTTCCGGAGGGGATTTTGTCGGCGGGAACGTCGGGAAGGAGCGCGGAGGCGATCTCTTCCGCGTACTCATTGGCCAAGTCGCCGATTGCCTTGTCGGCGGTCTCTTGAAGGACGTGGTTCGCGTAAAAGTTCCGATCTTCGTATAGTATGTCGACGGCTTCGTGGAGCGCGAGGGCGCGGGATAACGCGTCTCGGTAATTACTGTATCTTTTGTTGTCTTCAAAATTAAGGACGTCTTTCATTTTGACTTGCCTTGTTTTAGGGGGGTTGACGAGTTAAATCCGCGCCGCCGTTTCCAGCGGTGCGAACTGGGGTTTTCCGTTGCTAATACGTTTCTTCCAACGTTTTCGCAAAGTCGGCGTTAAAACGTTTGGTACCCGCGAGGCAATTTTTCTCGACTTCACAAAGCCGGGGGATCCAGCGCGATAAAACCGGCAGGAGAACGTGTCGACGTTCCGCTTCGCTGATATACCCTTTATTTCGAAACGCCTTCCATCGTTGGGCCGCCGCTTTCAAGCTGTTGTAATATTCAACCGGCATTGTTACCCCTTTTATTTTTGAGTTTTGAATTTTTGTTTTTGGCTTTCCCTTTGCCTTATGCATATAAGTATATAAGCAAACTAGAAATTGTAAAGTCCTTTTTGTTAATTTTCTTATAAATTTTATAAAAAATTTAACATTGCTTGTCTTGCAATTTTATATTCCACCAGTAAAATACGGCGTATAGGAGACTATTATGGCAAAAGAAAAATTTTGGACAGGCGCTGAAGTTCGCGAAGTGCGAGTTAGGCTCGACTTAAATCAAAATGCGTTCGCAAAACGACTTGGCGTTTCTCAGGCGGCTGTAGCGCAATGGGAAAACACTGGGATTGGCGAGCCGAAAGCGTTGAGGATTATGAAAATTTTTGGTGTCGACCGCGATTTTCTCCAAGAGGCGATGATCGAGTGTTCGTTTTCCTGCGACATCGACGCAATTCACAATGCCGAAATAACAACCGGCGCAGAGTTATTGGAGTTGCGGAAAGCCCACCGGATGACACAAGCGGCGCTTGCAGAAGCCGTTGGCGTTTCGCGCTGCAACATTTCTGCGTGGGAAACAAGCGCCATCCTTCCCCAGCCTGCGATTGATAAAATCTCTATATTCTTGGCCTCTCGCAACCCCCCAACAAAAGTTGCTTTGCAAACCGATATTGGCGGTACAACAGAACGTCGTGCGCGCGTTAAATCGATGGTCGACCGAGTTCCTGACGTTCACCTCCCATCGTTAGAGATGTATATTTCTGGGCTTGCTACCGATGGGCCCCGAGCAAATTAGAGCGATACGGCAATTTAAGCGTATGACGCAAACCGAGTTTGGGGCCGAACTTGGTTTAAGCGCTCGCGCCGTGCGACAATGGGAAGCGGGGATTAACCGCGTAACGCGCGAGCGAGCCGCGCAGATTTTGCGCACGTTCGACGTCGCCCCGGAGAGTCTCCTTCCGGAATGCGAACCGTCGCCGCTTCGTTCGCGCGTCCTCAATCTTGTTATGGCTGTTCCAGACGACAAAATCCAACTCGCGTACGATTTTGTACGCGCGTTTGTCGTTGGTTGCGTTATTCAACCGGAAGAGCCTCGCAAACGGTAATTCACGGCGTCGCTCGGCGGCGCGATAATGTCGGCGATCTCCACAAAACGCCCCAAAAGTGACTCGTCGTAGTCGCGAAGCGTCGTTAAGTCGGCGTTGGTCGTGATGATTGTCGCCGCGCGACGTTCGTAACGCGACCATAACAGCTCTAAAATAATCGACTTAAACGGCGCCGCGTCGAACGAGTTCGGCGCGGGCGCGTACTTCAAAAAGTCGTCGAGAACCAAGAGCCGCGTTTCGCGCGCCGCGTCCGCCAGCCGGTCGTATTCCTCCGCGCGGTTGATGTTGGCGCGGAGCTTGCGAAACAATTCGAGCGCCGAGAAAAAGCGCGTCGGAACGCCGCGTCGCACCAGCAACCGAGCGAGGGCCGCCGCTTGCGTCGTCTTACCCGTGCCGGGGCGGCCCGTCAAAACGAGCCAACGTTTAGAACTTCCGCGCGCCAACCGCCGCCGCCAACCGTCGCACGCGCTCCATAACGGATACTCGGCGACGTCGGGAATTTGCGCTAACCGCTCTAACAACGCGATTCGCTTCGCGCGTCCGCCGTTGCAATCGGGGCAATGTCGCGCGACATTGCGCCCGTTTTCGACGGTAAAAATAACGCCGTCGCCGTCGCACGTTGGGCACTCGCCGCTATTCGTCGGCGGCTCTAACCAAGCTGTTGAGGTCGAAGCCGTCGAGCGTTGCATCGCGTCGAACGTTTCCGCCAAATTCGTCGGGTCTTTTTTCGCGATCATTTTTCATTTTCCTCTTCTTCGAAAACAACTTTTCCACGCCTTTTACGCCTATCGCTCCCCGGAACGTCCAGTCAAACGACCGGTCGGCGGCGGCGGTCTCAAACAACGTTCGCATTTCGTCGAGCGAGTAATATTTCAAGGCGTTCGACGCGTCGACATTCTCCGGCGACGACGGTAAAACAGGAGCGCGCGCCCTCATCTCCGGCGGCGCGACGTCGTTCCAAATTTTGCGTAACGTCTCTCCCGGCGGCTCCGCGACAACGAGTTCGCCGTTCGCGTCGACCGCCCAATCGTCGCCGATGTCGTCGTCCGCGAAAATCGGCGTTTCCCGCGTCGTTTTAGACGCGGCGGTCTCTTCGGTCGTTTGAGCGGCGGCGTCAACGTGTACGGGGCGCTCTTGCGCGATTTTGGCGGCTTCCTGCGCGGATTCAGACGCCGCGACCGGCGCGGGATTTTTACGCGGTCGTCCGCCGCGTTTTCCGGCCTCGGAAGCGGCGGCGCGACG
>JAFYQR010000030.1 GCA_017559825.1 Thermoguttaceae bacterium | reverse complement strand
TCCGACACCCGCCGGCCGCCGATGTCGTGGCGGTCCGCCGGAAACCGCCTCATGCCTTCGCGTCGGCCGCGGCCCGGGCGTAGAGGGTGAAGAGGTGTTCCACGATGCGTTCTTCGTCGCCGCCGAAATTGACGCCGTAGGCGGCTTCGACGGCGGCGTCGACCGCGGCGTCGTCGGCGGCGACCGAAGCCAACGCTTCTTGAGCGGAACCGGCGCCGAACGCGGCGCGAGCTTTCAAGTCCGCGGAACCGATTCCGAACGCGGCGCCGAACGCTTTGATCGCTTCGTTAAAGTTGACGCTCGGGTCGAGCGCGGCGGCTTCCGGATCGTTCTTCGCGGCGACGCTGTTCGCCTTTTTGCGAGCGATTTCGCCGAGCCCGGCGTTCAGGTACGCTTCGCCGGCGTCGGCGTAAAGCGCGGCGGCGGTTTCGCCCACGAAGTTCTCGGCGACGGCGACCAAATCCTTCGGCTCGGTCGCGGTCGCTCGAACGGCGTCGGCGGCGGTCAGCGCGGAGTCGCCGCTCAAAACGCCCGAGCGAACGACCCAAATCGCGAGGAGAACGACGACGAAAACGCCGACGAATTGAAGCGTTTTCGCTTTATTTTGCGCCAAGCCGTCTTTACCGCGAATCAAAAGTTGTTCGAGACTGTTCTTATCGTTCGAAATTTTCTTTGCCATTAATCTAAATCCTTTAATCGAAAAACGCCGACGCTCGGGCGCTCGCCGGTCGCGACGCGTTTCCGCTCGACGCCAAATAAGGTTTTCCCGCCGCACGGCGACTCGAACGGCCGAACGCGGCGGAAAGCTCAACGTTATCGTTATCTTTATAATATAAGGCGAAACCGGGGGCGCCGTCAAGCGCGTCGACGTTAAAAAACGCAAAATTTATCAAAATTTCGTCCAAAACCGCGCCGAAAAGCGTTTTTTCGCCGCGCAACCCTCCGGAAACGCTCCAAACGCCGTCAGCGTCCCAACACGACGATCGCGACGTCGGCGTTCAAATTCTCGTCCGTTTCGACCGCGGCGCCGGTTTCGGCGTCGAGCGCGACCTTGCGGAAAATCTTGTACCCTTTTTCGGCGCAAAATTCTTCGAAATCGACGATCGTCAAAAAGCGAGCGTCGTCGGAGTCGTACCACTTCCGCTTCGGGTCGGTCGACGGCGCGCGACCGGCGGCCAACCGCTCGCGGAACCGCTTGTGCCCGACGTTCGGGAAACTGACGATCACCCGCGTTCCGACGCGCAGCATCTCCTCGAGCAACGCCTCGACGTTGCGAATCGTCTGCAGCGTCTTCGAAAGAACGACAAAGTCGAACTGATGGTCGAGGAACGATTTAAGCCCTTCGTTCAAGTCGAGCTGAACGACGTCGAGCCCCTTTTCGGCGCACCGCGCGACGTATTTTTCCTGTTTTTCAACGCCGACAAGCCGTTCGTGTCCGCGCTCCTTCAAACGAGCGAGAAGTTCGCCCTTGCCGCAACCGAGGTCGAGAATCTTCGTCTTCGGCGGAATCAACGCCAAAATACGGTCGTAGTCGACGCGGCGCTTCGGCGACTTCGGCGGGAGTCCGTAACTTTCGTTCAACGAGCGGCGGCGCTCGGCGTCTTCCGGACGCCATTCGAGGCTCAAGTCGTGCAAGAACGAACGCAACAGCGCGCCGTATCGCGAAATTTCGTCTTCGAGCAAAAAGCCGTCGTGCCCGGCGTCGCTCTTGACTTCGCAGTAGGAAACGCGTTTGTCCCCGGCGATCGCGGCGTCGACCAACTCCCGCGAATGGTATCCCGGGAAGAGCCAGTCGGACGTGAAACTGACGAAGAGCCAGCGGCACATCGAACGGCGCATCGCGGCGATCAGTTGTTCGCGGTCGGATCCCAAATCGAACGCGTCGAGGGCGAGCGTCAACGTCAAATAGCTGTTCGCGTCGAAACGGTCGACGAACTTGTCGCCCTGATACGCCAAGTACGAACCGACCGAAAATTTCGTCTCGAACGAGGTGTCGATTTTGCGCCCGACGTTGCGGTCGGCGTTGAACTTGCGGTTCATCGACTCTTGCGAAAGATAGGTGATGTGCCCGAGC
This sequence comes from Thermoguttaceae bacterium, assembly GCA_017559825.1. Lineage (GTDB taxonomy): Bacteria > Planctomycetota > Planctomycetia > Pirellulales > Thermoguttaceae > RUG369. The sequence continues at coordinate 20,824 of JAFYQR010000030.1, read as the reverse complement.
ATTCGCGCGATGGCGAGTCCGGTCGCGGGCCCGGTTTCCTTGTCGTAATATTGTCCGCCGTGAAAATGCGGGTCGCTCATGATGGCGTTGCGCGCGACGACGTCGAACGCCAGCGCCTGCGTCGTCATTCGGGGCCCGGTCGCGATCGCCGCGACGCCCGCGACGCCGTCCGGGTAGCGCGTTCCCCAATCGAGCGCCATCAAGCCGCCGAGCGAACCGCCGACGATCGCCAACAGCCGGTCGATTCCGAGCGCGGCGACGAGTTTATGCTGCACGTCGACGATATCCGCGACGGAAATCGACGGAAAGTCCATGCCGTACTTGCGCCCGGTCTCCGGATTGATCGAGTCCGGCCCGGTCGTCCCGCGGCACCCGCCGAGAACGTTCGCGCAGATAACGAAATAACGGTCGGTGTCGATTCCCTTGCCCGGCCCGACGAGCGCGTCCCACCAACCGGGATCGTCGTTTTCGTCGTGTTTGGCGACGTGCGAATCTCCGGAAAGAGCGTGAAAAATCAAAATCGCGTTGTCTTCCTGCGGCGAGAGCTTGCCGTATGTCTCGTAAGCGACCGTTACTTCCGGGAGCGTTCCGCCGTTCGTCAGCGAAATCGGGCCCGGGAACGTCATCGTTTTGACATGCGCGAGCGGCTTGCCCGACCGAACCGCGTCCGTGCTGTCGAAGAGGTCTTCCGCTTTCGTTTGCGTCGCGTCGAGCGCCGTCGTTTCGTCGATATTCGTTTTATCCATTTTACCGTTGTTTTATCAATGGCGCGTTTCGCCGCCGTTTAGAGGACGAATTTGACGCAGTAAAAAACGCCGATCAAGAGGACGAGGAACGCCAACGTCAGCGGGCCGAAATATTTGTCGATCCAACCTTTAATCGTCGGGCCGAAGACGTAAATCAAGCCGCCCATCAGGAAGAAGCGCGCGCTTCGACCGATTAAGCTGGAAACGACGAAAATTGGAATCGACATTCCGGCGATACCCGCGGTGATCGTGAACGCCTTGAACGGAAGCGGAGTGAACGCCGCCGCGAAGAGCGCCCAGAAGCCGTAGTCGGCGAAAAATTGACCGACTTTGTCCATATTCTCTTGCGAAATGATATTCGGAACGAAATACGGCCCGACCGCGTCCCAAAGGAAATGCCCGATGTACCAACCGAGAACCGCCCCGCAGACCGACGCGACCGCGCTGACCGCCGCGTAATAAAAGGAACGTTTCGGTCGTTCGATCGAGAGCGCCATCTGCAACACGTCCGGAGGAATCGGGAAAAACGAACTCTCCGCGAACGACAACGTCGCAAGCGCCGCCGTCCCGAAACGCGAGTGCGCCCAAGACAAAACCCAATCGTACAGGAATCGAATAAAGCGTTGGCATTGAACGAACGGCCAAAGAATCGGGTTGACTTTTTTAGCCGTCGCGGCGTCGGTCGTTTCGTCGCGCTTGGTGTCGCTCATCGTTGTTTGGAATCCTCGTAAAATTTTCGTTAAATCCACCAATAGACGCAGTCGCACAGGAATCGAACGACGCGTTTGCATTCTTCGAAGATCCAAACGAACGGGCTAACTTTGTTCGTCGCCGCGTCGACCGTCGTTTTATTGCGTTTGTTTTCGCTCGTCGTCATTTTGGCGCCCTTAATAGTAAAACAACGTCGTTTTATCATCTTCGAGCGTTCGCCCGTTTCGCCGCGTTCAAACGTCCCGTCGAGGCAAAACACGACCGTTCCGAGCGTCGCCCCTTAACGACGGCGCTCGATTTCGACGTTTTTCAACGTTTCGAGAAACGCCGATTCGCTAAAACCGGCGTTTTCGGTCGGCGAAATTACTCTTCGCAGATCGCGGCGTATTCGGTCGCGTCGAGGAGTTCGCCCTTTTCGAACGGGGCGTCGAGTTCGACGACGAAAACGAATTGACCGTACGGGTCTTCGTTGATCGCTTGCGGCGCGTCTTCGAGGTTGGCGTTCGTTTCGACGATTTCGCCGGCGACCGGGGAGTAAATCGGGGAGGCGGCCTTCACCGATTCGACGACGCCCGCTTCGTCGCCCGCCGCGACTTTAGCGCCGACTTCCGGCAGTTCGACGTAAACGACGTCGCCCAAGCTGTGTTGCGCGAAGTCGGTAATCCCGACGTAAGCTTTCGTCCCCTCGACGCGGACCCACTCGTGTTCTTTCGAATAAAACAAATCGCTCGGCGTGTTCATCGCAAACTCCTTAGCGGTTAAAAAAGTTGGAAAAATTTCTTGAAATTTATTCGTTAAATTCGGCAAAACCGGCGCCGTTCGATGAAAACCGACAGTTCGAGACGCCGCGTTCGTGCTCGAGCGCGCGCCGTCGCAAGAGTCGAAACGTTTTCAATCGAATCCGGACGACAAAACCGACTTCTTTTCTTAATTTTTAAAACGCGACCGTTAATCGCGTCCCTTCCGCGCCGTTTTTAGCGGGCGAGGGTCTTCTTGCGATAGAAGATTCCCTTTTTGACGAGCGCGCGAATCGGCTTGTTGCGCACCATAATCTCGACTTGCGTTTCCGGCTCGGCGTATTGCGGCGGAAGGAGCGCGAGCGCCAAGTTTTTCCCGAGCGTCGGGGCCGGAACGCCGGTCGTAACGACGCCGACTTTTTCACCGTTGACGCAAACTTCGCATTCGGCGCGCGGAATCCCGCGGTCGATCGGTTCGAGTTCGCAAAGGACGCGTTTGAGACCTTCCGCTTTTTGCGCTTTCAACGCTTCTTTCCCGATGAAATCCGCTTCCTTGTCGAGCTTAACGAAGAAGCCGAGACGCGCTTCCAACGGCGAAATTTCGGCGGAAATCTCGTGTCCGTAGAGCGGCAGTTTCGCTTCGAAGCGGAGGGAGTCGCGGGCGCCGAGACCGACCGGGCAGATTTCGTCGCCGCCGGCTTTGAGAATCGCGTCCCAAAGCTCGACCGCGTCGGCGGCGTCGCAGTAAACTTCGAACCCGTCTTCGCCGGTGTATCCGGTGCGCGAGACGATGCAAATCTTGCCCGCGACGACGACGTCCGCTTCGAAGTGGAAGAAGCGAATCGCGCTAAGGTCGGCGTCGGTCAGCGTTTGGAGAATTTTTTCGGCGTTCGGACCTTGAATCGCGAGTTGAGCGAATTGCGGCGAAACGTTTTCGACCGTCAGCGTTTCCGGCGCGTGTTTGGCGATCCAATCAAAGTCTTTGTCGGTGTTCGACGCGTTGACGACGAGGAGATAGTCGGTTTCCGAATATTTGTAGACGATCAGGTCGTCGACGCAACCGCCGTTTTCGTAACACATAATGTTGTATTGCGTTTCTTTCGGCGCGATTTTCGAGACGTCGTTCGAAAGGATCGATTGCAGAAAGTCTTCGGCCCCGGCGCCGCGAACGATGATTTCGCCCATATGCGAAACGTCGAAGAGCCCGGCGCTTTCGCGGGTTTTGCGGTGTTCGGCCAAGACGCCGGTCGCGTATTGCACCGGGAGTTCCCAACCGCCGAAATCGACGATTTTACCTTGAAGTTCGACGTGTTTTTCGTACAACGGGGTGCGTTTCAACGCGCTCATTAGGCTCGCTCCTGACCGTCGCTCTCGACGGCGAAAAAGAGTGGATAAACGCCGCGATTCCAAAACGCCGCGACGCGACGCCCTTTATTATAACGCGGCGCGCAAAAAGTTCAAGCCCGCCCCCGCTCGCCGTCCGTTCCGTTCCCTTTGCCGACGTTTTCCTCGCCGTCTTCTCCGGCGAACGCCTCGCGCAACCGTTCGCAACCGGCTTTCGCTTCCGACGCGGCCCGACGCCCGACGTCCGAAAGCGCCGCGGTCGCGCTCGACGTTTCCTTCCAAAATTTAAGCGCGGCCCGCAATTTCTCGACGTCGAAACCGAGCGCGTCCGCCTCCGCGACGGCGAGCGAAGCGACCGAACCGACGATTTTGCGTCGCGACGCGGGTTCCGTCCGCTCCGTTTCTTCCGATTCCGCCGGCGCTTCCGATTTTTCCGGTCGAAACGCCGCGTCGAGCGCTTTCCCGGCGGCCAAGCCGACGAGCCCGCCCGCCAACGCTCCAACCGGCCCCGCCGCCGCGCCGATTAGCTCTCCCGCCGTCTCCCCGACCGCGGCGCCGATCGCCTCGCCGGTCGCTTCGCCGATAAAATCGCCGACCGCCTCGCCAATTTTTTCCCCGGCTCGCTCCTCGACCCGCTCGACCGTCGCCTCGACCGTCTCGGCCAAGACGTTCGCGACCTCTTTCCGCTTCTTTTCCTTGTCTCGTTCCCGTTTCAAAAGCGCCGCTCCTTTCCGACGCGGCCCGACTCGCTCGAACCGCCGCCGAAAAGATACGTCGCCCAACCGCCGACGTCGCGACGCTCCCAAAAGAACGCGAAAACGCCGAAACGCGCTTTCCCTCGCGAGAAAACCGTTTCGGCGTTCGCGTAAAATCGACGGCGTTCGGAGGTCGACGTCGCGTCTTTTTTGAACGCAAGCCCGCGAAGCGCGCCTCTTGCCGTTACGGCTCTTCGTCGAAAAGAATTTCGTTCGGATTGTCGCCGCCGAAAATGCGTTTATTAACAGCTTCCGGGCGCCAGTCTTCGCTATATTCTTCCGCGGGAATTAGTTCCGCGCCGGTAAAACCGTTCGCTTCAAACCAGCGCGCAAACCGCTCCGAAGTAATGTAAGTTTCGCCAAGCCCGCCTTTAGGTGTGAAAATATCGGTTCCGTCCCAAGACTCTTCGACAATTACCAACCGAGGAAGAACGCGAACGCGGCAGCCAAGGCAATAAGGGCACTTCGGTTCGTCTCCTTCGTAAAAAACGGTTTCCGAACGGCGATGGTCGATCGTCGCGCGTTTGAACGCCGCATACGCGAAATAATAAACGGGCGGCTCCGGAAGGTTCTTTCGACGTATCCTGTTGGCTTTCTTGACCTTAACAACGGAAACGGGGCCCGCGAAAGTCAACCCGGTCAAGCCCGACGCTTCGAACGATTCTTTAAACTTCTCGGAAACCAAGAAATTCGAGTAGAAGACGACGTCGGCGAACGTCGGCGTATACAAGGTCAATTCCGTCTCGTAGGGCGGAACGCGGCGCCGCCAGGTTAACCAACCTCCGCAAACCGGGCAACGCGTCGGCTCTTCCCAATGTTCCGGCGAACCGTCGCTCGGGCCCTCTTCCATATCCGGATAATCGGGATTTTGAAATTTTTTGTACCCGGGTTTGTTAAAAGCCGGCGTTTTCTCCAAAACGTAAAATTTCATCGGAAGTCCTTTCTTTTCGGCGCTTTCGAACGCTTTCCTTAGAAGTCGCCCCGTGGGACGGTCAAGTCGACGCGCCCGCCGCCCCAACGCAAGAAACGCGCCGCCGAATCAACCGCGACGCGCTTAAAGATTTATCGCAAGAACAGATTTTGCGCGACTTGCGTTTCGCCGGTCGACCGTTTTCAAGCCGCCGTCGAAACGCAAGTCGCGACGTTCGCGATTAGCCGAGAATCTTCGAGAAACGCCCGTAAGCGTCGTCCCAAGCGCCCCGCGCGGCGGCGTTCGGCTCGTACTCGACGATTTCGAAGCTGTTGCGGACGATTTCGCGCGCTTCGACGACGTTCGCGACGTCCCCCGCTCCGATCGCTTGCATCAAAATATTCCCGACGCCGGTTCCTTCGATCGGCCCGCAAACGACGCGACGCCCGGTCGCGTCCGCGGTCGCTTGCATCAGCAATTTGTTTTGAACGCCGCCGCCGACCATATGGAGCGTTTCGATTTTGCGTCCGCCGATTTCCTCGCACATCTCCAAGACGCGGCGGAACTTAAGCGCCAAGGAGTCGACGATCGTTCGCAGCGTCGCGCCTTCGTTTTCCGGCGCCGCTTGACCCGTTTTCTTGGCGAACTCGGCGACGGTGCGCGGCATGTCGGACGGCGCCAAGAACTCCGGAGCGTCCGGGTCGACGAACGCGCCGAACGGTTTCGCGGCGGCGGTCCAAGCGTTCAGGTCTTCCCAACCGAGCGTCTTCCCGTCGGCGCCGGCTTTCCCGGCTTGCATCCAAGCGCGGCGGCACTCTTGCAGGAGCCACATTCCGCAAACGTTTTTCAAAATGCGCGTCGTTCCGCAGACGCCGCCTTCGTTCGTAAAGTTATATTTCGCGACGGTTGCGTCGACGACCGGGCGCGGCGACTCGATCCCGACGAGCGCCCAAGTCCCGAGGCTGACGTAAGCCCAATCGGGCGTTCCGAGCGGACTCGCGGACGGAACGGCGAGAACCGCGCTGGCCGTGTCGTGCGTCCCCGGCAAAACGACGTTCGCCGCCGTCAGCCCGGTTTCGTCGGCGAGCGACTTGCGCAAGCTCCCGAGCGTCGTTCCCGGCTCGGCGGTCGGCGCGAAAAGGTTCGTCGGAATCCCAAATTTTTCAAGGAGATCGGTCGCCCAAGCTCGCGTTTGCGGGTTGAAGCATTGCGTCGTCGTCGCGTTGGTAAACTCGTTGCTTTCGACGCCGGAGAGGAGCCAGTGGAAGAGGTCCGGGATTTGCAGGAAGCGTTCCGCGACGTCGAGAATCGGCGAGTTTTGCTCCTTCATTACCATCAACTGATACAAGGAGTTAAACTGCATAAACTGCAAGCCGGTTTGCGCGAAAATCTCGTCGCGGGAAACGGTTTGAAACGCCCGTTCCATCGCGCCGTCGGTTCGCGGGTCGCGATAGCAATACGGATTCCCGAGCAGCTCGCCGCCGCGCCCGAGGAACGCGAAGTCGACGCCCCAAGTGTCGACGCCGACGCTCGCAATTTCCGCGCCGTACTTCGAGCCGACCGCGCGCAAGCCGTTTTGGACATGCTTCCAGAGCCCCGGCAAGTCCCAGTAAAGCGACCCGTTCATATCGACCGGCCCGTTTTCGTACCGATAAAGCTCTTCCAGCTCGATTTTCTTCCCGTCGAAATGTCCGACAACGTGTCGTCCGCTCGACGCGCCCATATCGATCGCCAAATACGACTTTTTCACGTCAACCCCTTTAACGCTAACAATTTACCTAACCGTAAAAATTCCCGACGAAACGCCGCTCCGCCGACGCGTCGAACGCCGCCGGAAACCGTTTCGCCCTCCTATACAATAGAGACCAGTTTACTCGAAACCGCGCCGAAAAGCAAGCGTTCGCGCTCAAAAAGCGGAAAAAATTTCGAAAAACGCCCCTTTCCCGCTCGCGCTCGTTTGCCGTCGAATCTTTTTTCGTCAAGATTCCGCGATCGCCGACGCTTCACCGTCCCGCGCCGAAGTCCCGAGACGATCCGCGCGTCGTTCTCGCTTCTTTTCCCTCGCCAACTTTCGTTCCAAACGCTCGACGCGCCTCTTCCGACGCGCCGAACGCTTCGTTAAACGACGTCGCAATTATTCGTTTTCGACGAACTCGGTCGCGTCGACGCCGCAAACCGGGCAAACGAAATCTTCCGGCAGTTCCGAGCCTTCGTAAACGTAACCGCAAACGTCGCAACGCCAACCGTTTTCGCAAGTTTTATTTCCCATTTTTCACTCCTTGACAAGTAGTAAACTTTTCAAACAAATTACAAAGCGCCGCTCGACAAACGCGCCAATACGACGCAATGAAAACCTTCTCCAACGACGCCGAGTCGCCTAATCGACGCGCTCAAACTTCTCCGCGCCGACGCCGCAAACCGGACAAACGAAATCGCCGGTCGGCTCCTCGCCCTTATGAACGTATCCGCAAACCGAGCAACGCCAAGCGCTTGCCGACGCATCGCTACTTTCCGCCGTCGCGTTCGTTTCCGACGTCGACGCCGCGTCGTCCGATTCGATTTTGACGAAATCGACCGCGCCGTGTTTGCAAACCGGGCAAACGAAATCGCTCGGCAAGTCCTCGCCCTCGTGAACGTAACCGCAAACCGAGCAACGCCAACCTTTAACCGACTTCGCGACCGGCGCCGGTTTCGGCTTCACTTGAGCGCGGTAATACTCGTACGTCGCCGACTCGACTTGCGACAGAACCGCCGCGTCCTCAACCTCCGCGACAAAAAGCCGATGCGAACCTAAATCGAGCGATTCGACGACTTTGCAACTCAAATAAGCGTTCGCGAAACGCGGTTCGTAAACGAGCCCGTTCGCCGAGCGCACAACGTCGAGCCCGGCGAATTTGTCGACGTCGCGACCGCTTTGAAACCCAAATCGCTCGTAAAACGAAAACGGCGCCTCGACCGTCAGCGTCGACGCGTTGAAACGCCCCGTTCGCTCGATAATTTCGCAAGTCAAATTGCGTTTCGAACTCGAGAGCGCGACCCGAAGCGGCGACGACGAAACCTGCGCCAACACGTTGCCAATGCAAGCGTTGTCGCGTCCGTTTTCTTGCGTCGAAATCAAAAAAAGCCCGTACTGAATCTTAAAAAGCGCGGCGGAATCCATCGTTTTCTTAAATTCTTATTAATCTTTTCGTTAATTTTCGTTAAAAGTCTCTTTCGTCCGTTTTCCTAAACGCAAAACGACAACCGTTTAACCGTCGGACGTTTGCGCCGTCGACATTACAAATCGTCAACGGCGACGTTTCAAAAACGGCGCCGCGTCGAACTTTAATATTCGTTACACGACGCCAACCTTACCAAAACGACGCCGCGTCTTAACCGTCTTACGACGCGGCGCCGTCGTTGTTTTCGCGCTCGTTTTATCGCTAAAAACCGAACGCGTTTTCAACCGTTATTTCAACGTTCCGCGCTTTTCGAGATACGCGCGCAAGTCGTCGATATCAAAGTCTTTAAGAACGCCGAAAATAGTGTTCGTCATCACGATTTTCGTTGGCGCGGCGTCGATTTGCGCCGTCCAAGTCGGGAGGTCGCCGATCAACTCGACCGACGCGAACGCTTCCGGCTCGACGACCGCGGCGCAAAGGGCGACCGTTCCGGCGAGACCTTCCGCTTTCAACGCGATTTTCGCCCCGGTCGTCTCGCGATAATGCTTCGCGACCGCCAGCAAGTCGTCGACGCGAAGCCCAACGTAAGATTTGCCAAGGAGATACGCCAAACAGAAGTCGGAGCCGTCCGTCCCAAAATCGGAGTAACGATAGTAATCGCGGCCTTTAGCTTGCGTTTCGCCGTATCCGCGCAACTCGACGGCGGCGATTTTCCCGGCGTTCTCGGCGGCGAAGAGCGCGTTCGTCGGTTCGGAAGTTCTTCCGACGTCGCTAATTACGAGCGTCATCGCGTCGAATTTTTCGTCGGCGGCGAAGTTCGTTTTCGCGGTCAAGAAGATATTTTCGTCGGTCTCGAAGACGACGTCGGCGCCGTCGTTCGCGACGATTTTCGCCGTCGGCGCGGCTTCTCCGCTTCGGACGCCCGCCCGTTCCTTAACGACTTGCGACGCTTCTTCGGCGGAAATATTCGCCCAACGTTCGCGACGCGGCGCCGCCAACTCTTTCGCGAGATCGCGCGTTAAGTCGTGCGACGTTCGAGCGTTAGGCAAGCTCATAATTCCTTTTCCGCTCTTGATCGAACGGAGTTCTTCCTCGGTCAAGAGCGGCTGGTCGTGTTGCGTAATCGCTTCGTCGCGCCCCGCCAACCAACGCAGCGCCCAGCGAATCGTCGCGACGCGCAGTTGTTCGCCGTACCCGTGCGACTGGTCTTGCTCGACGATGGAAAGTCTTTCGCTGCAACCGATTCGGGAAAAAATCCGCTTCGCGTAACGATACGAGCGCCACCCGTCGTCGGCGTTGAAAAAGTCGTCGGTAACGCAGCACATCAACGTCGGAATCGGCGCGCGCAGGAAGAGGTAGTCGGCGTGATCAAGGCCGTAAGCCGCCTGACCGTAAATGTTTTGCTCCGCGTCTTGCGGGCCGAGATTATGCGTCAAGTCATCATAAACACTACAAATATAACACGACGGGCACGCGAGCGCGATTCGGTCGTCGAGCGACATAATATAAGCGGTTTGCGTTCCTCCGCCGCTGGTGCCGCAAGCGCCGATTTTGTCGGCGATTACGTCGTCGCGAGTTTGCAAATAATCGACGGCGCGCATCAAGTCCCAAACCTCGAACGTCGCGCAGTTTCGTCCGACGAGCGTCGCGCCGGCGCCGACGAGATTATGCGCTTGGACGCCGGTCGACGTCGGTTTGCCGTCTTTGTTAAGGTGTTGACAACGCTCGCCTTGGTCGATCGGGTCGACGACGAACGCCGCCAAACCGTTGACCGCCGCGAGAATCCCGAGACTTTGATAAAGGTCGTACGCCTTGCCGTTAGCCGAGTGTCCGCAAGAGATAAGCATCGCCGGATACGGGCCCTTGAAGCGTTCTTCGAGCGGCAAAAAAAGCGCGCCGGTAACGTAAACGCCCGGCTGGCTTTGAAATACGACGTTTTCGACGCGGAATTTTTCCTTCGTCAACCGCCCGGTAATTTGCGGGTTGAGCGGCGTTCGCTCCCAAAGCGGCCCGAGCGCGTTCAAGAAATATTCGCGTTTTTTTGTTTGGTAAGCCGTTACGTCGTCGGGAGTTTCGAGCTTCTCGTACTCCGCGACCCAAGCGGCCCGCGCTTCGTCGATCTCCGCGAGAAACTTCGTTCGCATCATCGCTTCCGGACTCTTGAGCAAGCCCTTCTCGACGAGAATCGACGCTTTTTTCTCCGCTTGCGCCGCCTTCGCGTCCTGCGCTTCGACGCAAGTCGACGAACAAACGCCCAACGCCGCGACGCCGAGCGCCGCCCCAATCAACAACCGACGCAACTTATTTGAAGACGTCATCTTATCCTCCACGGTTCCGACGCCGCGAAGCGTCGAGGGAAAAATTCCGTTTTAACGTATCGCAAAATTGGAGCGAACGCCCGCGCGCTCGCTCCTTGATATTTTACAAAATTCGCCGCCGAAAATCAACAACCGGACCGCGCGACGCGAAAAAAAAAGTCAAAATTTTAAAACGGCGAATTTCGGCAAACATTAACGCCAAAGTCGAACAAAAAACGTTCGAAACCCTCGCGCCCCCTTTTCAATCTCCGCTCAACGATTAAAATATAGACGGCGACGTCGCGTTTTTCGATTTCCCCAACTTAAACGCATAAAAATTCGCCGAACCGCGCAACACGCCGCGCTTGGCGGCAACATTAATAAACGTGAAGCGCGCCCAATTAGTTTTGACGTCCCCTCGCTTCCGTTCGCTTAACCATTTGAAAAGGCAGCCGTTATGCATTCGCCTTCCCCCGCTCTTGCCGACGAAATTCGCGTCTACTCGGATAAAATCGCGCGTTTGCGAGCCGAAATCGGTCGAGTCGTCGTCGGCCAAGAAAAAATGATTTCGCGCCTCCTCGTCGGCGTTTTGACCGGCGGGCACATTCTCCTCGAAGGCGTTCCCGGTCTTGCGAAAACTACCGCCATTAAAGCGCTTGCGGACGCGCTCGACGCAAAGTTCAGCCGTATCCAGTTCACCCCGGACGCGCTTCCGGCCGATATTGTCGGCACCACGATTTACAACACGGCGCAAGGCGCTTTTCAAACGCGCAAAGGCCCGATTTTTGCCAACTTCACGCTCGCCGACGAAATTAACCGCGCGCCGTCGAAAACGCAGTCGGCTCTTCTCGAAGCGATGCAGGAACGCCAGGTTACCATCGGCGACGAAACGCTGCCGCTCGACGCGCCGTTTCTCGTCATGGCGACGCAAAACCCGATCGAACAAGAGGGCACGTACCCGCTTCCCGAGGCGCAAGTCGACCGTTTTATGCTCAAAGTGAAGCTCGACTACCCCTCGCTCGACGAAGAGCGCGAAATTTTCGAACGCGGCATGACGAACTTCGCCGACCGCCCGCGTCCGACGATGCAAGTTGCCGAAATATTGGAGTTGCAACGCGCCGTCGATCGAGTTTACGTCGACCCGAGCGTGCGCGATTATCTGCTCGACGTCGTGCGAGCGACCCGAAATCCCGTCGAATACGGACTTGCGTCGCTTCGGCGAGCGATCGACTTCGGCGCGTCCCCCCGAGCGACGCTCTGTCTCGGCAAAGGAGCGAAAGCCCTAGCGTTTTTAGACGGTCGTAACTACGCGACGCCGCAAGACGTTAAAGACATTGCGCCGGACGTTTTACGTCATCGAATCGTTCTCACTTACGAAGCGGAGGCCGACGAGTTGACGCCGGACGACGTCGTCGCCAAAATCCTCGCGACGATCCCCGTTCCGTAATCGCGAACCCGCGTCGTTAAAGCGTTTAAAAGCAGTTTGTCGCGTTTGCGCTCGTTTCGAAAGGCCGCCCGTGTCGACGTCCCCGCCTAACCTCAATATCGAAGCCCTTTTAAAAAAGATTCGACGAATCGAAATCGTCTCAAATCGGCTTGTCGACGACCTATTCGCCGGCCGCTATCGCGCCGCTTTCCGCGGTCAGGGCCTCGAATTTGCCGAAACTCGCGAATACGTCCCCGGCGACGACGTTCGCGCTATCGATTGGAACGTAACGGCGCGCGCCGGAAAACCTTTCGTCAAAACATTTTGCGAAGAGCGCGAGCGTTCGATTTTGATCGCGCTCGACGTTTCGGCTTCAACGCTTTTCGGCTCGAAAGCGTCGCGCTTGGAAACGGCGGTCGAAATCGCGGCGACGCTAACTTTTTCGGCGCTTAAATCCAACGACAAAATAGGTTTGCTGACGTTCGCCGACGGAGTTCGCTCCTATTTCCCGCCGCGCAAAGGCAAAAACAACGCGCTCCGTTTGATTCGCGAGGCGGCAAGCGCGTCGCCCCAACCCGGCCCGACCGATCTCGAAGCGACGCTTGACTTTATCGCTCGAACGCTGAAACGCCGCACGACCGTTTTTCTTTTGAGCGACTTTTTCGTCCCGAACGTCGGCTCCGTTCTTTTCCGACGGCGCGACCGACTCGACCTCGTCGCCGTTTCGATTGCCGAACCTGTTGAAAACGCCTTTCCCAATCTGGGTTTCGTAACGCTCCGCGACCCGGAAACCGGCGCGACGCTCGAAATCGACGCCGGCTCAAAACGCGTTCGGACGGCCGTTTGCGAACGGTTGGCAAATCGTCGTCGAGCGTTGGCGACGCGTCTGCAAGAAGCGCGAGTCGACACGATCTTCGTCGAAAACGGCGGCGACTACGCGGCGGCGTTGCGCGACTATTTTCGTCAACGGGAACGACGTCGCTAACGCTTTTTTTCAAACGCTTAAATTCATTACAATAGACGTTAAACGCCGATGAAAAATCCGATTTTTTCCTCCGTTCGGCTCCGAGCGTTTCATCGCGGCGTCGCGTCGCTTATCGTCGTCGCCGTCTTCGCGATTTCCGTCGCCGCCTCCGATTCGACGAAATCGCTGGAAAACTTCACGCGCCAAATCGAGATTTCGTCGTCGTTTGGATCGGCGACCGTCGCGTCGTCCGCCGTATCCGAACGCTCGAAGCCGCTCGCGCCGATTTCCTTGACGCTTGAAATAGAAAAACCGCGGAAGCTCGCCCTCCTCGACGACGCTATCCCTAGCGTTTACGGCGATTTCGACGTCGTTCTCGAATCCGAATCGCGACGCGACGCCAACGTTTCGGATCGCGAAATTTTCGTTCGCCGTTTGACGCTGTACCCGCGACGTCGCGGAACGCTTGTTTTTCCGCCCCTTCCGTTGCGATTTTCCGACGCGACCGCCGACGCCGACGACGTTTGCGAACCGTCGACGATTACCGCGCTTCTTCCTCCGACGACGCTCGAAATTCCCGAAACCGACGCGCCGCGCCCCGACGTCGCCGAAATCGAGCCCGACTATTCGCCGATTCGCGTTTTTCCCGTCGCGTTTGGCGTCGCTCTAACCGCCGCTGTTTTAGCAGTTGCGTTGGCGGCGTTTCTTCTTTTCCAACGAAAACGTCGAACGCTCTCGGGAACGCTCGCGCAAGAATCGCCGTTGGAAGAAGCGACGCGACGTCTTGACGAACTGAAAAACTCGCGCCTTTATTTAGAAAACGACGCGGAGTTCTATTCCGTTATCGCGTCGATACTTAGACGATATCTAAGCGCGGAATTTGGAATCGACGCGGAGGAAAAAACGACGCGCGAAACGCTGCTCGCCGTCGACGCGGAACTTGTTTCCGCCAACGAAACGCCGGCGACTTCCGCGACGAGCGACGAAACTTACGCTCCCAAGCTAAGCGAGGAAGAACGCGTCCGCGTCGGATTCCAAGTCCTTAAAAATCAAGACATTCGAATTCAAATCGAACAAACGTTAAGCGCGACCGACCTCGTTAAATTCGCGCGGCGACGAACGACGTTTGAAGACGCGCGACAAATTTTTGACGCGACGCGACAAATCATCGCGGACGCGTCGCGACGCTTTGCCGTCGCGCTTGAAAAGGCGGCGCAAGAACGCGCAACCGTTGAAGAAAAGACGGTTTCCGCCGCTTCCGCCTCCGCCTCAATTTTCCTTGCGCCCTCCCGAACAAACGAACGCCGATGAACGCCTTTCGCTTTGAAACCCCGTTGTTTTTTTGGCTTTTAGCGCCGCTTTTCGCCGCCGAAATTTACGCTCTTTGGCGCCTGAAGAGAGCGCGCCCCTCTTTTTTGTTCTCGACGACGTTCGAATTGGAGAATATCCGCCCCACTTTCGAACAACGTTTAAAGCGTTGGTTTCCCGCTGTTTACCTTGTCGGCGCAACGTTGATCGTCGTCGCGCTCGCTCGTCCGCAACTCGGCGTCGTCGAATCGAAAATTCGCGGCGAAGGAATCGCGATCGCGATGTGCGTCGACCGCAGCGGTTCGATGGCGGCGCTCGACTGCTTCGACGCCCGAGGCCGTCGCGTCGACCGCTTAACAGCCGTAAAATCTGTCTTCAAAGACTTTATCGCCGGTTCCGCCGAACTTCCCGGCCGCCCCAACGACCTGATCGCGCTGATCGCTTTCGGCGGTTTCGTCGACACGCGTTCGCCGCTAACCCTCGACCGCGCTTCGCTTTTGGAGACGCTCGACAAAATCGAAACGCCGAAACCGCTTTACGACGCGCGTGGAAACGTTGTCAGAACGCAAGTTATCGACGAAGAATCGGGCACGGCTATCGGCGACGCCTTGGCGGCCTCCGTCGAACGAATCAAAGACGCGCCGACCAAAACGAAAATCGTCGTTCTTTTGTCCGACGGTATGCAGACGACCGGCGCGTTGACACCGGAAGAGGGCGTTAAAGTCGCAAACGCTTACGGCGTTAAAGTTTACACGATCGGTTTCGGCGCGTCCGGCCCGACGCCGTTTCCAACGACGCTTCCCAACGGCGAAACCGCGATAACGACGCAAATACTTGAATTTAACGACGCGGCGCTCAAAACGATCGCCAACGCGACCGGCGGCCGTTATTTTTACGCAAGCGACGTCGACGCTTTGAAGCAAGTTTGCGAGGAAATCGACCGACTTGAGCGAGTCGAGTTCGAAAGCGGCTCTTACGCCGAATATCGCGATATTTACGTCGTTTTCGCGGCGCTGGGAATCGCGACGCTCTCGACGCTCGCGTTCCTTTGCGCGACACGTTTTCGCACGTTTCCTTAAACCGCGGTAGTTTCAACGACGCGCTTGACAAGTTGTCAAAAGCGACTTGCCGCGCGTCGACATTTTTGTTAAGAACGATTTTTGCGCTCGTGTTTTTTGAAAGCGACGCCATATGATTTGGACTTTTCCTTTTGCGTTTACAGGACTTGCGGCGATTGCGTGCGCCGTTTATTTTGTAGCAAGGCGTTCGAAAAAGCGTCGCGACGAATTGGCCTTCCTTTTTTCCGAGCGGCTCCTTGCGCAAGCGACGCCGCCCGCCTCGCCGATTCTTATCGGCGTTAAAAACGCGCTTCTTGTCTCGGCGTTAATCGCGTTCACCCTAACTCTTGCCGGGCCTCGATTTGGAAACGAAGAAACAACGCGGCAAACGTTAGAGCGCGATATTTTCGTTCTCCTCGACGTTTCCGACTCGATGCTCGCCGAGGACGTCGCGCCGAATCGATTAACCCTTGCCAAACTTGACGTTGAAGATTTGCTTGACGCCGTCGTCGGCGACCGAGTCGGCCTAATCGCGTTCGCCGGTTCGGCTCAAGTCGAAATCCCGCCGACTAACGACCGAACGCTTTTCCGAGAAATGCTGCAAAGTATAGACGTTTCGACGGTTGCGCTCTCAGGAACCGCGATCGGCGACGCGTTGCGACTCGCCGTCGAACGTCTCGGCGACGGTTCCGACGGTCGCGAACGAGCGATCGTTCTCATCGCGGACGGCGAGGATCATTCTTCGCTGCCGTTGGAAGCGGCGCTGTGCGCAAAGTCCGCGGGAATACCGATTTACGCAATCGCTATCGGCGATCTCGAAGGCGCGAAAATTCCAAAATTTGACGCCGCGGGACGTCGCGTCGGTTACAAAATTTTCGACGGAGTCGAAGCGCTGAGCAAACCGGACGTCGAAACGATGCGCGAGATCGCCCAAATTTCGGGCGGACGCTTCTTTCACGCCGACGCAAAGTTTGACATGAAAGCCGTTTACGACGCGGAAATTGACAAACTCAACCGTTCGTTGCGCGACGAAACGTCAAGGAAGTCGCTTAAAAATCGTTATCGGCCCTTCCTAGCCTTCGGCCTTCTTGCGTTTGTTTTGTCTCGTTATATCCCGACGCGCGTTTCTCGCCGCTCGAAGCGTCGTTCGCAACGCGCCGCCGTTTTTTTCCTCGCGGTCGTCGGTCTCGTCGAAATTTTTAACGCCGTTCCGATTTCGGCGCTTGAAACGCTCGACTCGCCGTCCCAACCGCAAACCGTTAAAAATCAAGACGCTAACGTCGCGCAAGCGTCGCCCCTTCCGCCTCCGAGCGCGACGCTCGACCGCGACGCCGTTTTGAAAAATCGTCGCTCGGAAATCGACGCGCACAATCGCTCCGTCGAGGCGGCGCGCGCCGGACGCTTGGAAGAAGCGCGAGCGCTTCGGGCGATTCTCGTCGACGCTAAAACGCCGGAAGTCGCCGCTAAATCGCGGTTTAACGAAGCGGCGGAAACCGTTCGACAAATCGTCGCCAACGCGTCTCCCCTCGACAAAATCGACGCCAAGTCGCCAAACAACGTCGCTTCCGAGCAAGAGGAAGATCCGCTCGAACGATACCGACGAGAACAATCTGAACGCGTTAAATCGCAACGACAGGAAGTCGCCGACGCCGAAAACGCGGCGAGACTTTTTAGCGACGCAGCGTCAAACGATCAAATTTCCAAACGTTCCGAACTTAACGCGGAAGCGACTCGCTGTTGGCTCGCCGAGCGAAGCGACGCTTGGAACAAGCGCGAAGTCGAGGAACGACGGCGACTTCTTGCGAAACCTAACGACCGTATTCGTTGGTTGCGAGAGGAAATACGATGTCGTGTCAAGGAGTTGGAATCAGTCGAGCCGAACGAACGCGACGCGGCGTATTATGGCGATTTAACGGCGTTCGCCCCACAAATCGACGCTTGGCAAGACGACGCGACCGAGGCCGCGCAAGCGTTCGCCGCCCAACTCGAATCCAGCGGCGCAACCTCCGACAGATTCAATATTTCCGACCAAGACGGAGCGCAAAAAATCCGCGACGCCCTCGCCGAATTTAACCAACGGCGACAAGACGCCGCTCGACAATTCGCCGCGTTCGACGGCGACGCCGGAGCCGCCGAATTGCGTCGCGCCGAAACGCGACTCGCTGCAATACAAGACGTCGCGACTCCTTATCCAGAATTAGCGCTTCGACTGGCCGACGACGAAGAAAAGCTCGCGGCGGCTTCGAGCGAACGCTTCGACGCCGACAAGCCTTTAAACGACGGCGATTTCCGTCAAAGCCGCGAGACGCTTCGCGCCGCCGTCGCCGAAACGCTTCGCAAAGCGCGACAAATTATCGTCAATCCGTCGTTCGACGCGGCAACGCTCTCCAACGGAGGGAAAAACGCGGAAAAAATTCTCGAATCTGCGCTCCTCGCCGTCGAAAACGAAAAGGAATTAAACGCCTTAATCGATACGACGCAAAAACTTGCGCAAAACGACGACGTCGACGCCTCCTCTCTTCTCGACTCGGAAAAACGCCTCGTCGAAACGTTGCAAAAAATCGCGCGTCCCCTTCGAGAAGAAAACGAATCTCCGTCAAATCAGCAAAATAAATCCGACGAGAATCAGTCGCAAAACAATCAAAATCAACAAGATAACAAACAAAAGCAAGATTCCGAATCAAACGACGACGCCAAGTCGAATAAAAACGAAGATTACGAAAAAAGCGACTCGCCCAACAATACGCAGCCCGACGACGAGGCGAATCCCGAAGATTCCCCGCCGTCCGAAAACGAAAAAAATCAAGCGGACGATAAAAACGAAGAATCGAGCGAGTCGGAGACGTCGCCGGAACCGTCGCGTCAACACGATAAATCGCAACGGTTAAAGCAGACGGAAGCGCAAAAGAAAGCCGACGAATTAACGCGACGCGTTCGCCGACGCCAACAAGCCGCCGAAGCGGAACGCCGCGCCGTTCGCAACGCGCTTCGACGTCGCGACTCCTCCGGTAAAGATTGGTAAACCGAGCAACGCAACCGTTATTACGCAAAGAGTTTAAGATGTCAAAAAATTTATTCGCCTCCTTTGCCGCGGCGTCGATCTCGCGATTTTTCGCATCGTTTCGCGGACTCGAAACGACCGCTAAACTGCGTCGACGCTCGGTTTCGGCGGTTCGGCGAATCGTCTTCGGCGGCGTCGCGCTCGCGGCGTTTTCGGTCGATTCGCCCGTCCCTTTTTTCAACGACTTAAATGTCGATACAACAGCGCTTTGTCTTTTTGCCGAAGAAAAAGACGCCGCGTCGCAAGGCCGATTGCGTATCGCGGTCGCTCCGGAAGAAATCTACCTCGGCGAATCGACGACTTTTTTAGTTCGCGTCGACGGCTTCGACGACGTCGCCGCGCCGGATATTAGCTCGCTTCAACAACATTTCGACCTCGAACCGCTCGGCGCGACGCGTCTCTCGAACTCGCGGACGACGTATGAAAACGGAATTCGACGCCAAGTCGACGAAAAAGGCGTTCTCTTTCGCTATCGCTTGACGCCGCGTAAAACTGGACGTTTAACCTTTAACGCGCCGGAGGTTACCGACGACGCGGGGAACGTTTTAACGGCCGATCCGGCGACGCTGCTAGTCCTTCCGCCGACCGAAACCAATCTCGTCGCGCTCGAAACGTCGGTCGTCGCTCCGGAACGCGTTTTTCCGCTGACGCCGTTCGAAATCACGGTCGACGTTTTCGTTAAGGAACTCCCGAACGAGTACCGCGAAGACGAACCTATCTCGTTGATCGTCAACAACATCGGCATTCCGCGTTTGACCGTTCCTTGGCTCGATTCGCAAAAAATCGCCGACGCGACGGTCGCCGGCGTCTCCCTCGAAAATTGGCTTGAAGACATGCGGGCCGACCTTGGGTTCGCGCTCAACGATTTCTCGTTGGCTAACGCTTTTGATTTCGGATTTTCCCTTTTTACCGATTCGCGACGCCTCGCCACGTTTCTTCCGACGCCGCAAAAAGTTGAGCGACGCGACGCCGACGGAAAAACCGCAACCTATTGGAAATATTCGTTTAAACGTCGACTTCGCGCGTCGAGCGCCGGAAAACTCGTTTTCGACGCGGCGACGCTTAAAGGCGATTTTCTGACGTTCGACGAAGAAGGAAACCCTTGCAAACTAAACGTTTATCTTGTTTCCGATTCGCACGAGATCGACGTCGCGCCGATTCCGGAGGAGAACGCGCCCGCCGATTACGTCGGCGTCGTCGGAAAAATCGTTCCCACGGCGGAGATTTCGGCGACGACGGCGGCGGTCGGCGACGCGTTGACATTAACCGTTTCGCTCCGCGGACACGGTCTTTTCGACGCGGCGCAAGCGCCGGATTTGCCGTCGGTTAAGACGCTTGCAGACGCGTTCAAAATTTATTCGGCTCGCGAACGTTCGCTCGACGACGGAATCGCGTTCGAGTACGCGCTGCGTCCGCTCGCGGCGGGCCGCTCGACGATTCCGGCGATTTCCGTCTCTTATTTCGACGTCGAAAAGGGCGATTTCGCGACGCTTGCGACCGAACCGCTTGAAATCGACGTTCGACCGAGCGACGCGTCGTCAATTCAAGACGACGGCGTCGACCAAACGTCAGAACGTCAAGATTCGCAATACTTTAACAACGGTTCGTTCCTCGGCGTTCCGCGTTCGATTTTGAAACTCGGCGCCGCGACGTTCGCCGTTCTCGCCGCCGCGTTCGCAACGTTTTACGGAATCGTCGCTTGCGTTCGATTCAACGCCCGTCGCGTCGCGCTCGGGAATCGCCGAATCGTCGAATCGGCTCGCCAGACGCTCGAAAACGGGTTGCGCTTCGTCGAAAGCGATCCAACCGCAAGCGTCGCGACGGCAAGACTTGCGTTTTTACAGTTAGTCGCTCGACGCTTGGGACGTCCCGTCGATTCGTCGACCGACGCGGAGGCGCTCGCTTTTCTCGACCGCGAGTTCGGAACGCCGCAAGCGCCGGACGACGCCCAAACGCTCGCTCTCCTGCGCTCTTTTTTCCGCTACGCCGAGCGAGTCCGATTCGCCGGTTCGACAAAACTCGGCCCCGCGTTCGCTCCGGAAACCCGTAAACTTTTCGAACGTTGGGTCGAGTTTTTGAGCGCTCGCATTCGCAAGCTCGCGACTTGGGCCAACGTAAGCGGCGACGAGCGCGAATCTTCCGCCGTCGACGCCGACGCCGGTCGTTAAAATCGTTAAAATCGGTCGTCTAAGAACGCAAAATCGAGCGAACGAACCGCGTCCCCCCGCTTTTCAAGTCGGCGAAACGCGATATAATAGACGTCGGTATTTTGTTTGTCGACCGTTTTTACACCGCGCCGGCGGCCGAGTCGACCGGGCGCAACGTTCGACCGCAAATCGTTTAAAG
>JAFYQR010000029.1 GCA_017559825.1 Thermoguttaceae bacterium | reverse complement strand
GCGCCGGAAACGGCGGTTACGTCGAAGGCGCGACCAGCTCGAAGTTCGAAGACACGAAAGGCGGCGGAACGGGCGGCGGCGGAGCCGGGCTCGGCGGCGCGATCTTTATCGGCGAAAACGCGGACGTTACGTTCGTCGTCTCCGATTCGACTAACGGCAAGCTCGCCGGAAACGTCGCGGTCGGAGGTTTGGGCGGCGGCGGACCGGCCGGAAACGGCGAAGCGATCGGCGGCGGCGTTTTCCTCCTCAACGATATGAAAATCGAAGTCGCCGAAGGCGCGACTTACACGCTGTCGAACGGAATCGGCGGCGTCGCCGGGTCGAAAGATTCGAAACCGGACGCGAACGGCTCCTATGGGAACGACGCCGGAATCGTTAAAACGGGCGAAGGAACGCTCGTGATGAATTCGACCGAAAAATCGACTTACGCCGGCGACACGGTCGTCCAAGGCGGGACGCTCGTCGCGGAAAAAGCGGGCGTTCTCAGCCAATACTCCGATCTCGACGTCGACGGCGGGACGGTTCGTATGGAAGCGGATCAAACGGTCGTCAACCTGAAAAGCTCGAACGGCGAAGGCGGAACGCTCGACCTCGGCGGGAAGACGCTGACCGTTTCGCAAGGCGCCGCCGAAGGCGAAAACGAAGTCTTCAACGGGAAAATCGTCGCGGGAGGCAAGGACGCCGCGCTGACGAAAAAGGGAACCGGAACGCTGACCCTCGCCGGAGACAGTCGCGGCGAAGTCGACGAAGCGACCGGGAACAAAGCGACGAACGCCTTTACGACGAATCTCGTCGGCGGAACCGTTCGCGTCGAAAACGACGGCGCGTTCGGCGACGGCAAGGTCGTTTACTCGCGAACCGACAAAAACGACCAAACGCGGGCGATCGAGTTCGGCGACGGCGTCGAAATCGCGAACAATATCGTTCTGCAAGGGAACCAAACGGCGTTGAAAGTCGGCGTTTCGTCCGACGACGCGAACGCTTCGGCGACCTATTCCGGGCTGATTTCGGCGGTCGACTCGAAAGTCAAACAACTCGTCGTCGATTCCGACGTCGCGACGCAAACGCTGAACCTGACGTATACCGGCGTTAAGAAAAAGACCGAAGAAATTACCGACAAAGAAACCGGCGAAAAGAGCGAAAAGAACTCTTGGTCGGTCGCTCCTCCGGCGCTCGACTCGGTCGTTTTGAAGAACGGAACGCTCGACGTCGCGGTTTCGACCTTTAAAACCGACTCCGGCGCTCGCTATTGGTACAACGCGCTCGGTTCGGCCGCGTTGACGAACGACGGAAACAACCGCCTCGACTTCACGCTCGACCGTTCGCTCGATTCGGACGCTTCGGCGGACGTCGCGGTCGGTTTCGCGAACAAAATGAACCTGAACTCCGGCTTTTTGACGGTCGGCGGGAACGGCGCGAACGTCGAATACGGCGGAACGACGGTCGGTCAAGGCGGTTTGCGCGTCGACGTCGGCTCCGGTCAAACGTTCAAACTGACCGGCGGTTTCGGACACGCGCTTACGGATATTGCGTCCGGAACGCTCGACGTTTCGAAGGCGGCGCCGAAACAAGTTTACCTTGGCGGCCTTTCGTCGAGCGGAGAAGACGTCGCGGTCGTCGCCGGTTCGAAAGACTTGGCGGTCGACTTCGCCGACGCGGACTTGACCTACTCCGGCAAGATCGTCGGTTCGGAAGAAAAGGGCGCGACGATTTACAAAGCTGGAACCGGTTCCTGGACGCTGAACCTGACCGACGATTCGGACGTCGAAAACGTTTCGATCATCGGCGGCGCGTTCTCGCTCGGTTCGAACCATTACGACAAGGCGACCGGTTTCAAAATTAGCGTCGGCCAAGGCGGGACGTTCAAGCTCGCCGACCCGAACGGCGCGACGGTCGAACTCGACGATTTCTTCGCCGATCAAAAGGGCGGCGGAATCGAAATCGGCGAAAACAACGTCGTCAAACTGTCGAACAAAAATACGTCGACGAAGCTCGCGGCGAACCTCCGCGGCGCCGGGACGCTCGAACTCGCGAACGTCGCGGGCGAAGACGGCTCCGTCCAAACTTGGTCGCTCGCCGGGAACAACGCCGCTTGGAGCGGAACGGTCTCCGCGACCGAAACCGGCGCGAAACTTGCGCTCGATTCCGAAAACGCGACGACGAAAGATTCGGCGATCGTCCTCGGCGCCGACGCGACGTTGACCGCGAACGCGACGAACCGCCTTGGAACGTTGACGCTCGGCGGCTCGACCGTCGCGCAAGTCGCGGCGAAACGCTCGCTTTACGTCGACAAACTCGACGGCGGCGCGAATCCGCTCGAAATTAGCGGCAAGGGGACGTTCGTTCTCAACGGCGCGGGCGCGGCGGCCGACTTTACCGGCGCGACGACCGTCGCCGGCGGAACCCTCGTCGTCGGCGGAAACAACGTCGCCGAAGGGCGCGAAGCGACGACGCTCAAAGACGGCGGGACGATTATTTACGATTACGCGAACGAAAAAGGCGCGAAGAGCGCGGCGCTCGGCTCCCTTTGGGGCGCGGAGTTGAAAGTCGACGGGGAAGGCGGTTTGACGATCGCCAACGCGTCGGCGCCGGTCGACGTTGCCGACGCGATTTCCTTCGTCGGCGCGGAAAACAACGTCTTGACGCTCGACGCGAGTTCGCCGCTTGTTTACGTTAAGAGCGCGATTTCCGGCGACGGAACGCTCAAGAAGACCGGTTCCGGAACGGCGGTTCTCGCCGGAACGGACGCGGTTTCCGGCTTGACCGTTTCGCAGGGCGTCCTTCAACTTGGCGAAAGCGCCGACGCTCCGAACGCGCAAGCGGCGAACGCGGCGGTCGTTTTGAACGGCGGAACGCTGACCGGTTGGACCGACTCGCTCGGTTCGGTCGCGATCGGTCGCGGCGGTTCGCTCAACCTGTCGAAAGCGGGGCGCGTCGACCTGACCGGCTCCGGGACGGTCTTCTCGCTGAACGGCGGGACGCTCGGCGTCGCGGTTGAAAACGCCGACAATTACACGAATTACGCGACGCAAGACGGCGACGTTTCCCTCTCGAAGGGTTCCGTTTACGTCGACGCGGCGAAGGACGCCGGGCTCAAAGCGGGCGACGCGTTGACGGTCGTTTCGACCGAAAACGGCAAGATGAACGCGAACGTCGACTCCCTGCTGATTTACGACAATATCGCCGGGAACCGCTTCGTCGTCGACCGCGATTCGCTTTCGAACGGCGATTTCACGCTGAAACTGCAAAAAGTCGACTATACGAACGGCGCGACCTCCGCGAACGAAAGCTCGATCGGCGGCTACCTGAACGGTTGGCTCGATAACGGCGGGCTCGATTCCGAACAAAGCGCTTACGTCGCCGCGCTCGAAAACGAAATCGCTCGCGACCCGAGCGCGCTGAACCAACTGACCGGCGAGTTGCGCTTGTCGGCGATGAACGCGCAAGTTCAAAGCCGCAACCTGATCCGCCAAACGTTGACGCAAAACGCGATGTTGCGCGCTTCGTCGCTGACGTCGAGCGAATATACCGGCGTTCGCGGGCAAGCGAGCGAGCAAAGCGGCTTTAGCGGCTGGGCTTCGACGTTCGGCGCGGGCGGCGCGGCGGACGACCGCAAGGGCGCGTCCGGGTACGATTATACGCTCTTGGGCGGTATGTTCGGCCTCGAACTCGGCTCGAACCCGACGAACCAATTCGGGTTGTATTACAGCTACAATAATACGAATCTCGACGCCGACCGCAAGATCGGCGAAGCGGAAGTTTCGAGCAACGACTTCGGCGCTTACCTCCGTTGGAACGACGGTTGGGGCTACGGGTTCGTTACCGGCGGCTTTGGCGTCGTCGACTACGAGTTCAACCGTCGAATCGCGTTGGGCGGCTATCCGACCGCGTCCTTCGACGGCGAAACGGACGGCTGGACCGGTTCGATTTACCTCGAACGCGGCTACACGTTCGACTTGGGCGCCTCCGCGCTCCAACCGTACGGCGGCTTGCAGTTCACGCATATCGTGATGGACGAGTTCGCCGAAACCGGAACGATTAACGCGCTCGCGGTCAAGGGGCTGGAAACCGAATACGACTCGACGCAAGGCGTTTTGGGCGTTCGTTGGTTGAAATCGACCGTCTTGGGCGGCCGTCTCTTCGACTTCAACGCCTACATGAACTGGACGCACGAGTTCCTCGACGCGAACGCCGAGGGCGAAGCGACGTTGGTCGGCGGTCCGAACGGAACGTTCCGCGTCGTCGGCAACGGCGTCGGGCGCGACTGGGTCTATACCGGTTTGGGCGGAACTTGGAACTTCAACGACCGTTTCAGCGCGTTCGGCGGCGCCGACGTTCAGCTGAACGGCTATACGACTTACGTCAACGGAAGCGCCGGGCTCAAACTGACTTGGTAACGCCGATTTCCCCGAAGAGTCGGAATTAAAAGAAGCGGTCGCGTCGAGCGAGTTTTCGTTCGGCGCGACCGTTTTTTTATCGAGAACGCGAGAAGAGGGCGGCGGCGTTACGCGGCGGCGGTTTCGGGCGACTCGGCGTTCGGCGTTTCGTCGTCGGGCTCCTCGACGAGATCGGCGATCGCGTCGAACTCTTGAAACGGGTCGGGCGCGATTTTGACGGCGGTCGCGAGCATCGCGTAAAAGTAGGCGCTCGAAATGAGTTTCACCGGCGTTTCCGGTGCCTCCGCGGGCGGACACCAATCCGGCAGTCCCACCGGGACGAGCAGCGTATCCGGTTCGCAACCCTCGCGCAGATAGTGGTCGATCAGCTTCAGATACGCGTCGAAATCGCGCTTCAGTTTGGAGCTGTCGCCGGTAAAGACGTAAAGCCAGTAGGGCATCATGATGAAGGCCCCGTCCCAAGCCGGGCCTCCCCATTCGAACGAGTGACAAGAGGCGCGGTTGCTGTGCAGCACCCTCGGGACACTGCCGCAGGGCGCCTGCTGCTCGACGAAGGAGTCCAGAAAGGCATCGTAGTTTTTGACGGCGTCGAAGCTGTACAAGCCGCCGGTCATCGCGATCATGGCATCGCCGCTCCAGCACTGTTTTTCCCGGTGCGGGCAGTCGGTCGGCACGCCGACATAGTTGGCGAGGTAGGATTTTTCATTGTTGGACGCGAGCGCATCAAGAGTTTCAGAAGACGACTCGAATTTTCCCACTCTCCGGAAGTCGGTGTGTATTTCGCAGGCGTCCACGCCTTCGAGCACGGCGTTGCCGTCGACGGTCGCGAGGATGTAGCGGAAGCCGTGCCAAACGAACTCCGCTTTGCGTTCCTCCGGTGACCCGCCGCCTTTGAGCGTGTAGCGGTCGGTTTGAAAGTCGCCGTACACGAGGTTTTTAACATTGTCCTGGGTGAAGTTGCCGTTCTCGTCGAGGATGTCGCCGTACTTCAAGGTGACTACCGCTCCGGTTTTGCCGGAGACGCGGAGTTTTCCCGCCCCGGAGAGCGTCCGTCCGAAATCGAAAAGTTCCGCCG